>CALDKM010000177.1:0-46869 GCA_937898875.1 uncultured Pseudomonadota bacterium | reverse complement strand
ATAGCGCTCCCCCAGGCTTGCCGCTGCCGCGGCATCGCGCACCCCCTCCAGGAGGGGGCGTGCGCCTCGGGGCGGCCCGTCGGCGCACTGACCATCGCGCCCCCCCATGCTTGCCGCGGACGCGGCTTCGTGCCCCTCCGCCGCGAGGACGCGTCGTCCGCCGCCGGGCGGCCCGTCGGCGCGGGACGACTCCTCGCGGCTCGCTCCCTGTTCCGCGAACGTCAGGCGCACGCGCGTTCCGCGCCCGGGTGCGGACTCGATCGACACCTCGCCGCCCAGGCGCCGCGCTCGCTCGCGCATGATCTCGACCCCGTAGTGGCCGCCGCGCTCGCCGCGGTCGGAAACGTCGGACACCAGGCCGACGCCGTCGTCCTCGATCACGATCTCGTAGCCCGCCGTCCTGCGGTCGAGCGTCAGCGACGCGCGGCGCGCGTTCGCGTGCCGGACGACGTTCGCGAGCGCCTCCTGCACGATGTGGAAGACCTCGACCTCGCGCGACGGCGCGAGCTTGAAGTCCGGCACCCGGTTAGCGAAGGTCAGCTCGACGCCGGTGCGGTCGGCGAACCGCTCGGCCGTCGCGGTCAGTGCGTGGACGAGACCCTGCGGGTCCATCCGGCTGCGGAAACAGGTGATCAGCTCGCGCACGCGGGCGTGAGCCTGCGTCAGCGAGTCGTCGACGTCGCTCCAGTACTTGAACGCGCGAAGCTCGTCGCGCTGGCGGATCGCATCGGAGAGCAGGCTCATGCGCATCCGCATGTAGGTGAGGCCCTGCGCGATCGAGTCGTGGACCTCGCTCGCCATCGCCTGCCGTTCGTTCATCAGCGTGATGCGGAGCACCTCGTCCGCCAGTCGCGTCTTCTCGAGCGAGATGCCGATCAGGTCGCCCGCCGCCTGCAGCATCGCCGGCATCCCCGTCGGCAGCTCGCATGGCGCGTCGAACACGAGGTCGAGCATCCCGACCTGCTGCCCGGCGTGGTGCAGCGGGACGACGAGGATGTGCCTGCAGACCGACTCGAGGCGGCGCGCCGGCAGGCGCTCGTCGTGGCCGCACAGGTTGCTGCGCACGCACGCGCTCGCCGGATCCGCGGATTCGGCACACTGACTGCACCAGCGGGCGAGGACGCCTTCGCCCGAAGCGCCCCTCGCGCCGGGCCCGGCGACGACGACGGGGGCCAGACCCGACCGGCCCGGCCTGGACAGCCGGATCGCGCCGGCGGCGGCCCCCGCGAAGTGGACGACGGCGTCGAGCATCGGCGCGATGGCGTCCCGCAGGTCGACCTCGCGGAAGTCGGGCGGCTCGAGGTCACGCGCCGGCGCACCGGCCCCGCCCGACGGGCGGCCAGGAGCGACGACACGCACGCTGCCCAGCGAATCCGGCATTCCGACTTCCCTCCTCGAGGACGCACCGGCTCGGCGCATCCGATCGCCCGGCATCCGTGATCTCCTGCCCCGGTCGCCGGCCTCGCGGCCATTATCGTCCCTGGGCATCGGGCCGGGCAAGGAAACACCGCTTTTTGGACTCCCCATCCGGGCTATCCGTTCCCCCCAGATGGGTATGGACATCCCGGCAAGCAACGGCGATAAAGCGTTTCCCTCCGCCGCCGGCCAGAGTGGCATCGTGGCGAGGACGAGGGCTTCCGTCTGTGACTTCGATTCCAGAACCATCGTTCGCCGATCGGCCAATGCGGCCGATCGTGCGGCGCGCCGTCGCGCTGTCGATGCTCGCGGCGGCGGGGCTGGCCCTGGCCCTGGCCGCGGAGCCGGCGCTCGCCGCGGGTGCCGACGCGGGAGCGGACCTGCCGTGGTGGGTGTGGCCGCTCTCGCTGTTCTTCGTCTGCTTTGCGCTCGGGATCGTCGCGGTCCCGGCCGGCGTCGGCGGCGGCGTGCTGTTCGTGCCGATCGTCAGCGGCTTCTTCCCGTTCCACCTCGACTTCGTCCGGGGCACCGGCCTCCTGGTCGCGTTGGCGAGCGCGCTGTCGGCGGGCCCCAGCCTCCTGCGCGCGGGTCTCGCCGATCTGAGGCTCGCGCTGCCTCTCGCGCTCCTCGCCTCCGCGAGCTCGATCGCCGGCGCGCTGATCGGCCTCGCGATGTCCGCGCAGGTCGTGCAGGTCGCGCTCGGCGTCACGATCCTGGGCATCGTCGCGCTGATGGCATCGGCGCCCAAGTCGGAGTCGGGCGCTTCGGTTACGCCGGACCGCCTCGCCGCCGCGCTCGCGATCCACGGCGTCTATCACGACCGCGCGACCGGCAGGAACCATCCCTGGAACGTCCACCGCACGCCGCTCGCGCTCGTGCTGTTCACCGGCATCGGCGTGCTCGCGGGCATGTTCGGCATGGGCGCCGGCTGGGCCAACGTGCCGGTGCTGAATCTCGTGATGGGCGCCCCGCTCAAGGTGTCGGCGGGCACCTCGGGCTTCATCCTGTCGCTCGTCGACTCGTCGGCGGCGTGGGTCTACCTGCACAAGGGGGCGACGCTCGCCGTCCTCACGGTGCCTTCCGTGATCGGCATGATGCTCGGCGCGCAGATCGGCGCGCGGCTCCTGTCCGTGCTCAAGGCGTCCGTCGTGCGGAAGCTCGTGCTCGGCCTGCTCCTGTTCGCGGGAGCGCGGGCGCTGCAGAAGGGACTGGGATTCGCGGGGTGACCGGATGAGCGCACGCGACGAGAAGCCGGCGCAGCCGCCCGAGCAGCTGCACTACGCGACGCTGCTCGGATGGGGCACGAGGACCGGCTTCGTCGTCCTCGTCCTCGCCTTCGCGGCTTACGTGACCGGGCTCCTGTCCGCGCACATCCCGCACGACCAGCTGCCCCGGCTCTGGGTACTTCCGCTCGACGCCTACCTCTCGAAGACCGGGGCGCCGACCGGCTGGGACTGGATCGGGCTCCTCGCGAAGGGCGAGTACGCGAGCATCGCCGGCATCGCGCTCCTGTCCGCGTGTTCGCTGCCCTGCCTCCTCGCCATCATCCCGGACTACTGGCGGCGCGGCGAGCGCATGCTCGCGACGATCGCGGGGCTCATCGCGCTCGTGCTCCTGTTCGCCGCGTCCGGGTTCCTCGTCGCCGGCCATTGAATGCCGTGACCGCCCCCTACGGCCGGATCCTGCTCGCGACCCAGCACACCGAGTTCGACTCGGGCGCGGAGCGCCTCGCGTTCGACCTCGCGCTGCGCTGGGGCACGCCGCTTTCCGCGGTCGAGCCGCTCGTCACCAACGCGGAATACGAGGCCGTGGCGCCGGAGCTCGCCGAGCGTGCCGACGACGAGGCGCACTCGCGCCTCGAGCGGCTCGAGGCGGACGCCCGCATCGCGGGCGTCCTGCTGGAAGCGGCCGTGCGGCGCGAAGCGGAAGCCTGGCGGGCGATCGTCGCCGAGGCGGAGGAGCGCCGCGCCGACCTCGTCGTCCTGCGCAGGCGCGGACGAACGGGCTTCCTCGCGAAGCGGCTGGTCGGCGACATGGTCGGCAAGGTCGCGATGCGGGCCCCCTGCGACGTGCTCATGGTGCCGCGCGCGGCGAAGGCCTGGACTCGCGGCGTGCTCGCGGCGGTCGACGACGCGACGACGGCGCCGGCGGTGGCGCGCGTCGCCGCGCGACTCGCCGCGCAGGACGGATTGGCGCTTTCGATCGCGGGCATCGTGTCGAAGGCCGGCCAGGACGCTGCTCCGTGGATCGACCGCGCCGCGGATGCGGCCGGCCCCGGGACCAGGCGCACCTCACCCGCCTCCGGCGCGCCGGAGGCGATCGGGCGACTCGCGACCGCCGCGGGCGCCGACCTGATCGTGATCGGCCGCCATGGGCACCCGGGGGCGCTCGAGCGCCTGATGCCGGGCAGCGTCGCGGAAAACGTCGTCGGACACGCCGGGTGCGCGGTCCTCGTCGTCAGGAATCGATGACGCGCGCGTCGCGTCGCCGGAAGCCGGGAACGAACGCCTACTACCCGTCCGGGTAGCTCCGTACGGTCAAGCTTCCCCGTTGCGGGGATTGACACCTCCTGCCGCCGAAGTTGATATGGACAGCTTCCCCGAGGCGCTCCGTGCGCCCGCGGGGAGGACTTCCGACATGGCCTCGATCCCGATCCACGACCCGACCGCAGCGCCCTCCCCCGGTGCGACGACGCAGACGCGGAACACGACGTGCTACATGTGCGCGTGCCGCTGCGGCATCCGCGTGCACGTGCGCGACGGCGAGGTCCGCTTCATCGAGGGCAACCCCGACCATCCGCTGAACAGGGGCGTCATCTGCGCCAAGGGCAGCTCGGGGATCATGAAGCAGTACTCGCCCGCGCGCCTGACGAAACCGCTCAGGCGCAAGCCCGGCAGCGAGCGCGGCGCCGGCGAGTTCGAGCCGATCTCGTGGGACGAGGCCTACGCGACGCTCGCCGACCGCCTCGCGAAGATCCGCTCGACCGACCCGAAGAAGTTCGCGCTGTTCACCGGCCGCGACCAGATGCAGGCGCTGACCGGGTTGTTCGCACGGCAGTTCGGCACGCCGAACTACGCGGCGCACGGCGGTTTCTGCTCGGTGAACGTGGCCGCCGGCATGATCTACACGATCGGCGGCTCGTTCTGGGAATTCGGCGGCCCGGACCTCGAGCGCGCGCGACTGTTCGTGATGATCGGCACGGCCGAGGACCACCACAGCAATCCGCTCAAGATCGCCATCTCGAAGTTCAAGCGCGACGGCGGTCGGTTCATCTCGATCAATCCGGTCAGGACCGGGTACTCCGCGATCGCCGACGAGTGGCTGCCGATCCGCCCGGGCACCGACGGCGCGCTCCTGCTCGCGCTGATCCACGAGCTGATCGCGCTGGGGCTCTACGACCGCGACTTCCTCGTGCGGTACACGAACGCCGGACAGCTCGTGAACATGGACGAGTCGAACGACGAGTTCGGCATGTTCATCCGCACCGAGGTTCCCGAGGAGGAAGGCTGCTTCGATCCGCAGAACAAGCTGTGGTGGGACCGCGGGACGAACCGTCCGGTGATCACGCACACCGAGGGCACCGACCCGTTCCTGCTGGGCTCGTTCCGGCTGTCCGACGGCACCGAAGTCAAGCCATCCTTCCAGCTCCTGAAGGATCGCGTCGACGCCTACACGCCGGAGTGGGCCTCCGGCATCACGGGCATCCCGGCCGAGGCGATCCGACGCCTCGCGCACGAGATGGGGATCACCGCGCGCGACGCGAAGATCGAGCTCCCGATCCCGTGGACCGACATGTGGGGCAAGGAGCACGACACGGTCACCGGCAACCCGGTCGCGTTCCACGCGATGCGCGGTCTCGCCGCGCACTCGAACGGCTTCCACACGATCCGCGCGCTCGCGATCCTGATGACGCTGCTCGGCACGATCGACCGTCCGGGCGGATTCCGCCACAAGGCGCCGTTCCCGCGCCCGATCCCGCCGTGCGCGAAGACGCCGAACACGCCGCTGGCGGTCAGGCCCGACCATCCGCTCGACGGGCTCGCGCTCGGCTGGCCCGCCGAGCCCGACGACCTGTTCGTCGACGACGAGGGCAGGCCCGTCCGCATCGACAAGGCGTTCTCGTGGGAGTACCCGCTCGCCGTCCACGGGATGATGCACAACGTCATCACCAACGCGTGGCGCGGCGATCCGTACCCGATCGACACGCTGATGATCTTCATGGCGAACATGGCGTGGAACTCGACGATGAACACGTCCGAGGTCCGCCGCATGCTCAACGACAAGGGCGACGACGGCGAGTACCGGATTCCGTTCCTCGTCGTGTGCGACGCGTTCCAGTCCGAGACGACCGCGTTCGCCGACCTCGTGCTGCCCGACACGACCTACCTGGAGCGCCACGACGTGATGTCGATGCTCGACCGGCCGATCTCGGAGTTCGACGGCCCGGTCGACTCGGTGCGCATACCGGTGGTCCCGCCGACCGGCGAGTGCAAGCCGTTCCAGGAGGTGCTGATCGAGCTCGGCGGGCGGCTGAAGCTCCCCGCGTTCGTGCGCCCCGACGGCACGCGCAAGTTCCGCGACTACCCCGACTTCATCGTCAACTACGAGACGGACGCCGGCTCGGGCATCGGCTTCCTCGCCGGCTGGCGCGGCACGGGCGGCGAGAAGTTCCTGCGCGGCGAGCCCAACCCGCGCCAGTGGGAGATGTACGAGAAGAACAACTGCGTCTACCACTACCGGCTGCCGCCCTCCTACCAGTACATGCGCAACTGGAACAAGGGCTACCTCGAGTGGTCGCAGCGCAACCGCATCCAGCGCTACGCCGAGCCGATCCTGATCCACCTCTACTCCGAGGTGCTGCAGAAGTTCCGGCTCGCGGCGCAGGGCAGGGGCATTTCGCGCCAGCCGCCCGACCACCTGCGCAAGCGCGTCGAGACGTACTTCGATCCGTTGCCGTTCTACTACGAGCCGCTGGAGACCGCGCGCACCGACCTCGCCGCCTATCCGCTCTCGGCGGTGACGCAGCGGCCGATGGCGATGTACCACTCGTGGGACTCGCAGAACGCGTGGCTGCGCCAGATCCACACGCACAACCACCTGTACGTGAACCCGCGCGTCGCCCGCGAGGCGGGCATCGAGGACGGCGGCTGGATGTGGGTCGAGTCGCCGTGGGGCAAGGTGCGCTGCATGTGCATGTACTCGGAAGCCGTCGAGCCGGGCACCGTGTGGACCTGGAACGCGATCGGCAAGTCGCCCGGCGCGTGGCGGCTCTCGCCCGACGCCAACGAGTCGCGGCGCGGCTTCCTGCTGAACCACGTGATCTCGGAGGAGCTGCCCGACGCCGGCGGCACGATCTCGAACTCGGACCCGGTCACCGGCCAGGCGGCGTGGTACGACGTGCGCGTGCGCATCCGTCCCGCCGGGGAAGGCGAGCCCGAGGAGACTTCGCCGCGCGCGGAAGCCGTGCCCGCGGCTCCGGGAACCGCCGCGTCGGCACCGTCGGTGCTCGCCTGGTTCGCGGGACGGAAGGCCCGACCGTGATGCTGCGCGCAGACATCGACGAGGCCATGCGATGAGTGCCGCAGGGCCGTCCCAAGGCGCTCGCCCCCGGGGGGGAGGCGAACGCAGTTCGCCCCGGGGGGGCCACACCGCCGCAGGGCCGTCCGCGCGCCCGCTGGGCCGTCCCGAGGGCGCGCTGCCCCTCGGGGGGAAGCTCGCGAAGCGAGCAACGGGGGGGCGACCCTCCGGCGCTCGCCCTCTGGGGGGAAGCGAACGCAGTTCGCTTCGGGGGGAGGATCAATGACCCAGCTCGCCCTGGTCATCGACCTCAACGTGTGCGTGGGCTGCCACGCGTGCGTCACCAGCTGCAAGCAGTGGAACACGTCGGGCACGGCGGGGCCGCTCGCGGATCTCGAGCCGTACGGCAAGGACCCGACCGGTGCGTTCTTCAACCGCGTGCAGACCTTCGAGGTCGGCGAGTACCCGAACACGCAGACCGTGCACTTCCCCAAGTCGTGCCTGCACTGCGAAGACCCGCCGTGCGTCCCCGTGTGCCCGACCGGCGCGTCGTACAAGCGCGCCGAGGACGGCATCGTGCTCGTCGACTACGACAAGTGCATCGGCTGCAAGTACTGCTCGTGGGCGTGCCCGTACGGCGCGCGCGAGGTCGACCCGGTGCGCAAGGTGATGACCAAGTGCACGCTCTGCGTCGACCGCATCCACGACAAGGCGCTGCCCGAGGCCGAACGCAAGCCCGCGTGCGTGCTCGCGTGCCCGACGAGCGCGCGGCTCTTCGGCGACATCCACGATCCCGAGTCGGTCGTCTCGCAGGCGATCCGCGACCACGCGGGCTACCCGCTGATGCCCGAGTGGGGCACGCACCCGTCGAACCACTACCTGCCCCGGCGCAAGACGCCGATGCGCATCCACGAGGACGAGCTCGAGCGGGTGGACAACCCGCTCAAGGTCGACGGCCTCAAGCCCAAGCCGGCGAAGTCCGAGCCGTCGCTCGACGACATCATGTCCTGGTAGCGCGCGATGAGACCCGACGCCTCCGTCCTCCTGCTCACGACGCTGATCGGCGCCGGCCAGGGGCTGTTCCTCGCGCTCTTCACAGCGCAGGCGTACGCGCTCTTCGGCCTGCTTCCCGCGCAGGACGGTCATGCGTTCTACGCGCACGGCAGCCTGGTCGCGCTGGTGCTGCTCGCCGCCGGGCTCGCCGCGTCGTTCTTCCACCTCGGCCGGCCGGAGCGCGCCTGGCGCGCCGCGTCGCAATGGCGCACGTCTTGGCTGTCGCGCGAGGTGATCGTGCTGCCGGCGTTCATGGCGATCGTCTTCCTCTACGGCGTCGCGCACCTCGCCGGCTATCGCCCCGTGCTGGCGACGCTGCCTTCGGGGATCGCGATCGACGCGACCGTCGCGCTCGGCGTGGCCGGCACGCTGCTCGCGTTCGCGCTGTTCGTCTGCACCGGGATGATCTACGCGTGCCTGCCGTTCCTGCGCGAGTGGTCGACCCCGCTCACGCCGATCAACTTCACGCTGATGGGTGGCGCGTCGGGGTTCACGCTCGCCGCCGCCTTCTGCGCGTTCGCCGCACCGGACCTCGTGCGGTTCTTCGCAGGCTGGGCGCTGATCCTCACGCTGACGGGCGCCGCCGGACGCGTCGCGTCGCTCGTCCGGAACGCGCGACTGCGGCCCAAGTCGACGATGCAGACGGCGATCGGCGTCAAGCACCCGAAGATCGTCCAGACGTCGATGGGCTTCCTCGGCGGATCGTTCAACACGCGCGAGTTCTTCCACGGCAGGGGCAGGCCGTTCCTGCGGGCGGTCAAGTGGCTGTTCCTGGCCGGAGGGTTCGCGCTCCCCGCAGTGCTTGCGGCCGCCGTGCTTGCGGGCGCGGCGCCGGGGGTCGCGCTCGCCGGCGCATTCGCCCTCCAGTTCGCCGGCCTCCTTGCGGAGCGCTGGCATTTCTTCGCCGAGGCGAACCACCCGCAGAACCTCTACTACCAGGCGATCGCGTGACTTGCCCTGGATCAAGGACGAAGAAGGCGTCGACGTTATGGTAATGACCTTGGTTCTGGATGTTATCGACCGGCCGCTGCGGGGGATGCTCCGCGGCAGCCGCCTTCCTCGACGAGTCCCGGGAGCGTTCCTCCATGTCGCTGGTTAACCCCCACGGCGGCGGCGACCTCAAGGCGCTGCTGCTCGAAGGCGATGCGCTCGCCGCCGAGAAGCGACGTGCGGCGAGCCTGCCCCGCCTGCGTGTCAGTTCGCGCGAGAAGGGCGACATCATCATGCTGGGGATCGGCGGCTTCACGCCGCTTCCCGGCTTCATGTCGCATGCCGACTGGCAGGGCGTCTGCGACGGCATGCGGACCTCGAGCGGGCTGTTCTGGCCGATCCCGATCACGCTCTCCGCCGGCAAGGCGTTCGCGGACACGCTCCGCGTCGGACAGGACATCGCGCTCGTCGACCCGGACGACGGCGAACTCCTCGCGACGATGACCGTCACCGAGCGCTACGCGATCGACAAGGCGCACGAGTGCGCGACCGTGTTCCGCACGACGGACCTCGCGCACCCTGGCGTGAAGCTCGTGATGGAGCAGGGCGAGGCCAACCTGGCCGGGCCGATCCGGGTGCTGTCGACCGGCGACTTCGCCGCGAAGTACGGATCGCTCTTCAAGACGCCGGCCGAGACGCGCGCGCTGTTCGCGTCGCTGGGCTGGTCGCGCGTCGCCGCGTTCCAGACGCGCAACCCGATGCACCGCTCGCACGAGTACCTGGCGAAGGTCGCGATCGAGGTGTGCGACGGCGTGCTGATCCATTCGCTGCTCGGGGCGCTCAAGCCGGGCGACATTCCCGCCGACGTCCGCACACGCGCGATCGGCGTGCTGGCCGACAGGTACTTCGTGAAGAAGACCGTCGTGCAGGCGGGCTACCCGCTCGACATGCGCTACGCGGGACCGCGGGAAGCGCTGCTGCACGCGGTCTTCCGGCAGAACTACGGCTGCTCGCACCAGATCGTCGGCCGCGACCACGCGGGCGTCGGCAGCTACTACGGCCCGTTCGACGCCCACCACGTCTTCGACCAGGTGCCGAAGGGCGCGCTCGAGACGCAACCGCTCAAGATCGACATCGCGTTCTGGTGCTACAAGTGCGGCGGCATGGCGTCGGGGCGCACCTGCCCGCACGGCGACGCCGACCGGCTGCAGGTCTCGGGCACGCAGTTGCGCAAATGGCTTTCGGAGGGCGCCGAGGTTCCCGCGGAGTTCAGTCGGCCCGAAGTCCTCGAGATCCTGCGGCAGTACTACGCGACGATCAACGCCTGAGACGAGGCGGAGGTGAAGCTCGCGGGGCACTGCTCCGCGCGCCGAACCCGAGCTCCTTCCCGTCCGTCTCCTCGCCGGGAGGTGCGTCCAGCCGCCGCCTGGCGAACTGGACGAAGGCCCCCACGAGTCCCGACTGGATGCGCTCCCGGGGATAGACGGCCGTCAGTTGCCGCGTGATCGGCGGCGAGAGCGGGATGCGTACGAGCAGGCCGAGCCGCACTTCCTTCAGGACGGAAAGGTGCGACATGATCGCGAAACCCATGCCGGCCGCCACGAGCCCCTTGAGTGCTTCCGGGCTGCTCGCCTCCATGATCACGTTGAGCACTCCGGGTTCGATCCCGGCCCTCGTCAGGTAATGGTCGGTCACCTCGCGCGTGCCGGAGCCCTGTTCGCGCGAGAGATAGGCGTGCTCGACGAGGGCGCCGGCCGCCACCGACCTGCGCCGCGCCAGCGGGTGTCCCGGAGCGCAGACGACCTGCAGCTCGTCGCTGCATAGCCGCTCGCCCGCCAGCGAGGGCATGGTCGAATCGCCCTCGATGAATCCGATGTCCAGCGCCCGCTCGGCCAGCCGCTGCTGGACGGCCTCGGAGTTGCCCACGAACAGGCTCGGCGCCACGCCAGGATGGGTCGCCTTGAATTCCCCGAGGATCTGCGGCAGGAGGAAGTCCGCGATCGTCGTGCTCGCACCGATCAGGAGCGGTCCGGCGACCTGGTTGCCCAGGTCCCTCAGGCGCGCATCGAACTCCGCCGTCAGCGCCAGGATCCTCTCGGCATAAGCGAACGCGACCTCTCCCGCGGGCGTGAGGCCGACGCGGCCGTGGGTGCGGTCGAACAGCCGGGTGTTGAAGTGGTCTTCCAGCTGACGGACCTGGAACGTCACCGCCGGCTGCGTCATGCAGAGCGCTTCGCCCGCTTTGGTGAACGAGAGATGCTTCGCGACTGCATGGAACACCTGGAGCCGCCGATCGGCCATTGCGCTGTCCCCGGTTCGAGGGGGCTATTCAAGCACAAAAGCCGGGGGCCGCCGAGAGGGGGCGGACCCGGTCCCGGCCTCGGCACGTCGCGCGGAGAAGCTCTGCACGAGCGCGCGGAGAGCGCGTACTCGTGCAGGTCAGGGCTTGCCTAGGGCTTCTTCGGCGTCTTGTACTCGACTTCCTTCTGGAACCGCTTCCAGACGGTCTCGAAGCCGACGAAGCCCTTCTCGTTCGGCGGCATCTGACGCGTCGTCACGTAGGGCGTGACGCCGTCGGGAACCTTGGTCGGTGGAGGCTTGTGGTCGCTCATGGGTTGCCTTTCTCGCAAGTGGAGGGCTGCCGCTCAAACCGGTCTCAGGAGCGACGGGTCGACGTCGGCGCCCCTGGGAATCGCCCCGCCCGCTCGCGTCTCGCCGTCGGTGGCGTCGCGCACGGTCAGTATCTCGAGCGCGAAGACGACCTCCCGGCCGCACAGCGGGTTGTTGCCGTCGACCGTCAGCGTATCGTCGTCCATGTGCGTGACGAGGAAGCTGCGGGTCTGCCCCCGGTCGTTCTCCATCAGGATGGAGGTCCCGACCTGCCGGTACTCCTCGGGGACGTTCTCGATGCGATCGGAGAACACCAGCGACTCGTCCCGGGGGCCGAAGATGTCGTTGCCGTCGATCGTCACCTCGATGATCTCGCCGGCGGCCTTGCCTTCGAGCTGCGCGTGGACCGCCGGGGCCAGGATCTCGTTGTGCCCGTGGACGTAGCCCAGCGGAAACTCGACCCGGGTGAGGACGTGGCCGGTCCTCCGGTCGGTCACCTTGTAGGTGAGCTCGACGAACTTGCCGGCCCGGACGACTTCGCTCACGTCAGCTCCCGACGGCGTGTTCAGAAGATGGATGCACCGAAGATCCTGACCTTGCCGTCCTCGTAGCCCAGGACCAGCCGGCCGAGCCACTCGCCCGGCTTGCTGGTGCTCCGCTGCCGGAACAGCACGGTCACGTGCTCGCCGCGGCGGATGGTGCCGAGCGCGTCGAACTCCCCGGACAGGTTGCGCGCCAGCTCGCTGTGCGCGAACTGGTGGCCGGCCGCGACCTGGTCCATGGCGCGCGCGAGCGAACTGGAGAAGTTCCTCGAGAACTCGCCGTACTTGCCCTCGTTCGAGTGCGTGACGAGGTCGCGCCACAGGGGCTTGGCCATCGCCAGGATCTCGTCGTCGGTCTTCTCGATGATGTTCACTCGCGTGCGCGGGCGATCGGCGCTACTTCTCGTCCGCCACGAGGTGGTAGCAGGGCGCCTTCTCCATCGTGTACTCGCCGGACGTCGGGTCGCGGCGAGACACCGTCAGCACGTGCCAGTTCTCGTCGTCGACCTTCATCGCGTCGCCGCGGTAATAGTAGCCCGGCCAACGGGTCTCCTTGCGGAAGAGCGTGTGCTGCGTGACGCACTCGGCGGCGCGATGACGGTGCTTGAGCTCCCACGCCCGCAGCAGCTCGTGGACGTCCTTCGCGGCCAGGTTCTCGAGGTCCTCCTCCATGATCGCGAGCTTCTTCAAGCCGATGTTCAGCAGCTTCTCGTTGGTCATGTAGTTGACGGTCGCGCCGCCGCAATACTCGTCCATCAGCTTCTGCAGGCGGTCCAGGCCCTGCTTGGGATTGATGTAGTGCGGATTGACGTCGCCGGCGACGATCGCGTTGCGGTAGATGCGGTAGTGCTCGAGCGGCTTGTAGATCTCCTCCTTGCGGCGGTTGATCTGCGCCTCCGAGACGACGATGCCCTCGCCCTTGCCGTCGTCGATGTACTTGCAGGCGGCCTTGGCGGCCAGGCGGCCTTCGGTGAACGATCCCGACGAGAAGGCGTGCGGCGTGCCGCCCACCGCGTCGCCGGCGCCGAACAGCCCTTCGACCGAGGTCATGCGGTTGTAGCCCCAGAAGTACTCGGGAGGCGAGATGTCCTCGGGGCCCGAGCACCACGCGCCCGAACCGGTCGCGTGCGAGCCCATGACGTAGGGCTCGGAGGTGGTGAGCTCGGGGTTCTCGTTCTTGGGGTCCACGTCCGTCGCGGCCCACAGCACCGCCTGGCCGACGGTCATGCCGAGGAAGTTCTCCCAGCCGACCTCTTCGAGATGCGGGTCCTGGAAGGCGCGCATCGTCACCATGTGGATGGGACCGCGGCCCGCGTTGATCTCGCTGATCAGCGCGTGGTTGCGCAGGCAGGTCGGGATCGGCCGATGCGTCAGGTGGGAGGCTTCCGGGTCGAGGTACTCCTTGCCGACCATCTTCTGCAGCTCGGGGAACCACTTGGACTCGTACTCCTCGCCCAGGCCGTTCTGCGTGTAGGTCTTGAGGTGCAGGAAGTAGGCGCCGACCGGGCCGTATCCGTCCTTGAACCGCGCCAGCACGATGCGGTTCTCCATCTGCGTCATCTTGGCGCCGGCGTCGATCATCAGTCCGTAGGCGGAAGCCGACGACCACGGCGCGTACCAGGTGCGGCCGGAGCCTTCGCCGACCGAGCGCGGCTTGAAGATGTTGGAGGCGCCGCCCGCGCCGCAGATCACCGTCCTGGACTTGAAGACGTGGTAGTTGCCCGTGCGGACGTTGAATCCGACGGCGCCGGCTACCCGGTTCTCGCGGCTTTCGTCCATCAGCAGGTGGGTGACGCAGATGCGGTTGAACACCTTGTCCGCCGACTTCTTCGCCGCCTCGGCGACGATCGGCTTGTAGGACTCGCCGTGGATCATGATCTGCCAGCGACCTTCGCGCAGATAGCGCCCGGTCTTCGGGTCCTTCATGATCGGCAGGCCCCACTCCTCGAACTGGTGGACCGTGGAGTCGACGTGGCGGGCCATGTCGAACAGCAGGTCTTCGCGCACCATGCCCATCAGGTCGATGCGGGCGTAGCGGACGTGGTCCTCGGGATTGTTCTCGCCCCAGCGCGTGCCCATGTAGCAGTTGATCGCGTACAGGCCCTGGGCGACCGCTCCCGAACGATCGATGTTCGCCTTCTCGGCGATCACGATCTTCTTGTCCTTCCCCCAGAACCGCGCCTCCCAGGCGGCACCCGTGCCGCCCAGGCCCGCACCGACGACGAGAATGTCGATGCCGTCTTCGATGATGGTTTCGAAGGCCATTAGTAGTACACCCCTTTTTTCAGCTGCAAGCCTGCCGTCTGCAGCGTGCGCAGCCCGCCGTCATCCATGCGGATGTACTTGGGCTCGTTGTAGAGGAGCTCGCCGTCGCGCATTTCCTTGCTGGGTGCGGGAACCTCCGCGAGATTGGGGATCGCCTCTCCCCAGGGCTTGGTGGTGATCGGCGACAGGAAGTTCTTCTCCGTGCCGTTGCGGAACTTGATCCGCCAGGCGATCGTGCCCTGCCGTTCGTCGCGGTGGACGCGCACGCTGTGGCCGAGCGGGGCGAAGTCGGCGTAGCCGCGCACGTCGATCGCGTGCTGCGGGCAGGCCTTGACGCACGAGAAGCACTCCCAGCACATGTTCGGCTCGATGTTGTAGGCGCGCCGGTAGGTCTTGTCGATGTGCATGATGTCCGAGGGACAGATGTCGACGCAGTGTCCGCATCCGTCGCACCTCGTCATGTACACGAAGGTAGGCATAGGGGCTGGCTCCTTGTTCTGTTCCGCGGTGACCGGCGGGCTGACGACTAGTAGTGGCGCGGAGCTTCGCGCTTGATGCCGAGCCCCATGTCCATCGGGGCGTCGCGCAGGAGCTCCATCGAGTGCCGCTCGCGCTGCGCGGGATCGTCCCGGCCCAGCGTCGGCAGGTTCATGTTCGTGCCGTCGGCCTCGGCGATCCGCTTGTCGAACGCCGCCGCGGGCTTGAAGAACATGTGCGCGAACTTCGACCAGTACACGCCGCAGAACAGCGCCGTGGTGGCGAGGAGGTAGAGGACGAAGAAGACCCACGAGGCCGCGCTGCCGCTCGCCTGCAGCCAGGCCCAGAGGAGGCCGGTCGTGACGCTCGCCAGCATCGAGACGATGAAGAGATCGGCGCGCATCAGCCGCAGAGGCGAACTGCCCTCGGCTGCGACGTCCACCCGGATGAAGAACCAGAACCAGTAGCCGCCGGCCATGACCATCAATCCGCCGAGCCACCAGAGCTGCGGCACCACGGCCGGCGTCGGCGTCGCGGCCGTCGGGTAGACGAACACCATGATCGCGGTGGTGACGACGTACAGGATGAACCCGTACATCGTGAGCAGGTGGGCCACACGGCGCCGCGGGTTGCAGAACTCGCCCGAGGCGAGCACGTCCACCGCCAGCGTCTTGACCGCGATCGACGCCTTGTCGACCGGCTTCCCCTGGGCGCGGGACTTGCGCGCGTTGGCGAAGAAATACTTCGCGCTTCCCTTGTGGATCATGTCGGCGATCGTGCCGACGATGACCGCCAGGATCATCAGCGCGACGTACCCCTGCATGAATCCGGCGGGCAGGCTTCCCGAAACCGCCGCGAAGGCGTTGCTGCTGAACATCGTGGTCCTCCCTGCTGGACGATCGTACGGGTCGACGAGACCCTGTGATTATGGGGGGCAATCCGGGACGCGTGGAAAGAAACCAGTGATGCGGCCATAAGCGAATCGAATGGGGGATCGTCGCCGTCGCGTTAGACTGATCCGCGCGCGCTTCCACGCCATCGACCTGCAGGAGTTCACGCCATGCGCATCCCCTTCCTCGCGGCCGCGCTCTTCGCCGCCGCCGCCCCCGCTTTCGCGCAGGACGCCGGTTGGATCGACGAGGCGCGCAAGGTCGCGTCCTCGGTCCCGCCCAAGCTCCTCGCGGTGCTCCAGGCCGAGATCACCAAGGGCGGCCCCGAGGGGGCGATCGAGGTCTGCCGAGACAAGGCCCCCGCGTTGGCGAAGGCCGCGTCCGAGGAGACCGGCTGGGCGATCCGGCGCGTGAGCCTCAGGAACCGCAATCCGAAGGCGGTGCCCGACGCGTGGGAGCGCGCCGCGCTCGAGGACTTCGATCGCCGCGCCGCCGGCGGCGAGACGGCGATGACGCTGGAGAAGGCCGAGATCGTGACCGTGGACGGGGCGCAGGTGCGCCGCTACATGCGCGCGCTGCCGACGCAGGAGCTGTGCCTCGGCTGCCACGGCCCGGTCGACAGGATGAAGCCCGCCGTGATCGAGAAGCTGAAGGCGCTCTATCCGGACGACAGGGGCACCGGCTACGCGGTCGGCCAGATCCGCGGGGCGATGACGATCAGGAAGCCGATGTAGCGCCGCAGGACGCCGGGGCACGCCTGGCGCGCCCGCATTCATCGCTGGTAGCGCTCGCGCCGGTGCGCCTCCGCGCGGAACTCCTCGAGGTCGGGATCCATGGCGCTGCGCGCCGAGACCACGCCGACGACTTTGCCCTTGTCGAGGACGGGCAAGTGACGGAAGCCCTTCTCGTGCATCAGCGCGAGCGCGCAGCCGAACGGCCGCTCGGGACCGATCGTCCGCGGGTGGCGCGTCATCACGTCGCGCAACGTCGTCGCGTCGGGGTCGAGACCCGCCGCCACCACGCGGAACGCGACATCGCGCTCGGTGAAGATCCCGACGAGGCGATCGCGCTCGATCACCAGGGCCGCGCCGGCGTTGCGGCGCGCCATCTGCTTCGCGACCTTGCGCACCGTCGCGTCGGGCCCCGCCTTGACCAGGCCCCGGCGGCGCATCACGGTGCGGATCGGGTTGTCGTACATGGATCGGCTCCGGTAGCCCTCGGTGGCCCGGGGACGCTCACGCGACCGTAGCCGGGACGGCGCCGGATGCACTTGATCCCCGTCAACCCGGGGAGGCGGGCGAGCGGCCTCGCATGCCGCGGTCATCGCGCCGGCGCCGCCGACTACCCCAGTGAGGGTCCGTCGGGCCGCGATCGGTGACGTCCCGGGATTCCGGGGGTTCGCGCGCGGGACCGCGGGACTAATCCGCGAGCGGGTCAGCCGCCGGAAGCGACCTGATCTCGAAGGTCAGCGTCTCGAAATCCGCGAAGATCCACGTCGCCGGCGCGCCCAGTCCCGCGACGGTACCGGGATTCACGATCCACGTGTGCGAACCCCCGAGGTTGGGCTGCCTGACGACGCCCGCCTCGTGCGAATGGCCGCAGCAGACGACGTCCCAGTCGCCGGTGCAGGCGAGGCCCCGTCCATAGTGCGGATAGTGCGTGACGATGACCCGCCGGCCGGCGAGCACGAGCTCCGCGTCGGCGCCGTGGTAGTGGACGATCCCGCCGGTCGACGCGCCGATGCGCGCGAACGCCCCCGGGTCGCCCAGGTTGTTGCCGTGGACGACGTGCACCGGAAGTCCGTGGCGCGCGAGCGGGCGCAGCGTGTTCCCGCCGATCACGTCGCCGCAGTGAATGACCAGTTCGGCGCCCTCGGCCTTCGCGGCGGCGACCGCGGCCTCGAGCGCACCTGCGCGATCGTGGCTGTCCGAAACGATGCAGGCCTTCATCGGGCGATCCCGGCGTCGGCGAGCTCGATGGGCGTCGGCGCGCCGCAGCGCCGATGCAGCAGCGTGTCGACGCCCTCGAGCTTGGCTTCGGTGATATCGGGGATCGGAGCGGACATGGCGTGACCGGACGGGACGGGACGGGACGGGACGGGATCGCAGTCTAAGTCAGTCCGCGGCGCCCGCCGCTCACCACCGCGCGAAGAGCCTGCCCTCGACGACCTTGTGCGGGAACACGTTCAGCGGCGCGTCGCCCTTGTCCACGCATCTGCCGCTCGCGACGTCGAACGCCCATTCGTGCTTCGGGCACGTGAGGCGCGTGCCCTTCAGCGCGAGGTGCGGGATGCTGGTCGACTGGTGCGGGCACAGGCTGTCGTAGACCTTGATCGTTCGGCCCTTCTTCCAGACGAAGAGGCCGCGGCCTTCGCGCTCGAGGCGCAGCGCCTTGCCGTCCGCGAGATCCGCCACCGCGACCACGTCGTGCCAGGCGGGTGCGGGCGCCGGGGCCGCCTGCGGCGCCGCGCGCGCGAACTCGGGCAGGTCCATCTTCAGGATCACGTCGATCGCCCAGATGATGTTCGCGAGTCCGAGCGCGGGGAACGCCATCAGCAGCGCGTCGATCACCTCGTCCGCGCTCGCGCCCTCGCGCAGCGCGCGCTTCAGGTACTGCTTCAGCCCGTTCTCGGTGCGCGCGTGCACCTTCGTGATGACCGAGATCAGGTTGCGCGTCTTCGGGTCGAGGCGGCTTCCCGCGTCCTTGAGGAACGCGAAATAGGCGGTCATCGCCTCGGGGCGGGCTTTCACGAGGTAGGCGAGAGCGTCGCTCATGGCGGGTCGGATCCGGCGAGGGGGCGAAAGGTGCCGGACACGCGGCGACGCGCCCCCGGCGGAGACCGCCGAGCTTACGTGCCCGCCGCGCGGGCCGTCAAACCGGCGCGAGCCGGCATCGGAACGGGGTGCGCCGCGGCTCGATACGGATCGTGAACCGGCGCAAGCATGACGCCAGGGGACGCACGATGCGCGCCCGGGGCGCGGCCCCGGGGCCGACCGCTCAGTTGAGCGACGCCGCGGGCGGCGCGAATACGCGCTCGAGGAACGGGCCGAGCTCGCCTCGGGACCACAGGGCGTGGAGGACGTTGTGGTTCGCGCAGTCGGGCACGCTTATCAGCGTGGCCGGCAGGCGGCCTGCCATTTCCTGCGCCTTGCGACTGTCGCGCTCGTTCTGCTCCCCCGCCACGAGCAGCACCTCCGGGAGACGACCCGCGTTCCTGCGGATCGCCTCGTCGAAGCCCTCGGCGCTCAATCCCTGCGTCTGGACGCGCTCGCCGATCTCGTCGGGTGTGACGCCGCCCACCGACACGGCGCGCGGAAGGCCCAGCTCGACCGCCGCCCATATCGCCGCGAGCCCGCCGGCGCTCGTTCCGAGGCTGACGACCCGGCCGTCGCTCGGCGCAGGGATCAGCGTCCGGATGCGCTCGATCGTCTCGGGAAAGTCGGACCCGAGCCCCTCGATCCCGCGCAGATAGAGACCCCGGCGCAAATCGCTCAGCAGGAGCACTTCGTATCGGTCCGCCGGGCACTGTTGAAGGAACAGCGCGATCGGCATCATCAGCCGGTGCACGTCGCCGGTGAACGCGACCACGACCGTGCGTCCGGAGCGCTCGGCCTCGGTTCCCGGAGCAGCGTAGATCGCCGCCGACTTGTTGATCATCCGGCGGTCGTAGGGCTGGACGGTCTGCCCGCCCCCGCGCAGCAGCGTGTCCATGCGCCCGAGCCAGTGCGCCGCCGGCGGCGGCAGGCTCGTGCCGCGCTCGCGCGACTCGTCGATGAGCGCACAGACCTCCGCGGGCGCCAGCATGTTCTCGAGCATGATGTGGAACTGATTGATCAGGTTGGCCGTCTGGCGGCGCATGATCTCCGCGACATACCAGTCAAGCATGAAGGCGCTCCCTCAGCATCGTGACAATTTCGCCGATCGACGCGAACCGGCCGAGCTCCTCCGGAGCCAGCGACACGCCCGTTCCCACCTCGATGGCGATGCAGAGCTCCATCTTGGCGAGGCTGTCCATCTCGAGCTCCTCGAAGGTCAGGTCCCGCGTCCCGGCCAGGAATGCCTCGCGGGTCGAGACGTCGTTGACCTGGTGCACGGCGCCCGCCTCGAGCCCGTCGGCGAGGATCTGGCGGATCTCGCGGTCGTTCATTCGCCGACCTTCCTCGGGTCGATCATGCCGGCGATCTCGCGCCTGACGATCTTGCCCTGCGCGTTGCGCGGCAGCGACGCGAGGATCTCGATGCGCCGCGGCGCGCGCACGCCGAGCGCGCCGCGCGCGTAGCCGACGAGCTCCGATGCCGTGCACGCGCAGCCCTCGCGCAGCTCGACGGCGGCGGCGGGGATCTGCCCGTGGACCTCCGACGGAATCGGAAACGCGGCCGCGGCCTCGACGGCCGGGTGCGCCTCGAGCGTGCGCTCGATCTCTGCGGGGAAGATGTTGATGCTGTTCATGATCATCATGTCGTCCTTGCGGCCGTGCAGGTACAGGCGCCCGTCGGCGCCGAGCGAGGCCAGGTCGCCCGGCACGAACCAGCCGTCGCGGAAGTGCCTCGCGGTGGCCGCGGCGTCGCCGACGTATCCGGTCGCCATCCCCGGGGTGCGCAACCGGATCTCGCCGATCTCGCCCGGGGCGGCATGCCCGCCGTCGGCAAGGAGCACCTCGGCGATCACGCCCGCCGCCGGCGGCCCGACCGTCTCCCGATCGTCGTGCATCGTCGGGTCCGCGACCGAGACGAACGACGTTTCCGTCGTGCCGTAGGAGACGAAGAGCCGCGGCGAAGCCTCCGCCATGATCGCACGACGCAGCGCGATCGGCACGCGAGCGCCCCCGACGCGCACCGACGTGAACGCCGGCAACCTGCCTTCGATCCTGCTCGCGGCGAGCAGATCCGCCCCGTGCAGCGGCGACAACTCGAGCCAGGTGACGCCGAGCCTGGCGCACTGGCTGTGCAGCGATTCGGCCGAGCCGTCGGCGAGCACGCAGGTTCCGCCCTGCCAGAGCGTGTAGAGGCGCATGCGCTTCGAATTGTTGTACTCGACGTGGGCGGGCCGCAGCACGCGCTGCCCGACGAAATCGATGTGGTTCCGGGCGTGCAGCGCGAGGTCACGCTGCGCGAAGCGGATGATCTTCGGTTCGCCGGTCGTGCCCGACCCGGTGAGATAGAGCGCGGGTGCCGACGCGTCGACCTCCGGCGCGGGGGCGCCGCAGGGGTTCGCGCGCCCCGATGCCAGCGCGGCGCCCAGGTCGACCCAGGCAAGGCCCGCGACGGCGTCGTCCGGCCGATCGCCGAGAACGGTGGTCGCGCCGGCACGTCGCGCAAGACGCATGCGCATCGCCGGCGGATCGCGCGACGCGAGCCCGACCTGGGGGACGCCGAGCTCGAGCAGCGCGAGCGTGGCGAGCAGATGATCGACCTCGCCGCGCGCGGTGAGCGCGGCGACCGTGCCGCGTCCGATCCCGCGCGACCGCAGGGCGGACGCGAGCCCGTGCACCTCGACTTCGAGCGCGCCGTAGGAGATGCTCGCGGAAGGCGCGACGATCGCCGCGACGTCCCCGATGCGGCTCGCGTGCTCGCGGAGGCGCTCGTGGAACGCGCGGCCCGGCATCGTCATCGGAACGTTCCATCGTCGCGGGAGACATCGCTCCTCATTGCGGCATTCTCCCGCGGATGCGCGCGGCTTCCGCACGGAGGACGCGCTCGACGTCGCCGGGCGAGCCGGCGACGACCTCGACACCGCCTCCGGCCAGCGCCGCCTTCACCGACTCGAGCTCGAGCACCTTGCGAAACTGCGCGTCGAGCGTCGCGACCACGGCATCCGGCGTACGTGCCGGCGCGAAGACGGCCTGCCACAGGCCGAAGTCGAATCCCGGCACGAGCGTCTCGTCGATCGTCGGAAGGCGGTCGAGTCCCGGCAGGCGGGAGCGGGACCGCGTGGTGACGGCCAGGGAGCGCACCGAGGCGTGGCTTCCGAGCGAGGAGTTCGATGCCGTCATCAGGAAGTCGATCCGTCCGGCGACGAGGTCCGCGAACGCCAGCGTCGAGCCGCCGTAGGGAACGTGGACCGCGTCCATGCGGAAGTGCTCGACGAGTCGCGCCGCGGCCAGGTGCGTGGGATTGCCCACGCCCGACGACCCGTAGGCCGTGCCCGAATGCGTCGCGAGCCAGCTCCCGAACTCGCCGATGTCCTGCACCGGCAGCGAGGCACGCACGACCAGGACCATCGGCGCCGTAGACGCGAGGACCACCGGACGCAGCGCCTCGGCTGCCGCGGCGTTGTCGGGATAGGCGATCGCGGAGCTCGCGAGCAGCAACGTGTCGCCGTTCGGCTCGCTCGATGCGACGCGCGCGATCGCGCGCGCGCTGTTGGCCCCCGGAACGTTCTCGACGACGACGACGCGCCCGAGCGCGCGCGAGAGCTCGGGGGCCAGGACGCGCGCGACGTGATCCACCGAGCCGCCCGGCGGGAATCCGACGACGAGGCGCACCGCGGCGCTTCGATGGGCCTGGGCAAGCGCGCCCGCGCTCCGGAGCGCGAACGCGGCCGCTCCGGCGAGCGCACCCGCGATCGCCCTGCGCCGGCCGCCACGACCGCCCCCGCGTCCGCGCGAACTCCGCTCCAATGGCTCCCCCGCCCCGGCGGCGACGGTCGGACCCGGAGGCCTCGACCGGCGTACCGCCCTGTTCGAAAGTATATCGGCATCGCCAGTCGCACCGGACCGCGCTCGAGGACCTCTCCTGCGCGAATCGGCGCCGCGGGCTCGCGATGGTCGCCGGGATACGACGCAGACAGGACCGCGCCCCCCGTGCACGACACGTTCAACGCTGCATCCGGCGCCGGAACCGCTCGGCCTCCGCGCGCTGCACGCGTTCCGCATCCTCGGGCGTTCCCGATACCACCTCGGCGCCGACGTCGGCGAGCGCGGCGCGCACGGATTCGAACGCGAGGATCTCGCGGAACCGGGCGTTGATCGTCGCGACGTCGGCATCCGGCACGCGCGAAGGCGCGAACACCGCCTGCCAGAGGCTGAAGTCGAACCCGGGCGCGATCGTCTCCGCGATCGTCGGCAGCCCCTCGAGCCCCGGCAGCCGCGATCGCGACCGCGTCGTCACGGCGATCATCCGCACCGCCGCCTGCTGCGCGAGCGCAGGGGTCGCTCCCATCGTCAGGAAGTCGATGTGCCCGCCCATCAGGTCGCCCAGCGCGGGGGTCGAGCCGCTGTACGGGACGTGGACCGCGTCGATGCCGAGACGCTCGACCAGCTCCGCCGCGCACAGGTGCGTGCCGTTGCCGACGCCCGCCGACCCGTAGGTCGTCCCGGTGCGCATCGGCAGGTAGCGCGCGAACTCGCGCGCGTCGTGCACCGGCAACGAGGCGCGCACGACGAGCACCAACGGCGTGGTCGACGTGAGAATGACCGGCCGCAGCGAAGCAGCGCCCGCAGCGTTGTCGGGATGCGCGATCGCCGAGCTCGCGAACAGCAGCGTGTCGCCGTCGGGCTCGCTCGCCGACACGCGCGCGATCGCGCGGGCGCCGTTCGCGCCCGGGACGTTCTCGACGATGGCGGCGCGGCCGGCCGACCGGGCGAGTTCGGGCGCGAGCACGCGCGCCACGCGGTCGGACACGCCCCCGGGCGCGAATCCCACCACGAGCCGCACCGTTCCGGCTCGCGCCGCCTGCGCGAGCGCATCGCGGCCCCGGATCGCCATTGCAGCCGCGCACGCGGCCGTTCCTGCGACGAACCTGCGCCGCGCGAGACGTCGCCGCCCGTCCGGACTCTTTGCCACGGTGCCCCCGTTCACGCGGCCGTGCCGCGAAGCGTCGGCAGGGTCCTCCGAGTGCTGCGGCAACCCAGTATAGCGGCGTACGGGAGTGCGCAGGCGCGCAGGCGGAGGCACGAGCGCCTCCCGCGCCGCCGGACCGCACCGTTCGTCGGCTCCCGGCGCCCGCGCCCGGCGCCCGCGGCCTTTCGGCGGGAAATCCGCCGCGGTGTCGTACCATCCGGCCTTCGGCGTCCGCGCGCCGTCGCGCGCCACCCGACGATCGAGCCATGACCCGCGTCCTCCACCGCCACCTGCACCGCAAGCCCCCCGTTGCCGTCGGCGGCGCCGGCATGTACCTGACCGACGCCGAAGGCCGCCGCTATCTCGACGCCTGCGGCGGCGCCGCCGTCTCCTGTCTCGGGCACGGGCACCCGGACGTCCTCGCGGCGATCCACGAGCAGGTCGACAAGCTCGCGTACGCGCACACGAGCTTCTTCACGACCGAAGTCGCCGAGACGCTGGCCGACGAGCTCGTGCGCACCGGGCCCGCGGGCACGAGCCACGCCTATTTCGTGAGCGGCGGCTCGGAGGCGGTCGAGGCCGCGCTAAAGATGGCGCGCCAGTACTTCGTCGAGATCGGGCAGCCGCAGCGTTCGCACTTCGTCGCGCGGCGCCAGAGCTACCACGGCAACACGCTGGGTGCGCTCGCGGTGGGCGGCAACGAATGGCGCCGTCGCGAATTCGCGCCGCTGCTGATCGACGTCACGCACGTGGCCCCCTGCTATCCGTACCGCGACCTGCGCGAGGGCGAGACGCCGGAGGCGTACGGTCGCCGCCTCGCCGCCGAGCTCGACGAGGCGATCGTCGCGGCGGGTTCCGGCCGCGTGATCGCGTTCGTCGCGGAGACCGTGGGCGGCGCGACCGCCGGCGTGCTGACCCCGGTACCGGGGTATTTCCGCGCCGTGCGCGAGGTGTGCGACCGCCATGGCGTCCTGCTCGTCCTCGACGAGGTGATGTGCGGGATGGGGCGCACCGGCACGCTGCACGCCTGCGAGCAGGAGGGCGTGGTCCCCGACCTGATCACGATCGCCAAGGGCCTGGGCGGCGGCTTCCAGCCGATCGGCGCGGTGCTCGCACAGCGGCACCTGGTCGAGGCGATGTCGCAGGGCAGCGGATTCTTCCAGCACGGCCACACGTACCTCGGCCATCCGGTCGCCTGCGCGGCGGCGCTCGCCGTCCAGCGCGTGATCGAGCGCGACGGCCTGCTCGCTCGCGTGCGCTCGTCGGGCGCGGCGCTCGAGGCGATGCTGCGCGCGCGCTTCGGCAGCCACCCGCACGTCGGCGACGTCCGCGGGCGCGGTCTCTTCTGGGGCGTCGAGCTCGTGCGCGACCGCGCGACCAAGGCGCCGTTCGACCCCGCCGGCCAGCTCCACGCGCGCGTCAAGCACGAGGCGATGGCTCGCGGGCTCATGACCTACCCGATGGGCGGCACGATCGACGGACGACGCGGCGACCACATCGTGCTCGCGCCGCCGTTCATCGCGGGCAACGAGCACCTGGGCGAGATCGTCGAACGGCTCGCCCCCGCGATCGACGCCGCCATCGCGTCCCTCTGAGCCACCGCACGTCGTCGTCCACCCGCAAGGAAGGAGAACAAGATGAAGCGAACCACCCTCGCCGCCTCGCTCGCCGCCGCGCTCGCGCTCGCGGCGTTCGGCGCTCCCGCGTCCGCGCAGCAGAAGTTCGTCACGATCGGCACCGGAGGCGTCACCGGCGTCTACTATGCCGCCGGCGGCGCGATCTGCCGGCTCGTCAACAAGGACCGCGCGAAGCACGGCATCCGCTGCTCGGTCGAGTCGACCGGCGGCTCCGTGTTCAACGTCAACACGATCAAGGCGGGCGAGCTCGACCTGGGCTTCTCGCAGTCCGACGTCCAGTACAACGCGACGAAGGGCCTGGCCCAGTTCAAGGACGGCGGTGCCTACGGCGACCTGCGCTCCGTCTTCTCGGTGCACCCCGAGCCGTTCACCGTCGTCGCGCGCAAGGAGGCGAACGTCAGGTCGTTCGCGGACTTCAAGGGCAAGCGCTTCAACGTCGGCAACCCGGGATCGGGCACGCGCGCGTCGATGGAGGAGCTGCTCGTGGCGCTGGGCTGGAAGATGGGCGACTTCTCGCTCGCCTCCGAGCTCAAGGCCGACGAGCACGGGCCCGCGCTGTGCGACGGCAAGATCGACGGCTTCTTCTACGGCGTCGGTCACCCGTCCGCGAACATCCAGGACCCGACGACCTCGTGCGGCGCGCAGCTCGTTTCGCTCACCGGGCCCGCCGTCGACAAGCTGATCGCCGACAAGCCGTACTACGCGAAGGCGACGATCGCCGGCAACCTGTATCCGAACAACCCGAACCCGACGGTCACCTACGGCGTGCTCGCCACGGTCGTCACGTCGAGCAAGGTGCCGGCCGACACCGTGTACGCGGTCGTGAAGGCCGTGTTCGACAACTTCGACGAGTTCAAGAGGCTGCACCCGGCGCTCGCGTACCTCACGCCCGAAGGCATGGTGAAGGACGGCAACTCCGCACCTCTGCACGAAGGCGCCGCGCGCTACTACCGCGAGAAGGGCTGGATCAAGTAACGGACCGAGCCGCCCGTCGATCCCCGTTCGGTGTCCGCACGGAGATCGACGGCAAGGCGACTGTCCGCGGCGGCCGACACGCGATGGCCACGACCCTGCAGGGCGGCCCAGGGAGGCCGCCGGAACGGAGTTCGCCGTCCACCCCGGGCTCATCATGACGACCGACATCGAGAAGGCGTCCGCCGAGCTGCAGGAGCTCGTCGCGAAGGCGGACACCGGCGCGCGCAAGCCCGGCGGACCGACGGCGACGCTGATCTTCGGCGTCGCGCTCGCCTGGGCGCTGTTCCAGCTCTGGTACGCGTCGCCGCTTCCGTTCGCGCTGCGCATCGGCATCCTCAACGATACCGAGGCGCGCGCGATCCACCTCGCGTTCGCGCTGTTCCTCGCGTTCCTCGCCTGGCCCGCGTTCGCGGGCTCGCCGCGCGACCGGGTGCCGATCGTCGACTGGGCGTTCGCGTTCGCCGGCGCGTTCGCCGCCGCGTACCTGATGCTGTTCTACCGCGAGCTCGCGACGCGGCCCGGCCAGCCGACGGCGGCGGACATCGTCGTCGCGACGACGGGTCTCGTGCTGCTGCTCGAGGCGACGCGCCGCTCGGTCGGCTGGCCGATGGCGCTGCTCGCCGCGCTGTTCATCGCCTACAGCATGGGAGGTCCCCTGCTGCCGGAAGTGCTCCAGCACAAGGGCGCGTCGCTCAATCGCCTGCTGTCGCACATGTGGCTCACGACCGAGGGCGTGTTCGGCATCGCGCTCGGCGTGTCGACCGGCACCATCTTCGTCTACGTGCTGTTCGGCACGCTGCTGGACCGCGCCGGGGGCGGCAACTACATGATGCAGGTGAGCTTCGCCGCGCTCGGCCACCTGCGCGGCGGGCCGGCGAAGGTCGCCGTCGTCTCGTCGGCGCTGAACGGCATGATTTCGGGCTCGTCGGTGAGCAACGTCGTGTCCGGCGGCATCTTCACGATCCCGCTGATGAAGAAGGCCGGCTACGGCGGCGTCAAGGCCGGCGCGATCGAGACGATGTCGTCGGTGAACGGCCAGATCATGCCGCCGGTGATGGGCGCGGCCGCGTTCCTGATGGTCGAATACGTCGGCGTTCCCTACTCGGAGATCGTCCGCAACGCGATCCTGCCCGCGACGCTCTCGTACATCGGCCTCTTCTACATCGTGCACCTCGAGGCGCTGAAGCTCGGGATGCAGCCGATCCTGCAGCGCCACCCGCGCGGCTTCAGGGACGCGGCGATCCGCACCGGGCTCGGCATCTCGGGCACGATAGTCGTCGTCGGCGCGCTCTACTACCTGCTCGCCGGCGTGAAGGCCGCGTTCGGCGGCGCCGCGGCCTACGTCGCCGGCGCCGTCGTCGCGGCACTCTACGTGGGCGCCGCGTGGATGGCCGCGAAGTGCCCGGACCTGCCCGAAGACATCGACATCGAGCAGCCGCGAGCGCTCGAGACCTGGCCCGCGGTCAAGGCCGGGCTGCACTTCCTGCTGCCGATCGGCATGCTGATCTGGTGCCTGATGGTCGAGGAGATGTCGCCGTCCCTCTCGGCGTTCTGGGCGATCGTCGCGTTGATCGCCCTCATGGTGACCCAGCGGCCGCTCATCGCCGCGTTCCGCGGCATGCCGGCGCACGGCACGTGGATCACGGGCTTCCGGGACGTGGTGCACGGTCTCGGCGACGGATCGCGCAACATGATCGGCATCGGCGTCGCGACGGCGACGGCGGGCGTCGTCGTCGGCGCGATCACGCTCACGGGCCTCGGCCTCAGGATGACGGAGTTCGTCGAGCTCGTCTCGCAGGGCAACGTGATCGTGATGCTGCTGTTCATCGCGTTCGTGTGCCTGATCCTGGGACTCGGCGTGCCGACGACCGCGAACTACGTGCTCGTCGCCACGCTGATGGCGCCGGTCGTCGTCGAGCTGGGCGCGCAGGCCGGCCTCATCATTCCCCTCATCGCCGTGCACCTGTTCGTCTTCTACTACGGGATCATGGGCGACATCACGCCGCCGGTGGGCCTCGCGACGTTCGCGGCGGCGGCGATCTCGGGCGAGGATGCCATCGCGACCGGCATCCAGGGTGCGATCTACGCGCTGCGCACCGTCATCCTGCCTTTCATATGGATCTTCAATCCGGCGCTGCTGCTCATCGACGTCGACAGCGTCGGCGAGCTCGTCGTCGTCGTGGGCGCATCGACGCTCGCGATGCTCGTCTTCGCGGCGGTCACGATGAACTGGTTCCGCGTCCGCTGCCGCCTCTGGGAAGCGGTCGTGCTCGCGCTCGCCTGCGTGCTGCTGTTTCGCCCCGACTTCTTCATGGACTTCGTGGCGCCCGAGTACACGCACCTCCCCGCATCGAAGGCCTACGACGTCGCGCGCGACCTGCCGGCGGGCGGGCGACTCGTGATGGTGATCGCGGGGCAGACGATCGAAGGCGACGACGTGACGAAGACGGTCGCGCTGAAGCTCGGCGCCGCCGGCGACGACGGGCGCAAGCGGCTTGCCGAGGCGGGCCTGACGCTCGCGGGTCTCGGCGATTCGCTCAAGGTCTCCGGCGTCAAGTTCGGCTCGCGCGCGCGGAAGTCCGGGTTCGAGCAGGGCTGGGACGTCGCGCGCGTCGAGGTGCCGTCGGACCGTGCGTCGCCCCACTGGTTCTACCTGCCCGCGCTCGCGCTGGTCGCGCTCGTCTGGTGGTCGCAGGGGCGCCGGATGACGCCCGCGCCGGCCGCACCCGCGCATGGCTGACGCCGACGTCCGCATAGCGCTCATCCACGCGCTCGCGCATTCGATCGCGCCGATCAACGCCGAGCTCGCGCGCGCGTGGCCCGACGCGAAGCGCATGAACCTGCTCGACGACAGCCTGTCGGCCGACCTCGCGACGAGTCCCTCGGGCCTCGACGAGCGCATGACCGGGCGCTTTCTCGCGCTCGCCGATTACGTGTTCGGCACGGGCGCCGCCGCCATCCTGTTCACGTGCTCGGCGTTCGGGCCGTGCATCGACGCGGTCGCGAGTCGCTGGCCCGACAGGCCGGTGCTGAAGCCCAACGAGGCGATGATCGACGACGCGGTCGCGCTCGCTCGCGCGGGCGGGCGCCGGGTCGCGCTGGTCGCCACGTTCGCGCCGACGCTCGCTTCGATGCCTGCCGAGTTTCCCGGCGACGTCGAGATCGTGCCGGTGATGGTCGAGGGGGCGATGGACGCGCTCGACCGGGGCGATGGCGACGCGCACGACCGGCTCGCGGCCGACGCCGTCGCGCGCGCCGTCACGATGCCGGTCGACGCGGTCGCGCTCTCCCAGTTCAGCCTCGCGCGCGCGGCGGACGCGGTCTCGCGCGCGACCGGGGCACCTGTCCTGACGACGCCCGGTTCGGCGGTGCGCGCGTTGCGCGTGCGGATCGGGGTCCGCCAGGGAATCTCTGCCTGACCTCACGGCGCGCGCGGGCTGCGCCGAGCTTCACCGGTCGCGCAACGTCCCGCCGTCCCCGAAGCGCAATACCCGGCCGCCTGCCGCGCGCGCGTCCGCCTCGTCGTGCGTGACGAGCAGGATCGGGATCGCGCGCTCGAGCGCGTGGTCGAACACGAACCGCCGCACGCCGTCCCGCAACTGGGCATCGAGCTTGTTGAACGGCTCGTCGAGGAGCAGCGCGCGCGGTTCGGCGAGCAGCGTGCGCATGAGCGCCACGCGCGCGCGCTGGCCGCCCGAGAGCGTCGCCGGATCCCGGTCGGCGAACCCGGCGAGGTCCGCCTCGGCGAGCGCGGCGTCGATCCGGGCCCGCCGCTCGAGGCGCCCCCGCACCCGCTCGTGCAGCGCGAAGGCCAGGTTGCCGCCCACCGACAGATGCGGAAAGAGGAGGTCGTCCTGGAACAGGATGCCGATGCGGCGGCGTTCGGGCGGCCACGCCGTCACGTCGTCGCCGCCGACGAGTACTCGCCCCGCCGCAGCGAACGGCGGGCCGATCGAGCCCGCGACATAGGCGAGCAGCGTCGACTTGCCGCAGCCGGACGGCCCCATCAGCGTCACGCATTCGCCCGCGCCGACGACGAGATCGAGGCCGTCGACCAGGGCGCGACCGGCGAGCGCGATGCGCACGCCGACGAGCGAGAGCGCGCCGCCGCTCACGTCGCGCCCCCGGCCCGGGCCGCGCCCCATCGACCCGGCAGCAGCACGGCGAGCGCGTAGACGACGAGCGGCACGAGCGCCTGCACGAACGCCCATGCGCCGATCACGCGGCGGTCCGCGCCCGCCGCGAGCGTGACCGCCTCGGTCGTCAGCGTCGGGACGAGCCCGTTGCCCGCGAACAGCGTCGGCAGGTAGAGACCCGCGCTCACCGAGAAGGCGACCGCGCACGCGATCGCCAGCGGCTTCGCGAGGAGGGGCAGCTTCACGGCAGCGAACACGCGCAGCGGCGACGCCCCGAGGCTCGCCGCGGTGCGCGCGTAGCGCGGGTCGAGCGCGCGCCACGAATCGGCGAGCGACAGGAACAGGTACGGCAGCACGTAGATCAGGTGCGCCCACGCGACCGCAGCGAGCGTGCCGTCGGCGTTGCCGCGCACGAGCAGCACCTGCGCGCCGAACAGGAAGGCGACCTGCGGCACGAGCAGCGGCAGGTAAAGGAGCGAGAGCGCCGGCGGCGGGCCGGCGCGAGGGCGACGCTGCTCCGCCTCGAGGCAGGCGAGCGACAGCGCGAGCGCGACGAGCGTCGCGAGCGCGCCCACGACGATCGTGTTCCACGCCGGCGCCGCGAGGTCGCCGGCGCGTCGCACCCATCCATCGAGCGCGATGCCGGCCGGGAACGCGTCGGGAAAGCGCCACTGGGTCGCGACCGACCAGAGCGCCATGCCCCCCGTCGCCGCGCACGCCAGCGCGCCGAGGGCGGCCACGGTCACCGCCGCCCCACCGATGAGCGGCGTCAGTGCGGTCCTGCGTCGTCCGCGCGCGACGATGCGCGCTCCGGCAGCCGCAACGAGGCGCTCGAGCGCGAGCCAGGCGACGATCGACGCCGCGACGACGACGAGCACGAGCGTTGCTGCGGCGGCGGCGGGAAACCACATCCTGACGTCGGCATCGGCGAGCCAGCGCACCACCAGCACCGCGAGCGTCGGCGGATTGCCCGGCGCGAGGATCAGCGCGACGTCGACGACCGACAGCGAATACGCGAGCACCGCGAGCACCGGCAGCCGCACCTGGCGCCAGATCTGGGGCAGCACCGCGCGCACCCACGCCTCGCGCGAGCCGTAGCCGAGCGAGCGCGCGAGCGCCAGGTGCTCGCGCGAACGCACTTGCGCGAGCGCGGCCGTCGTCATCAGCACGAGGTACGGGACCTCCTTGACGACGAGGCCGAGCACGAGCGCGGCGCCGGACGGATGGCCGACCGTCGCGACGTCGGGCGGCACGTCGAAGCCGGTGAGCCACGGCGAGAGGATGCGCGCGATCCATCCCGACGGCGCGATCACGAATGCCAGGCCGATCGCGAACGCCGAGTGCGGCGTCGCGAGGATCGGCGCGAGCCAGGCCGCGGCGCGCGGTCCCCACGCGCGCCCCGCGGCCCACGCGCAGAAGCCGAACGCGAGCAGGGCCGAGACGATCGTCGCGGCGAATCCCGTCGTGATCGTGAGCTCGAGGCTCGTCGCGAACCCCGGCCAAGCGGCGAGCTCGCGCCACGCGTCGAGCGTGAAGCCGCCGCCGCCGATCGCGGGCAGGTAGCCGAACGCCGGCGCGATCGTGCCGGCGAGTCCCGCGGCGATCGGAAGGGCGAACGTCGCGACCGTGAGCGGCGGCGCCCAGGCAAGCGCGCCGGCTCGTCCCGCGTTCACTTCGTGTACCGGCGCTCCCACTCGGCCGCGATCCGCGTCATCCACGACGGGTGGGGCTCGAGCAGCGTCGTGCCGAGCTCCGCGTTGGTCGGCAGCGCCGGGTGGCGCGGCAGCTCGTCGAAGCGCCTGCGGTCCGCGGGCGCGAGCTTCGCCAGGTCGAGCACCGTGAAGTTGCCCATCTGCCGCACGTCCTGCGCGCGCGCCTGCGTCGCCGGCTCGAGCAGGAAGTTCGCGACGACCATCGCGCCCTCCTTCGCCGACGCGTTGTACGGGATCGCGACGAAGCTCGTGTTCCCGATCGTACCCTTCGCGAACGTGAACGTGCGCACCGAGTCCGGCAGGAGGCCCGCGCTCGCCGAGACCGCCGCCTCCGACGGATTGAACGACACCATCACGTCGATCTCGCCGTCGTTCATCAGCTGACGCTGCGCCGGGCCGTTCTCGGGGAACTGGGCGCCTCCCCGCCACAGGCTCGGCTTCAGCGCGTCGTACCACGCCCACATCGGGGCGGTCGCCGCCGCGAAGTTCGCGTCGGTCGCGGGACGCTGAAGCACCGACGGGTCGGGCGCGAGCTCGTAGAGCGCCTGCTTGAGGAACGTCGATCCCAGGAAATTGCGCACGTTCGGGTGCGTGAACCGGCCGGGGTGCGCCTTCGCCCAAGCGCCCAGCGCGGCGACCGACGACGGCGGGTCACCCACGCGCCTGCCGTCGTAGACGAACACGACCTGCGCCATGCGCCAGGGCGACTCGTAGCCCTCGTGCGGGATCGTGAAATCGATCAGGTTCGACCGCTTGTGGGCGGTGTCGACGTAGCGCCAGTTCGGCAGGCGCTCGGCGTAGGGGCCGTAGAGCAGCTTCTGCTCCCTGAGCGCGAGGAAGTTCGCGCCGTTGATCCAGACGAGGTCGACGCTGCCGCCGCCGTCGCGGCCGGCGGCCTTCTCGGCGACGACGCGCGTGACCGCCTCGGCGGTGTCCCTGAGCTTCACGTGGACGACCTTCACGCCGTAGCGCCTCCCGACCTCGTCGCCGACCCAGGCGATGAACTCGTTGGTCTTCTCGTCGCCTGCCCACGCGTTCCAGCGCACGGTCTGGCCGCGCGCCACGGCGACGACGTCGGACCAGGCGGCGTCCTGCGCGCCCGCGGGCGCGGCCGTGCAGAGCAGCGCGGCGAGGACCGCGGAGGCGAGCGCGAATCGCGACGGCCCGCTCATTTCGCCGAGGCCGGCCGGCGCGAAACGATCCGGGACGGGACGGAATCCGTCGCGGCCGCCCGCACCGCGCGTCTTCGCTCCCGCGCCGACGCGAGGACGGGCCCGAGCACCTCCTCGTGGAAGCGGTCGCAGCCGATGCACAGGTTCCGGTACGGAACGCCCGCGGGCGTCACGGTGGCCGAGCGCTCGACGAACCTGTCCTCGCTCCAGCCGTACGCGATGCCCATGCGCTCCGGATGGCCCATCGTGATCGCCTCGTAAGCGGGCTCGCCCGTCAGCGAGTCGAGGATCGCGATCAGGTCGTCCTCGAGGAGGCTGCCGATCGGCAGCTTCGTCTTGACGCAGCACGGATAGACGCTGCCGTCCGGCTCGACCGACACCTCCGACCCGTTGTACGCGTGCCGCAGGAAGTTGAGACCCCCCGACCAGCGGTTGCAGAAGTTGTCGGCGAGCGTCGCGCTCGACAGGCCGTTCTGCCACGCGCGCCCGCGCGGCCACAGCTTTCCGATCCACGAGTCCGGCGTCGCGCCGAAGAAGCCGTAGAGCGGGCCCGCCTCCTCGTGCCAGTTGCGTGTGGACGCCGACAGCCCCGACCTGCGCATCCCGTGACGCTCGAACAGCGCCGTCAGGCCGTCGACGAAGCGCTTCTGCTTCGCGGAGCCCTCGAGACCGACGTGGAAGTCGTCGACGCTCGCGACCGAGATCATCCAGACGCCGCGGTCGATGAGATCGCCGACGATCGCGTCGTTCAGGAGGTCGCCCGTCGTCTGCACGACGACCTTGACGCCCCCCTGTTCGGCGTATTTCGCCGCGAGCCGCTCGATCACCTTGTACGTCACGCGCTCGCGCACCGGGTCGATCAGCACCTCGCCGCCCGACAGGATGATGCGCCCGGTCTTCTCGGGAAACGACCCGTCGGGCCGCGGGTCGTCCTGGTCGAGATAGGTCATGCGCGCCGGAAAGGCGTCGACGATGCGCGGGAAGTTCTCCTCCGCCTCGCGCACGACCGATTCCAGCCTGCCGCGGACATAAGGCCGGAAGCGATCCTCGTAGCAGTGCCTGCACTTGCGGTGGCAGGCCCAGGCCATCACGTAGTAGATCGATTCCATGCTGGAGCGCGGGCTACGCGCGGCGGGCGAGAGCGGTGGGAAACGTCATCGACGGCATTATCCGGGAAACCGGGTTCGCGCCCCGGCTTCCTCGAAGTCGGCGCATCGGTCCGAAACTTACGATCCGCCCGGAAGCGTCCAGTCGACCGTTGCCGGACGACCGGGCAGGTCGAGCGTCGCCCGCGCCGGTGGCGAGGTCGCGATCACCTTGCCCGCCCGGACGACCGCGAGCCGGGACGCGCGCAGCCGGATCGCCTCCACCGGGTCGCGCGCCTGCAGCAGCACCATGTCGGCGCGCCGCCCGGGCGCGAGGCCGTAGCCTTCCAGGCCGAGGATCGCCGCGGGCGTGGCCGTCACGGCGTCGAAGCACGCGCGCATCGCGTCCTGCCCGGTCATCTGCGCGACGTGCAGCCCCATCGCCGCGACCTCGAGCATGTCGCCGCTTCCGAGCGGGTACCAGGGGTCCATCACGCAGTCGTGGCCGAACGCTACCGGGATGCCGGCCGCCATCAGCTCGGGCACGCGCGTCATGCCGCGCCGCTTCGGGTAGGTGTCGTGACGTCCCTGCAGCGTGATGTTGATCAGCGGGTTGGCGATCGCCGCGACGCCCGCCTCGCGCACGAGCGGGATCAGCTTGGACACGTAGTAGTTGTCCATCGAGTGCATCGACGTCAGGTGCGAGCCCGCCACGCGCCCCCGGAGCCCCAGCCGTTGCGTCTGGAAGGCGAGCGTCTCGATGTGCCGCGACATCGGGTCGTCGGTCTCGTCGCAGTGCATGTCGACGCGCAGGCCCGCGTCCGTCGCGATCTCGCAGAGCACGCGCACGCTCTCGGCGCCGTCGGCCGTCGTCCGCTCGAAGTGCGGGATGCCCCCGACGACGTCGACGCCCATGGCCAGCGCGCGCTTCAGGTTGTGCAGCGCGCCCGGCGATCGCAGCAGGCCATCCTGCGGGAACGCGACGAGCTGCAGGTCGAGGTACGGCTTCACTCGCTCGCGCACGTGCAGCAGCGCCTCGACGGCCAGCAGCCGGGGATCCGACGTGTCGACGTGCGACCGGATCGCGAGCAGGCCCCTGCCGACCGCCCAGTCGCAGTAGGCGAGCGCGCGCTCGACGACGGCGTCCTGCGCGAGCGTCGGCTTCAGCTCGCCCCACAGCGCGATGCCTTCGAGCAGCGTCCCGCTCGCATTGACCCTCGGCATCCCCCGGGTCAGCGTCGAGTCCAAGTGGAAGTGCGCATCGACGAACGGCGGCGCGACGAGCATCCCGCCGGCATCGATCGTGCGCTCGGCCGACGCCGGGATGCGTGGCGCGAGGTTCGCGATGCGGCCGTCCGCGCACAGGATGTCGAGGCCGGTGCGGCCGTCGGTAAGCGTGACGTTGCGGATCAGCAGGCTGGACATGGGCAGAAGGGCCGGCGCTCGTCCGCGCGGGCGCGTCAGTGGTAGCGGTACGCGGCGTGGCAGGCGACGCACTCCCGGAGCATGGCGCTCTTCGCCAGCAGGGCCGGGCGCACGTCGTTGGTGGCGCCCGCGTTCTGGGCCTCGACCGCGAACCGGCTCGCCGCGCGGTGCATGCGGGTCCCGATCTCCTGCATCGGCGGCGGCAGGAACGACGCGATGTGCGCGGCGCCGTGCGACTGGAGCGAGCTCATGCCGATGCGCTCCTCGGCGATGCGCGACGCGGCGGCGAAGTCGCCTTTCGCCAGTGCCTCGTCGATCTCCAGGAGCGCGAGCAGGTGGTCGCGCATGTTGGCGATCGTGTGCGTGCGCATGGGCTCGGGCAGCGCGACGAGCTGGCGGGCGTCGCCGCCGGAGGGCTGCGGCATCTGCGCTGCGGCTTGGGCCACGCACGCCGCAATGCCGGCGACCGTCAGCAACCTGGTGATGAACGCGGTGATGCGCATGGGTTCTCCACGACCGTGATCGCGGCCGACCATTCGACGAGCCCTACTTGGTCCCGAAGATGCGGTCGCCGGCATCGCCCAGTCCCGGCAGGATGTACGCGTGGTCGTTCAGCTCCCGGTCGACCGACGCCGTGTAGATCGGCACGTCGGGATGCGCCTGACGGAGCGTGGCGATGCCCTGCGGCGACGACACGAGGCACACGAACCGGATCGAACGCGGGTGCGCCTCCTTCAGCCGCTCGACCGCCGCGACCGCCGAATGGCCCGTCGCCAGCATCGGGTCGAGCACGATCGCGTCGCGCTCCTTCATGCCCGACGGCATCTTGAAGTAGTACTCGACCGCGACGAGCGTCTTCGGGTCGCGGTAGAGGCCGATGTGGCCGACCCGCGCGCCGGGAACCACCGACAGGAAGCCGTCGAGCAGGCCCATGCCCGCGCGCAGGATCGGCACGAACACGAGCTTCTTGCCGTCGATCAGCCGCGATCGCATCTTCTCGAGCGGCGTTTCGATCTCGACCTCGTGCATCGGCATGTCGCGCGTGACCTCGTAGGCCATCAGCGAGCCGATCTCGTTCAGCAGGCGCCGGAACGAGGTCGTGCTCGTCTCCTTCTTGCGCAGCAGCGTGAGCTTGTGCTGGACGAGCGGGTGGTCGAACAGGCGGACGTTGTCGGTCATCGGGCTGCTCCCGGGGTCGGGCTCCTAGAAGACGGTTCCATCGCTTTCGATCGCGAGCGGCGGCTCGCCGCCGCGCAGCTTCGCCGCCGTTTCGCGCCCCGCCGCCCACGTACCCCCCTCGAGGACGCAGGCGAGCGGCAGGTCCCGGCGCCCGAGCCGCGAGCGCACGTGCACGGCGAGCTCGTCGACCAGCGCGACGGTGAGCGCGCGCCACTCGACGACGAGCTCGCTGCCGACCGCGTGGCGGCGCGTCGCGTCGGACGGATCGCGCAGCGCGAGAACGCCGGCGTCGAGCAGCAGCCCGCCATTGCGGTACTCGGGCAGCGCGGTGAGCGCATCCCGGTCGACGACGCGATGCCCGGCGCGCTCGAACGGCTCGAAAAGCGAATAGGCGAGCCACTGCGACAGCTTGTGGAACGGCACGTAGCCGGCCGCAGGGCCGCGTCCGCCCGCGCGCGGATGCGGCCAGACGTCGCCGAGCGCGGCGCCGTCGAGGACGAGACCGTTCGGCCAGATCGCGCTGGTGCGTTCGAGCAGCACCGCGAGGATCTCGGCAGCCGCGACGTCGCCGCGACGCTCGATCAGCCTCCGGAACGGCGCCGACGGCCGGTCGCCGACCGCGGCAGCGAGACGCCGAAGCAGCGAGGCGCGACCGTCGAGTCCGACGATCGGGTTCGTGTCGCCCGCCTGGAAGATGCGTGCCAGCCGGGGGCCGTCGAACCCGCCGAGCGCCGCCGCGTCGACGCGACACGGATCGCCCGGCGTCGACGAGAACGCGCCCGCCATGAACGCGCGGAAGCTCGCGACGCCGAGCCCTTCGGACCGTGCGTAGCGTCCGCCGGTCTCGCGTTCGAGATACGACCATCGCGCGCCCGCACCCGCGTCGAGCAGAACGCTCGCGATCGCGAGGTCGATGCGCGCGAGCGCGGCTTCGGTCGCGCTGCGGCCCGCGAGCGCACGGTCGAGCTCCGCGCCGCGGTCGATGCCCCCCGCCTCGAAGTGGCGCCAGCGGCTGTGGTACGGGATCGCGAGCGAAGGGTAGCGGCGACGCGTCACGTCCGCGACGATCGCGGCGCACGCGTCGAGCTTCGACCGGTCGACGGCGAGATGCGCCGTGCGCCCCTCGTCGGCGGCGGCGAGCACGTTGCCGCAGCGCTCGCGGATCGTCGCGGGATCGCGCAGCCTCGCCAGGTCCGGCGCGAGCGACTCTCCGACGGCCGCCGTCACAGCTCCCGGCCCCTCGTCGTCTTCAGGCGCTCCGCGTCCGGCTTCGCCCCCTCGGTGAAGTAGCCCGCGGCCATCTTCGCATCGATCTCGACGCGCGCGTCGGCCGGCACGAGCTCGTCGGGAATCGGCACGCGCTCGTCGACGTCGATGCCGCCGCCGACGATCGCGTCGTACTTCATGTTGCTCATCGAGACGAGCCGGTGGATGCGCCGGATGCCGAACCAGTGCAGCACGTCGGGCATCAGCTCCTGGAACCGCATGTCCTGCACTCCCGCGACGCACTCGGTCCGCAGGAAATAGTTCGATGCCGAGTCGCCGCCTTCCTGCCGCTTGCGCGCGTTGTAGACCAGGAACTTCGTCACCTCGCCGAGCGCCCGCCCCTCCTTGCGGCAGTAGACGACCAGCCCGACGCCGCCGGCCTGCGCGCCGCGGATGCACTCCTCGATCGCGTGCGTCAGGTACGGGCGGCACGTGCAGATGTCGGACCCGAACACGTCGGACCCGTTGCACTCGTCGTGCACGCGCGCGGTCAGCGTCACCGACGGGTCGGCGAGTTGCTTCGGGTCGCCGAACACGTATGCGGTCTGGCCGCCGATCGGCGGCAGGAACACCTCGAGGTCGCTGCGCGTGACGAGCTCCGGGTACATGCCGCCGGTCTCCTCGAACAGCACGCGGCGCAGGTCTCCTTCGACGACGCCGAAGCGCTTCGCGACGCCCGGCAGCCACCAGACCGGCTCGATCGCGGTCTTCGTCACGACCGCCGAGCCGTTCGCGAGCAGGACCCGGCCATCGGCGGCGAGACGACCCGCGGCCATCGCGCCGCGCACCTCCGGCATGTCGATGTGCGCCCTGGTGACGGCGATCGTCGGGCGGATGTCGTAGCCCGCCGCGATCTCGTCGCGGAACGCGTCGGCGACGACCGCGCCGAACGGGTCCATCGACACGATCCTGTCCGCATCGCCCCACTGCGGATAGGGGCCGATCGGATCGGCGGGCGCGGTGTTCGTGAGGTCCGGCTTGTGGCCGCGCATGAGCGCGCCGGCCGCGACCGCGAGCGCACGGTAGACGCCGTAGCTTCCGCTGTGCGTGCCGATGACGTTGCGCTGGCTGCGGTTGGCCGTGCTTCCGACGACCGGGCCGCGCGTCTTCGGGTCCGCGTGACCCCAGTGGATCGGCAGCGCGCCCCAGGCACCTTCCGCCGGATGCGACGTGAGGCGGATGTGCTTGGCTTTGGGGGTCTCGGGGTTCATCCTGGTTCCACGCTCGTGGCGGGACACTATACCGCGGGGCGGAGAGTCGTCGACACCCCGGTGTCGGGTACGTGCCCGGCACGAGCCCGACACCCCGGGGTCAGCGCTCGCCCTTCCGGTACGGCTTCATCAGCGCCTGCGGGTAGCTCGCACGGCGCGCGACCGCGACGAGCGCGACGATCGAAAGCACGTAGGGCAGCATAAGCCACGCCTGGTAGGGCATGCCCCCGACGTCGGCCTGCTGCAGCCGCAGCTGCATCGCGTCGAAGAACGCGAACAGCAGCGCGCCGGCGAGCGCCTTGCCCGGACGCCAGCTCGCGAACACGACGAGCGCGACGCAGATCCAGCCGCGTCCGTTCACCATGTTGAAGAAGAATGCGTTGAACGCGGAGAGCGTCAGGAACGCCCCGGCCACGCCCATCAGCGCACTGCCCGCGACGATCGCGCCGATGCGTACGGCGGTGACGGAGAGCCCCTGGCCTTCCGCAGCGGCCGGATTCTCGCCGACCATGCGCACCGCGAGGCCCAGCGGCGTCCGGTTCAGCACCCAGGCGACGACCGGAACCAGCACCAGGGCGAGCAGCGTGAGCGGCGTCTGTGCGGCGAGGACCGGAAGTTCCAGCCAGCGCATCTCGGCGAACGGCTGGATCGTCGGCGGCGTCGAGACGTTCGGAAAGCTCACGCGGTACGCGAAGTAGGCGACCGAGGACGCGAACATCGTGATCCCGAGCCCGGCGACGTGCTGCGACAGCGCGAGCGGCACCGTCAGCACGCCGTGCAGCAGCCCGAATGCCGCGCCGGTCGCCGCCGCGACGAGCACGCCGGCCCACAGGCTCGCGCCCGCGTGAACCGCGAGCCAGCCGGTGAACGCGCCCGCGACCATGATGCCTTCGATCCCGAGGTTGAGGACGCCCGCGCGCTCGCACAGGAGCACGCCGAGCGTGCCGAGCACGAGGGGCGTGGCGATGCGCAGCACCGCCGCCCAGAAGTCGGCGTTGGCGAGCATCGCGACGAGCGCGTCGACCATGGCGTCAGCGAAGCCGCAGCCGGTAGCGCGCAGCGACCGTCGCGACGAGCATCGAGAGTAGCGCCACCGCGACGATCACGTCCGCGACGTAGGTGGGTACGGCGACCGCCCGGCTCATGCTGTCCGCACCGACCAGCACGCCCGCGACGAACACCGCCGCCGCGACGACGCCGAGCGGATTCAGGCCCGCGAGCATCGCGATGACGATGCCCGTGTAGCCGTAGCCCGGAGACATGTCGAGCGTGACGTAGCCGGTGCGGCCCGCGACCTCGATCGCCCCCGCCAGCCCCGCGACCGCCCCCGATGCCAGCGCGACGGAGAGGATCGTGCGCGTCACCGGCACGCCGGCGAAGCGCGCAGCGCGCGCGTTCGCGCCCACCGCGCGCACCTCGAAGCCGAACGTCGTCAGCCGCAGAACGCCCCAGGCGAGTCCCGCGAGCGCGAGCGCGATCAGGAGCCCCGTGTGCACGCGCGTGCGCTCGACCAGCTTCGAGAGCTGAAGATCGTCGTGCAGCGCGACGCTCTGCGGCCAGCCCATCGCGGCCGGGTCCTTCATCGGGCCGTCGAGCATCATCGACACGACCAGCAGCACGACGAAGTTGAGGAGCAGCGTCGTGACGACCTCGTCGACGCCGAAGCGCGTCTTCGCAATCGCCGGCAGCGCCATCAGCACCGCTCCCGCGAGCGCCGCCGCCGCGAGCATCGCGGGGAACAGCACCGCCGGCGGCAGCTCGATTCCCGTCCCGCCGTGCAGGCCGCCCACCGCGACCGCGGCGAGGGCGCCCGCGTAGAGTTGCCCTTCCGCGCCGATGTTGTAGAGGTGAGCGCGGAACGCGATCGCCGCCGCGAGGCCGGTCAGTATCAGCGGCGTCGCGCGCGTGAGCGTCTCGCTCCACGCGAAGCGCGAGCCGAATCCGCCCTCGAAGATCAGCGCGTAGGTCCGGCCGACCGGCGCCCCCGCCCACGCGACGAACAGCGCGGCGACGATCAGCGTGAACGCGACCGCCGCGAAGGGCGCCGCGACGGCCATCGCCGGCGAGATCGCGCCGCGAGCCTCAAGCCGCATCGCGGGTCCCTTCCCCGGCCATCGCGAGGCCAAGCTCGGGCAGGGTCCAGGACTTCGCCGGCCGTGCCGGCGTCAGCCGTCCCGCGTGGATCACCGCGATGCGGTCGGCGAGCGCCAGAATCTCGTCCAGGTCCTCCGAGACCAGCAGCACGGCCGCACCGCGCGCGCACGCATCGAGCAGCTGTTGGTGCACCCACGCGACCGCGCCCGCGTCGAGCCCCCAGGTCGGCTGGCTCGCGACGATGAGCGTCGGAACGAAGTTCTCGGGCCGCGCAGCGCCGCCCGACAGCGCGCGGCCCAGGATAAGCTTCTGCATGTTGCCGCCGGAGAGCACGCGCGCCGGCGTGTCGATGCCGCCGCCCCGCACGTCGTAGCGGTCGACGAGCCCGCGCGCGAACGACCGCGCCGCGCCGCGCCTCACGACGCCCGCGCTCGCGAACGGCTTGCGGTAGTGCTCGGCGATCGCGTTCTCCCACACCGGCAGGTCGCCGATCGTTCCGGTGTCGCGCCGGTCCTCGGGGATGCGGGCCGTGCCCGCGGCGATCCACGCGGACGGATCGGCCGGCATCGGCGCCCCGCCGAGCGTCACGCAGCCCTCGTCGGCCTCGCGCAACCCGCACAGGAGCTCGACGAGCGCGGCCTGGCCGTTGCCCGACACGCCGGCGACCGCCGCGATCTCGCCGGCGTGGAGCGAGAGCGACACGCCGTCGAGACGCGCGGACGCGCGCTCGCCGAGCATCGACACGCGGTCGATCACGCAGACGGCTTCGCCGCGCGAGTGCGGCTTCGCGACCGGCGGCGGAATCGCGCGACCGACCATGACCTCGGCGAGCTCCGACTTCGTCGTGTCGCGCGCGGCCTTCGTCGCGACGAGCCGGCCGGCGCGGAGCACCGCGATCCGGTCGGACACGCGCAGCACCTCGTCGAGCTTGTGGCTGATGAAGATCACCGACAGCCCCTCGGCGACCATCCCGCGCAGCGTGGCGAACAGCGCCTCGCTCTCCTGCGGCGTCAGCACCGCGGTCGGCTCGTCGAGGATCAGCACGCGCGCGTCGCGGTAGAGCGCCTTCAGGATCTCGACGCGCTGCCGCTCGCCCACCGACAGCTTCGCGACGCGGGCATCGGGATCGACTGCGAGGCCGAAGCGGTGCGCGGTGGCGAGGAGGCGGGCGCGCCCTTCGCGCCGGCGCGACGCCGGCCGCCACAGCGGCTCGGTGCCCAGCATCACGTTGTCGAGCACCGACAGGTTGTCGGCGAGCGTCGAGTGCTGGTGGACCATGCCCACGCCGGCCGCGAGCGCGGCGGCCGGATCGCCCGGAGGCAGCGCGGCGCCGAACGCCTCGATCGAGCCCGCGTCCGCGACGTAGTGCCCGAACAGGATCGACACCAGCGTCGACTTGCCGGCGCCGTTCTCGCCGAGGAGCGCGAGTATCTCGCCGCGCGAGAGCTCGAGCGAGATGCCGTCGTTCGCGACCAGCGCGCCGAAGCGCTTCGTGATGCCGGCGAGTTGCAGGACGCGCTCGCTCATCGAACCCCGGCCGTCGGCCCGCTCCCGTGAGTCACGCTTCGGCCTGACGCCGTTCCCGCGCCCGCAACGAAAACGCCCCGGGGGACACCGGGGCGTCGTCGCGGGTCACCGAACTACCTGGCCGTCGACTTCGGCTCGGTCTCGACGACCTTGACGGCGAACTTCCCGTCGAGGATCGCCCTCTCCTTCGCCGCGACCTTGTCCTTGATCTCCTTCGGCACCTTCGCGTCGAAGGTGCCGAGCGGCGCGAGCTCGCTCCCCCTGTGCTTCATCGTCGAGTACGGGCCGTAGTCCTCTGGCTTGAACTTGCCTTCCTTCACCGCCTTGATCGCACGGTCGATCGTGGGCTCCATGTTCCACAGCGCGCTCGCGACGACCGTGTCCGGGTACTGCGCCTGCGTGTTGATCACGTTGCCGATCGCGAGCTTGCCCTTCTCCTTCGCCGCGTCGGAGACGCCGAAGCGCTCGGCGTACATGACGTCGGCGCCCTTCTCGATCATCGCGAACGCCGCCTCCTTCGCCTTCGGCGGGTCGAACCACGAGCCGATGAAGGTGACGTAGAACTCGACCTTCGGGTTCGCTTCCTTCGCGCCCGCCATGAACGCGTGCATGAGCCGGTTCACCTCGGGGATCGGGTAGCCGCCGACCATGCCGATCTTGTTGGACTTCGTCATGCCGCCCGCGACCATTCCGGACAGGTACGCGGGCTCCTGGATGTAGTTGTCGAACACCGAGAAGTTCGGCGCCTGCGGCTTGCCGGAGCTGCCCATCAGGAACGACACCTTCGGGTAGTCCTTCGCGACCTTGCGCGCCGCCGCCTCGACGGCGAACGACTCGCCGACGACGAGCGTGTTGCCCTTCTCCGCGTACTCGCGCATCACGCGCTCGTAGTCGGCGTTCGCGACCTTCTCGGAGAACACGTACTCGATCTCGCCGCGATCCTTCGCGGCGTTGAGCGCCTTGTGGATGCGGCTCACCCACTGCTGCTCGACCGGCACCGTGTATATCGCGGCCACCTTGAGCTTGTTCTGCGCGTGCGACGGCACCGCGATCGCGCAGAGCGCCATCGCCGCCGTCGCCGCGGTTGCCTTGAGCCAATCGCGTCGCTTGAGCATTTGCTGCATTCCCCCCGGAAGGTCGTCGATCAACGAAATGCCGTTGCGCTGAGGCACGGCAGGTCGGTCCCGGCGACAGACGCCGCCGCGTGAACGTGGTTCAATGCTACCAGCCTCGCCGCTGCATCGGGGCCCCGCACCGGCTCCGCACACGCGCCACCCTCCGTCTCCCGTCACTGATGCCGCACCGCGAGCCCCCGGGCTCCCGCCATTTCCCGGCCCCGAATTCCGAACCTCCCCGATATCCGGGCCGCCCGCTCGCGGCGATGCTGGCGGCGGCCATCGTCGCCACCGCGTGCGGCGGCGGATCGTCGCCGCACGCGCCTCCGCCGGCGACGGACCCGCAGATCCGGATCACCGGCACAACGCCGTTCGAGAGCGGCTGCGACGGCGTGCCGGCCACCGGAACCGTCTACACGAGTTCCGAGGTCGAGCCGCACGTCGCGGTCGACCCGGGCAACCCGAACCACCTGGTCGCCGCCTGGCAACAGGATCGCTGGTCGGATGGCTCCGCGCGGGGACTGAGGAGCGCGGTCTCCTACGACGGCGGACGCACGTGGACGGTGTCCGCCGCGGCGTTCACGCGTTGCACCGGGGGCACGCCGGCGAACGGCGGCAACTACGTGCGAGCGAGCGATCCCTGGGTCGCGATCGGTCCTTCCGGCGTTACCTGGACGATCGGCATCACGACAGGGGACGCGGCCTCCGCGACCGCCAGCGCCGTGCTCGTCGCCCGGTCGCCCGACGGCGGGCTCACCTGGGACCCGCCCGTGACCCTGATCCGCGACCAGGGCGGGCCGCTCAACGACAAGGAGTCGATGAGCGCGGACCCGACGGACCCGCGCTACGCGTACGCGATCTGGGACCGCCTCGACGGCAGCTTCGGTCCGACGGTGTTCAGCCGCACGACCGATTCGGGGGCGACCTGGGAATCCCCGCGTGCGATCTTCGACCCGGGCCTCCTGCGGCAGACCATCAACAACCAGGTCGTCGTGCTTCCCGACGGCACGCTGGTGGCGTCGTTCACGAGACTCAACACGACGCTGCAGCCCGCCGCGACGCTGATGGCGATGCGCTCGACGGACAAGGGCGTCACCTGGTCGCAGCCGGTCGTCGTGGCACAGGTGCAGGCGCGGGGCGCGACCGACCCGGAGTCAGGCACGCCGATTCGCGACGGCGCGAACCTGGGGTCGATCTCTGCCGGCAGGAACGGCGGCGTCGCGATCGTCTGGCAGGATTCGCGATTCTCAGGCGGCCAGCGCGACGGCGTCGCGTACTCGCGGTCGACAGACGGCGGCCTCACGTGGTCCGTGCCCGTTCAGTTGAACCGGGTTCCCGCGGTGCAGGCGTTCCTGCCGGCCGTCCACGTCCGCGACGACGGCACCGTCGGCGTCACCTACTACGACCTGCGCAACGACACGGCAGCGTCGTCGATCATCACCGACTGCTGGCTCGTGCAATCCGCCGACGGCGTCACATGGACGGAGACGCACGTCGCGGGGCCGTTCGACTACTCTACCGCCCCCTACGCGAGGGGGCTGTTCCTCGGCGACTACATGGGATTGACGAGCATCGGCACGACGTTCGTGCCCGTCTACGGGCTCACCAATCCCGGCAACCTCGACGACCGCACCGACATCTTCGCGACGCTGGCCTCGACGATCGCCGCCGCGAAGGAAGCGGACGCCGGCGTGCCCGCGTTCGCGGGACCGCCGACCGATGCGATCGTTCCCACGCCGGAGCTCGCGCGCGCATTCGCGGAAAGCGTGCGACGCACGATCGAGCGTCGGCGCGAGCCGCGGGGGGACCGAGCACCGGACTCCGCGCGCTGATCGCACGCGGGTCCGGCCCCGTACCCGAATTTTCGTCGAGAATCCCGGCGGAGGGGGACTCCGCCGGGTTCTTCGACTGGTGACCGCGCGCGGGCCATGAGCCGAACGCGCGGCGGCGATCCCGATCCCCGGTTGAGCGTGCCGCGCACGGCACGCAGAATCGCCGTCCTCGTGCCCGAAGGCACAAGCTCTCGACCGCAACGTGCGGCCTTTGGTTCACGTTCCCGCGACCCTCCCCGCGCCGGGGGCGATGCGTCGGCGGGAACTTCGCTTCTACCGTCGCGGCTCGACGCCGCTCGCCAGGAACGCGACGAGCACGCCGACGAGCGACAGGCGCTCGCGCTCGACGGGCGCTTCCCGCTCGGGCGCGGAGAGCCGCACTTCGAGGCCGTCGCGTCCGCGCAGGCACGCGCCCGCCTTTCCGCCCCGCACGTAGGCAAGGTCGTCCCGACCGTACGGTCGCTCCGGTTCTTCCTTCATTCTTCTCATTCTGGGTGCCTCGCATTGCATCGTCGTTGCAGTCGAGAGCCGCGCGCCCGGAATGGAAGTGCCCGGGACCTCGCGGCCGCCGGGCTGGGTCGGAAGGAAGGACGCGCCGTCAGCGCATCGCCTCCGTCCCGACCGCCCGGTCGGTGTCGTTCATGCCGGACCCGCCGGCGCGGACCGCGAGTCGCGACGGCTGCGTCGCGACGGTCCCGGGCGCGAGCGACAGGCGGATGCCCGTCGACGCGCCGCGCCGGCCTGCGGCGTCACGGTGAAAGTCGAAGTCGTTCATGCGTCGGGGCCCTCCTGTCGTCGCCGCCCGCGCGGAGTGCGCGAGCGAAACCGTTCGGCCGCACCTGCGGCGGAAGAGCGTTCGAAGGGGGTCGGGCCTTCGACGGTTCCGCCGGTCCTCCGGCGGACGTCGATGCCGGGGGACTACTGCGCCGCGCCTGCGCTGGTGGAAACTGGCAGGAAGGCGCCAAGAGGCGGGATGCGCGACATGACGCCCCGGGCGCAGGGCGCCAGGTTCGCGGTGTCGG
>CALDKM010000176.1:0-13246 GCA_937898875.1 uncultured Pseudomonadota bacterium | reverse complement strand
AGCCGTTTTTGGAATATACCCCGCCTGCACGCGAGATCAGCCCCGGAATGCCGGCGTCGGCAATCCTCTGACCCCGACATCGACGGCAAAGAGGGCCCCCGCATGCGCCTGGTGGCGCCGGGTGCGCGCGGCCGTGGTCACGTAGAGAACGTCGAGATCGGGGCCGCCGAACTCGCAGCAGGTGGGAAGGTCGGTCGGCAGCATGACGGATTCCATCAGGCGACCGTCCGGATCGTAGCGGCAGACCTTGGCGGCCGGCGGTATCGTCAGCCAGTAGCAGCCCTCCTCGTCGACCGTCGCCCCGTCGGCGATGCCGCCGGTGTCGGACATGTCGATGAACACCCGCCGGTTCGCCACGCTGCCGGTCGCCGCGGACCGCGACCACCGGCGCGCGGCGCTGACGCTGCTCGCGATGTTTCCGGCGGAGCGCCGCCCGTGAACGTGCACCCCGGGCGCGCGGGCCGGCGCGGGCGTTCCACCTCGCTGCTGCTCGACACGACGCAGGCCCGATGGCTGGGCGCGCTCATCGTCTGCGCGCAGCTTCCGCAGGCGCCGCACCTGCCGCTGTGGATCGCGGCGTTCGGCCCGCTGCTCGTGGGCCTGCGCTTCGCCCTCCTGCGACGGGACCGACTGCGCCCCGACGCGCCGCCCGCCCGCATCCCGTCGTGGACGCTCGTGCTGTTCGCCATCGCCTCGGCGCTCGCCGTGCGCGCATCGTTCGGCTACCTGCTCGGCCGCGACCCGTCGGTCGCCTTCCTGTACATCCTCGTGGGCATCAAGTTCCTCGAGACCCGCACGGTGCGCGACGGGACGCTTCTCGTCGCGCTCGCCTCGTTCCTGCTCGTGACGCCGTTCTTTTCCAGCCAGTCGCCTTTCGCCGCGATCGCCGTGATGCCGGTGCTGCTGGTGCTGGGCGCGACGCTCGACGCGCTCGCGCGCGCGCCAGGGTCCGCCTCCCCGCGCCGACCGGTCGAGGCGATCAGGCGGACGGGCGTGATGATCCTCCAGGGGATCCCGATCGCGGCGCTGCTGTTCGTGCTGTTCCCGCGCATCGGCGCGCCGCTCTGGGGCATGCCGGCCGACGCCGGCGCGACGACCGGGCTGTCGGACACGATGGCGCCCGGCACGATCAGCGAGCTGTCGCTGTCCGACGCCGTGGCGTTCCGGGTCGACTTCGACGGCCTGCTTCCGCGTCCGGCGCAGCGGTACTGGCGGGGACCGGTGCTATCCCGCTTCGACGGCCGCGAGTGGTCGGTCGTCGCGCGGACCGGCACGGGCACGCTCACGCCCTGGCGCGCCGGGGGGATCGCGTACTCGGTCACGCTCGAGCCGCACGGCAAGCCATGGCTGTTCGCCCTCGACCTGCCGGCGAGCCTGCCTCGCCCCGTCGGCGACGACGGAACGGCGCCGTCCGCGTACGCGGTCCTGACGCCGGACCAGCAGCTGATCGCGCGGGCACCTGTCGCGCAGGTGATCCGCTACGAGCAGCTCTCGATGCTGCGCGACGCCTTTCCGCCGGTCGACGAGGACGACGGACGCGATGCGCTGCGCCTGCCGCCGAGGAGCAACCCGAGGACCGTTGCATTCGCGCAGGAGCTCCGCGCGCGACACGCCGGCGACCGCGCGCTCGTCGCCGCCGCGCTCGCGTGGTTCCGGGACGAACCCTTCGTCTACACGCTGACCCCTCCGCTCCTCGACCGCGATCCGGTCGACGGCTTCCTGTTCGACACGCGCCGCGGCTTCTGCGAGCACTACGCGGGCGCGTTCACGGTGCTGATGCGCGCCGCCGGGATCCCCGCGCGCGTCGTCACCGGCTACCAGGGCGGCGAGTTCAACCCGCGCGGCGGGTATCTCATCGTGCGCCAGTCCGATGCACATGCGTGGGCCGAAGTCCTCGTCGACGGCGCCTGGCGGCGCGTCGATCCGACGGCCGCCGTCGCGCCGTCGCGCATCGAGACGGGACTTTCGCGCGCGGTGGCCGCCGACGAGCCGGTGCCGCTGTTCGCGCGCCTCGACGCCGGATGGCTCAAGAACGTACAGCTCGTGTTCGATTCGCTCAATCACTCCTGGCGGCGCGACGTCGTCGGATTCAACCGCGACCGCCAGCGCGAACTCTGGCGCGACCTGACGCTCGACCGCTATGCCGGCTGGCAGATCGCCGCGGTCGCCGGGGCACTGCTTCTCGCGTGGGCGGGGATCACGCTCGCGCTCACCGGACTCGCGCGGACGCGCCGCGAGCGCGCGCAGGTGCTGTGGAGCGAAGCCTGCCTGCGGCTCGAGCGCGCCGGCCTGCCGCGCATGCCCCACGAGGGTCCGATCGCCTACGCCGCGCGCGCGAGCCGGCGCTGGCCGCAGTTCGCGATCGCGTTCTCCGCGATCGCGGAGTCCTACGCCGCGCTGCGCTACGGCCCGCCTCCCGCGCGTGCGGGCGAGCACGAAGCGCTCGTCGCGACGCTCGCCCGCGCCCTGGAGGTGTTGCCGGCGGCGGCGCAACTGCGCGCGGCAGCCACCTGACGCCTCGACCGGCTACAGCAGCGCGTCCCGGTCGAGCCCGGCCGCCGCGAGCCGCGAGCGCAGACGGTCGAGCGCCTCCACCTGGATCTGTCGCACGCGCTCGCGCGTGACGTCGAGCTCGCGCGAGAGCTCGTCGAGCGTGGCGACCTCGGCGCCGTTCAGCCCGTAGCGGCGCTCGATCACGAGTCGCTGCCGGGCAGGCAGCTCCGACAGCCATTCGGCGACAGACTTCTCAAGAGCGTTGTGGTGCAGCATGAGCTCCGGCGCGATCGCGTCCTCGTCGGCGAGCGCGTCCGCGATCGTGATCGACGGATCGCGGTCGAGCGGCGCGTCGAGCGACAGGACGTGCTCCTGCAGCCGCACGAGCCGCGCGACGTCGTCGATCGGCCGGTCGATCAGGTGCGCGACGTCCTCGATCGTCGCTTCGCGCCCGTCGGCCGGCGGATGGTTCTCGAGGTGGCGCAGCGCACGCTGCACGATCGATATCTCGCGCACCACGTGCGCGGGGAGACGGATCGTGCGCGCCTGCTGGACGATCGCGCGCTCGATCGCCTGGCGGATCCACCAGGTCGCGTAGGTCGAGAAGCGGAAACCGCGCTCGGGATCGAACTTGTCGAGCGCGTGCATGAGCCCGAGGTTGCCCTCCTCGATCAGGTCGGGGAGCGCGAGGCCGCGGTGCGCGTAGTGGCGCGCGATGCTGACGACGAGCCTAAGGTTGCGCTCGATCAGCCGCTGGCGGGCCTCGAAGTCGCCGGCGCGCATCGCGCGCGCCGATTCGAGCTCCTCGTCGGCGGTGAGCAGCGGATGCTGGCCGATCTCGTTCAGGTAGAGCTGCGCGACGTCCGCGACGAAGTCGGCGGCGAGGCCCGGCGAGGGCTCGTCGAGCGGGAGCGGAGCCGTAAGGGTGTCGGGGGGCGGCGGAGCGTCGGGCTCCGCGTCGCCGTCGTCCTGCGGCTCGTGGTCCGTGGCCGACATCGACGTTGCGGCGTTCCGGCGTCGCCCGCGCGAGGCGCGCGCTACGCCGGAGGGAGGTAGCGCAGGGGGTCCATCGGCTTGCCGAGCCGACGGATCTCGAAGTGCAGCTTCACGCGGTCGGCGTCGGTCGAGCCCATCTCCGCGATCTTCTGCCCGCGCGTGACCGTCTGGCCTTCCTTCACGAGAATCTCGCGATTGTGCGCGTAGGCGGTGAGGTAGGTCGCATTGTGCTTGACGATGACCAGCTTGCCGTATCCGCGCAGTCCCGATCCCGCGTAGACGACCTTGCCGGGCGCGCTCGCGAGCACCGGGTCGCCGACGGTGCCGGCGATGTCGATGCCTTTCAGGGTCGCGCTCTCGGAGAACGAGGCGACGAGCTTGCCCTTGGCGGGCCACACCCAGTCGAGCCCTTCGTCGTCGCCCGGGGACGTTCCTGGCGCGGCAGCCGGCGGCGGAGTCGCGGCAGCCGGCACGGCAGCGGGAGATGCGGCGGGCGACGCGGCGGGCGCCGGCGACGCGGATCGGGACGAAGGCTCGCTCGACGCGACGACGGACGCATCGACACCGCCGCCGCTTCGCGCGACGTCGCGCATCGCCTGCTCCGACCAGGGCTCCTTGACCGCCTTCGGCGACGTCTTCGTCGACCCCTCGCCCGGCCGCGAGGCGACCGCTGGCGCAGCGGCTGGCGCGGATGCGGGGGCGCCGGGTCGCGCCTCAGGGCCTCCCACCGGCGGCGCCGTGCGGAGCGGCGCCGTCGTCGTACCGGGGGCGCCCACCGCGGGCACGGACGCGGCGGTCGCGGTCTCGCTGCCCGGCGCGGTCAGGCGCAGGCTCTGGCCGACGCGGATGACGTTCACGTTCTCGACGCCGTTCCACGCGGCGAGATCGCGATAGTCGAGTCCGTACTCGAGCGCGATCTGGTAGAGCGTGTCGCCGCGCTTGACCGTGTGGGTCTGCGGTCGCCAGTCCGGCTCGGCGGCGGGGGACTTGACCGCCGGGGTCGGCGCCGCCGTGGCCGGCGCCGGAGCGGGACGCGCGGGCGCGACCGGAGCGCGTTCGACGACGGGGGCCGGCGTGCGCGTCGCGCAGCCCGCGACGACGAAGGCGATCGCGACGGACGCGATCGCGCGCCGCGCGAACGAGGTCGAAAGGAGCTTCGGTGGGTTCGTCGTCATCCGTACGCGCGGGACGCGCTCCGTGCGCGCGGGCGACGACGCGCGTCAGGCGAGTCCGGGCAGCAACGGCACGAATCTTACCGCATCGAAGCGCTGTTCCCGGAAACTGCCGGCCGACGACTCGATCACGGTCAGGTACTGGGTGCCGCGCTCGCCCTCCTCGGGCTGCGAGAGCGGGATCACCATGCGCCCCCCCGGCTTGAGATAGCGCAGGAGCGCCGTGGGCACGTGCGTCGTGCCCGCGGTCACCACGATCGCGTCGACCGCGAGGTCCTCTCCCAGGTCCGCGCTGCCGTCGCCGTGCTTCAGCGCGACGTTCCCGCACTTGAGCGCCTGCAGGTTGCGACGCGCCTTCGCGACCAGCGCGCCTATGCGCTCGACCGTCCACACGCGCTTCGCGACGCGCGAGAGCACCGCCGTCTGATAGCCGCAGCCGGTGCCGATCTCCAGCACGCCGTCGAGCTCGCGGCCGTTTCGCGCGAGCTCGGTCATCCGCGCGACGACCCACGGCTGCGAGATCGTCTGGCCGTGGCCGATCGGCAGCGGCACGTCGTCGTACGCGCGGATCGCGAGCGCCTCGTCGACGAACCGGTGGCGCGGGATCGCGAGCATCGCGGACAGCACGACCTCGTCGCGGATGCCCTGTTCGCGCATCCGGTCGACCATGCGCGCGTGCGTGCGCGCCGACGTCATCCCGATCCCGTGCGTCCCCATCGCCCGTCCCTCCCCGGACGGCCCTGCTCAGCGCGACAGCCAGTCGCCGACCTCGCCCATGCGGTCGCGGTGCGTGAGGTCGATCTGCAATGGCGTGATCGACACGTACCGGCCGCCGACCGCGTGGAAATCCGTTCCCTCGCCCGCGTCGGCCGCAGGGCCGGCGGCGCCGACCCAGTAGACGGTCTCGCCGCGCGGGTTCTTCATCGTGATCGTGTTCTCGGCCTTGTGGCGCCGTCCGAGGCGCGTGATGCGCGTGCCCAGGACCTCGGCGCGCGAGATGTCGGGAACGTTCACGTTGAGCAGCCACGAGCCGGCCGGCGCACGCGCGTGGCGCAGCACGAGGTCGACCGCGACGTCGCAGGCGCTCTCGAAATGCCTGGCCGTCTTCGAAGCGAGCGAGATCGCGATCGACGGGATGCCCAGCAGGAATCCCTCGGTCGCGGCGGCGACCGTGCCCGAGTAGATCGTGTCGTCGCCCATGTTGGCGCCGAGGTTGATGCCGGACACGACCATGTCGGGCAGCGCGTCGAGCAGGCCCGTCACCGCGAGGTGCACGCAGTCGGTCGGCGTGCCGTTGACGAACAGGAAGCCGTTGGGCGCGCGGCGCACCATCAGCGGCCGGTCGAGCGTGAGCGAATTCGACGCGCCGCTGCGGTCGCGCTCGGGCGCGACGACGGTGATCTCGGCATGCGGAGCGAGGGCGGCGGCGAGGCGCTCGAGGCCCGGGGCGAAGTACCCGTCGTCGTTCGAGAGGAGGATGCGCATGGGAGGGGAGGATGGAGCCGTGCGACCGGCGCGCGCCGCCCGGCGTCGTACCGATTATAGCCCTCGCGCGCAGCACCGCCTCCTATAATCGCGCCATGCAGGGAGCGTACCGCGCGTCCATGTCGTGCGCCCGACCGGAATGAGGGAGCGGCCCACGCTCGTCGTCGTCGCGGTCGCGCTGGCCGCGCTCGCCGCGCTGCCGGTGCTCTCGGTCGTCGCGCGCGGCATCGCGCCGGGCGGGGGCGAGACCTGGGCGCACCTTGCCGACACGGTACTCGCGCGGTACGTGTTCAACACGGCCGCGCTCGTGATCCTCGTAGGCGCGGGCGTCGCCTTCGGCGGCACGCTGACCGGGTGGGCGCTCGCGCAGTTCCGCTTCCCCGGCAGCGCCTGGTTCGAGTGGGCGCTGCTGCTGCCGCTCGCGATGCCCGCGTACGTGATGGCGTATGCGTACACGGACCTCCTGCAGTACGCGGGCCCGGTGCAGACGGCCCTGCGCGAGGCGTTCGGATGGTCGCGCGGCGACTACTGGTTCCCGGACGTGCGCTCGCTGCCCGGCGCGGCCGCGATGTTCGTGTTCACGCTCTACCCGTACGTCTACCTGCTCGCCCGGACCGCGTTCGTCGAGCGCCCGCCCGCCTACGTCGAGGCCGCGCGAACGCTCGGCCTCGACCGGCGGCGCGCGTTCTGGCGCGTCGAGCTGCCACTCGCCCGGCCGGCGATCGCCGGCGGCATCGCGCTCGCGCTGATGGAGACGCTGGCCGACTTCGGCACCGTCGCGTACTTCGCCGTCGACACGTTCACGACCGGCATCTACCGCGCCTGGTTCACGCTGGGGGACCGCGCCGCGTCCGCGCAGCTCGCGGCGGCGCTGCTGGGCTTCGTGCTGGTCGCGATCGCGCTCGAACGCGCGTCGCGGGGCGCCGCGCGCAGCGTCGGCACGGGCCGCACGCGCGCGATGTCGGGCGACCCGCGTCCCTGGGTCGGCGGATGGCGGGGCGCGACGATCGCCGCGCTCTGCGCGGTGCCGCTCGTCGTCGGATTCGCGCTGCCGGTGGCGCTGCTCGTCCGCCTCGTGCACGCGGAGCCGGAGGTCGCGATGACCATCCGGTTCGTCGAGTGGGCGTGGAACAGCCTGCGGGTCGCGGGCATCGCCTCCGCGATCGCCGTCGTCTTCGCGGTGCTGGTCGTCTACGCGACGCGTCTCGCGCCGGGCCCGGTCCCGCGCATGGCCGCGCGAGTGCTGGCGCTGGGCTACGCGGTTCCGGGAACGGTGCTCGCGGTCGGCGTGCTGCTGCCGCTGGGCGCGATCGACGGCGTTCTCGCCGATGCGATCCGGCGCACGACCGGGACGAGCCCGGGGCTCCTCCTGACCGGCACCACGGTCGCGCTGATCTACGCCTACCAGGTGCGGTACTTCGCGGTTGCGTGGAACGGGATCGAGCCGGGCTTCGCGCGGATCACGCCCGCGATGGACGCGGCGGCGCGCAGCCTGGGATGCGGAACCGCCGCCACCTTCCGCCGCGTGCACGCCCCGCTGCTGGCGCGCAGCGCAGCGGCCGCGCTGCTGCTCGTGTTCGTCGACGTGATGAAGGAGCTGCCGGCGACGCTCGTGCTGCGGCCGTTCAACTTCGACACGCTCGCGACTCAGGCGTACTCGTTCGCACGCGACGAGCGCCTGGCCGAGGCGGCGCTCCCGTCGCTCGCGATCGTGGCGGTGGGTCTGATCCCGATCGTCGCGCTCGCCCGCGCGTCGCGGCGGCGGAGGGAGGCGGACCCCGGCGATGCCTGAACGGGGGCCGATCCCTCAGCGCCAGCCCGCCCGGTCGACGAGCTTCTGCGCGGCAGGGGTGTTGCGGCCGAGGGCGGCGATCGGCAGCGGATCCGCCTTGAACGTCCCCATCGCCTCGAGTGCCGGATTCTTCACGACGACGCTCTTCACGACCGGCCACTCGTTGTTGCCGTCGGCGAAGTAGCGCTGCGCCTCGTCGCTCGAGAGGTATTCGAGGAACTTCACTGCCGCCTCGCGATGGGGAGCGTGCTTCAGCACGCCGGCGCCCGAGATGTTGACGTGCGTCCCGAAGCTCGCCTGGTCGGGCCACACGATGCCCGTCTTCGCGACGAGCTCCTGGTCCTCGGCCCTGGTCGAGCGCAGCAGGCGCGCGTAGTAATACGTGTTCGAGAGCGCGACGTCGCACTCGCCCGCCGCGACCGCCTTGATCTGGTCGGTGTCGCCGCCCTTCGGCGCGCGCGCGAAGTTCGCGACCACGCCGCGCGCCCATGCCTCGGCCCTCGGCTCGCCCAGGTGCTCGATCATCGAGGCCACCAGCGACAGGTTGTACGGGTGCGCCCCCGAGCGCACGCAGATCCTGCCCTTGTTCACCGGGTCGGCAAGCGACTCGTAGGTCGGGACGTCCGCCGGCTTCACGCGCGCCTTGCTGTAGACGATCACGCGGGCGCGCGACGAGAAGCCGAACCACTCGCCGTTCGGGTCGCGCAGCGACGCCGGGATGCGCGACTCGAGCACGGCGGACTTCACCGGCTGGAACATCCCGAGCTGCTGCGCGTTGTAGAGGCGCGACGCGTCGACGATCAGGAGCACGTCGGCCGGGCTGTTCGTCCCCTCGGACCTGAGGCGCTCGAGCAGTTGCTCGTCGCCGGCCTCGATGCGGTTGATGCGGACGCCGGTCGCCTTCGTGAAGTTCGCGTAGAGCGCCTCGTCGGTCTGGTAGTGACGGGCCGAATAGAGGTTGAGGACCGGGTCCTGCGCGAGGGCGGGCGCGGCGGCCGAGAGCGCGACGGCGAACGCCGCGGCGAGCGTGGTGCGGATGCGGGTCATGGGTGGGCCGGTACCTGGAAGGGAGGGTCCCACTCTAGCCGCCGTCCCGGCCGTTGTCAATAAGAATGCGAACGATTCGCGTTTGATATGCATCAAGGAAACGGCATCCCGCCCCCGACGGAATCATCCGCTGTTCCGGAGCCCCGCCGCCAGCCCGTTGATCGTCATGTGGATGGCGCGGCGCGTGCGCTCGTCGGTCTGCCCGCCCCGGTAGCGCGTCAGGAGCTCGATCTGCAGGTGGTTCAGCGGGTCGAGGTACGGTACGCGGTTGCGCAGGCTGCGAGCGAGCGTCGGGTTGTCGGCGAGCGGATGCGCGTGTCCGGTGATCTCGGCGAGCGCCGAGAGCGTGCGCGCGTGCTCGTCGGCGATGCGCGAGTAGACCGCCTCGCGGAGCGCCGCGTCCGGGACCATGTTCGCGTAGCGCGATGCGACGGCGAGGTCGGTCTTGGACAGCACCATCGCCATGTTCGAGAGCACGCTCGCGAAGAACGGCCAGCGCGCGTGCATCTCGCGCAGCAGCGGCATCGCGTCCGGGCGCCCGGTGCGCCACGCTTCGATCGCGCTGCCGACGCCGTACCAGCCCGGGAGCATCAGCCGGCACTGGCTCCAGCTGAACACCCAGGGGATGGCGCGCAGGTCCTCGATGCGCGTCGACGACGTGCGCGATGCCGGGCGGCTGCCGATGTTGAGCTCGGCGATCTCGGCGATCGGCGTCGAAGCGCGGAAGTAGTCGACGAATCCTTTCGTTCCGTAGACGAGTGCCCGGTAGGCCGAGAGGGCGTGCGCCGAGAGCTCGTCGAGCGCCCGGTAGTAGTCGTCCGCGCGGTCGCCCAGCCGTTCGACGTCCGACAGACCCGCCTCCAGCGCCGCCGCGACGAGCGTTTCCAGGTTGCGCCTGCCGAGCTCGGGATCCGAGTACTTGCTCGCGATGATCTCGCCCTGTTCGGTGAGTCTCAGTCCCGCCTGGGCGCTGCCGCGCGGCTGCGCGAGGATCGCATCGTACGAGGGACCGCCGCCGCGGCCGACGGTGCCGCCCCGGCCGTGGAAGAGCACGAGCGTGACCCCTGCCTCGCCGAATGCCGCGACGAGGTCGCGCTCGGCGCGGTAGAGGGCCCAGTTCGCCGCGAGGTAGCCGCCGTCCTTGTTGCTGTCGGAGTACCCCAGCATCACTTCCTGCCGCTCGCCCCGGGCGGCGACGAGCCGGCGCCACGCGGGCAGCGCGAACGCGTCGCGCATGATGCGCCCGGCGCGCTCGAGGTCGTCGATCGTCTCGAACAGCGGAACGATGTCGAGCGCCGAGCGGCCGTCGCGGACGAGGCCGCCCGCCTTGAGCAGCACCGCCACCTCGAGCAGGTCCGAGACCGACTGGCACTTGGAGATCACGTAGTGCGGGATGGCCTCGGCGCCGTAGCCCGAGTGGACGGCCGCGGCCGCGTCGACGATCGCCAGCTCGGCGCGAACGCGTTCCGAATAGTCGAGGAACGGGCTTCGAAGCGGCCGCGGGTTCGCGAGCTCGGCGGCGAGCAGCGCGACGCGCGCGGGCTCGTCGAGCGCCGGGTAGTCCGCGACGACGCCTCCGCGTTCGAGCAGCTCGCCCACCACCGCCTCGTGCACGTCGGCGTTCTGGCGCAGGTCGACCGACGCGAGGTGGAAGCCGAACGCGGCCACCGCGTAGCGGAGCGGCTCGAGGCGCTCGTCGCCCAGCTCGGCCGCGCCGTGCGTCGCCAGCGAATCGGCGATCGTCGCGAGGTCGGCGGCGAACGCCTCGGGCGTCTCGTAGGGCGGCAGCTCGACGTGGGGTGGGCGCGGGAGCGTCACGCCGGACTTCCGCCGTGCGGTCGCCGCGAGCCGCGCGTAGACACCGATCAGCGCCTGCCGGTACGGCTCGTCCTGCCGGTGCGGGTTCGCGTCGTGCGCGGCCGCCGCCAGGCCGAGCAGCGCCGGCGTCGGTCGCACGAGCCGGGACGAGAGCGAGAGCTCTCCGCCCAGCCGGTGGACCTCGTCCAGATAGTGGCCGAATGCGACCCCCGCCTGCGCGCGAACCGCGTGGACGAGCGTCTGTGCGGTGACGAACGGATTGCCGTCGCGATCGCCGCCGATCCACGAGCCCATCCGCAGGAAAGGGGCGAGCCGCCCCCCGTCGAGCGCGCGCCGCCCCAGATTCGCGGCAAGGTCGGCATAGAGGCGCGGCAACTCGGCGAGGAACGTGTAGCGGTAGTACGCGAGTCCGTTCTCGATCTCGTCGACGACCTGCAGACGCGAGAGCCGCAGCATCGCCGTCTGCCAGAGTCCCAGAACGCGGCGATGGAGGCGCACCTCGACCTCGCGCCGCTCGGCGGCCGAAAGCGCCATGCGGTCGCGCATCGCGACGAGCTCGGCGATGCCGCGCTCGGCGTCGAGGATGCTCTTGCGCTGCACCTCGGTCGGGTGTGCGGTGAGCACCGGGCTCACGCGGGAGCTCCTGCACCAGCGGACGATCGCGTCGGCGCCTGCTCCCCGGGACGCGAGCGCGGCGAGCGCGCCGGCGAGGCTGCCGCGCTGCGCGGGGGAGCCCGCGAGCGCGTGCATCCGCCGGCGGCGGTTCTGGTGCACGTCCTCGGCGATGTTCGCGAGCTGCGAGAAGTAGGAGAAAGCGCGCACGACCTCGAGCACCTGCGCAACCGGCAACCCGTCCAGCATCGCCGAGAGCTCGGCGCGCGCCGCGTCGGCCTCCGCCCCGTGGCCGCGCCGGAAGCGGATCGCAGTCTGCCGGATCCCCTCGATCCTGGCGTAGCCCTCCTCGCCCGTCTGCTGCCGCAGCACCTCCCCGAGGATGCGCCCAAGCAGCCGCGTGTCGTCGCGCAGCGGCCGATCCTTGTCGGCGTCGTCCGCGTGGGCGGGGAGCGGGTGCTCGTCGTTTTTCATCGCACGGGGTCGGGGGCGTCTACAATCGCAGTCTATATGAGCCTCGTCCCTCGACTTCCGACGCGCCCGCGCGGCGGACACGCCTTGCGCGCACGCGCCCCGGAACGGACATGAACCCGCCGCTGCCCGAATCGCTGCGCAGTGCCGCGCGCACGCTCGCTTCGACGCCGATCGCCGCGCTGTTCGAGCGCGATCCGCATCGCGTCGAGCGGCTCACCTGCGCCTGGGAAGGTTTCCGCGTCGACCTTTCGAAGGAGCGGATCACGCCCGAGGCGATGGCGGGTCTGTGCGCGCACGCGGAAGAGGCAGGGCTTGCCCGGTGGATCGCCGCGCTGTTCGCCGGCGAGAAGGTCAACGTCAGCGAAGGCCGGCCCGTGCTGCACCCGGCCTTGCGCGATGCGTCCACCGCTCCCTTCGCGGTCGACGGCGCCGACCTGCGCGGCGACATTCGCGCGATGCGCGAGCGCACGGCGAAGATCGCCGACCACATCCGGCGCGGCGCGCGCCTCGGCGCCACCGGCGCACCGATCCGCCACCTCGTGCACCTGGGCATCGGCGGTTCGGACCTCGGCCCGCGACTCGTCGTCGAGGCGCTGCGCGGCGACGGGGCGCCGGACGGCCCGGGCGTCTCGTTCGTTGCGAACGTCGACCCGGTCGCGCTCGACCGCGCGCTCGCGACCCTCGACCCCCGCGTAACGCTGTTCGTCATCGCGTCGAAAGGCTTCGCGACGCAGGAGACGCTTGCGAACGCACGCGCCGCGCTGGCATGGCTCGCCGCCGCGTTGCCTCCCGGGACCGACGCGCGCCGCCACTTCGTGGCAGCGACGGCCAACGTCGAAGCGGCGGCCGCCTTCGGCGTTCCGGCCGACGGGATCCTGACGTTCCACGAGGGCGTCGGCGGGCGATTCTCGCTGTGGTCGCCGGTCGGCGTGACGATCGCTGCCGCGCTCGGAAACGAGACGCACGACGAGCTCTTCGCAGGCGCGCATGCGATGGACCGACATTTCGCCGGCGCACCGTTCGAGGCGAACCTTCCCGTGGTGCTCGCACTCGCGGGGCTCTGGAACGCGGCGGCGCTCGGACTCCGGCAGCGGATCGTGGTCCCCTACGCCGAGGCGCTTTCGCTGCTCCCCGCCTACCTGCAGCAGCTGTCGCTCGAGAGCAACGGCAAGCGCGTGACGCGGGACGGGACGCCGGTCGAAGGACGCACCGTGCCCGCGCTCTGGGGCGGCATCGGCACCGACGGCCAGCACGCGTTCTTCCAATGGCTGCACCAGGGAACCGACGTCGTGCCGGTCTAGTTCATCGTGCCCGCGGTGCCGGTGCGGGGCGAGCTGATCGCGCTGTCCGGCAGCAC
>CALDKM010000175.1:0-13249 GCA_937898875.1 uncultured Pseudomonadota bacterium | reverse complement strand
GCCTGCAGGATTTCACGACCGGCTCGCACACGCTGTTCCCGCAGGCGAGCCTCGTGTCGCTCAACGTGAACGGATTCGACGCGCTCAAGTGGCACGGAACGATGCTGCGCGCCGATGCGCGCCGCGGTCTCGAGGCGCTGTCGGCCGCGCTCGGAGGTTGGCGGTCCGACGAAGGCTGGCGCGTACGTGCGACCGACGAGGCCGCGCGCTGGCGCGCCGACCTCGCGCGCGTCACCGGCGTGCGCGACGTCGCGCTGCCGTGCGACGGCGAGGTGATCGGGGCCGTGCAGCGGTCGGCGGCGAACTCGCCGCACGGCGACATCGTCGTGTGTGCGGCGGGAACGCTTCCGGGCGAGCTGCACAAGCTCTGGCGCACGTCGGTGCCTGGCGGCTATCACGTCGAATACGGCTACTCGTGCATGGGTTACGAGATCGCGGGCGGAATCGGCGTCAAGATGGCGCGGCCGGACCGCGAGGTCGTCGTGACGGTCGGCGACGGCAGCTACCTGATGATGAACTCCGAGATCGCGACCTCGCTGATGCTCGGCCTGAAGCTCACGATCGTCGTGCTGGACAACCGCGGATTCGGCTGCATCAGCCGGCTGCAGCAGGCGTGCGGCGGTGCGCCTTTCAACAATCTGCTGGCCGATTGCGTTCAGGGACCGGACGGTCCGCCGGCGATCGACTTCGCCGCGCACGCGCGATCGCTCGGCGCGGGCGCCGAGAACGTGAAGTCGATCCCCGAGCTCGAGGCGGCGCTCGCCCGGGCGCGCGCGGCGAAGCGGACGACGGTCGTGTGCATCGAGACCGATCCGCGGCGCACGATCGAGGAAGGCGGGTGGTGGTGGGAGGTCGCGGTGCCGGAGGTCTCGGGGCGGGCCGAAGTGCGCGACGCGCGCACGCGATACGACGAAGGCCGGCGAAAGCAGCAGCCATGACGCACGGACTCGATGTGCGGATCGGGATCAACCCGATCTCCTGGAGCAACGACGACCTGCCGTCGCTGGGCGGCGAGACGCCGCTCGAGACGGCGCTCTCCGAGGGCAAGGCCATCGGCTACGAAGGTTTCGAGCTCGGCAACAAGTTCCCGCGCGAGCCGAAGGCGCTCGCGAGCGTGCTCGGCAGGCACGGGCTCGCGTGCGTGTCCGGCTGGTACTCGGGACGGCTCGCGCGCCGCACGGTCGCCGAGGAGATCGAGGCCGTCGGCCCGCACCTCGACCTGCTCGCGAAGAACGGCTCGACCGTGATGGTCTACGGCGAGGTCGCCGACAGCATCCAGGGCGCCGCCGCGCCGCTCTGCCAGCGGCCCCGCTTCGTGCGCCCCGGGCAGTGGAACGAGTATGGAGGCCGGCTGACCGAGTTCGGCCGCCATCTGCTGGCCCGCGGCGTGCGCCTCGCCTACCACCACCACATGGGGGCGTACGTCGAGACGCCCGCGGACGTCGACCGGCTGATGGAGGTCACCGGCGACGAGGTGGGTCTCCTGTTCGACAGCGGGCACATGACGTTCGCCGGCGGGGATGCGGTGGCGATGCTCGGCAAGCACGTCGCGCGCGTCTGCCACGTCCACTGCAAGGACGTGCGGCCCTACGTGATCCGGCTCGCGCGCAATCGCAACTGGAGCTTCCTCACGTCCGTGATCAACGGCGCGTTCACGGTGCCCGGCGACGGCGCGATCGACTTCCCGGCGCTGCTCGGCATCCTGCACGACCACGGCTACCGCGGCTGGCTCGTCGTCGAGGCGGAACAGGACCCGACGGTCGCCCCGAGCTTCGAGTATGCGGAGAAGGGATTCAGGACGCTGCGGGGCATCGTCGACGCACTCGTCGCGCACCCGCCGCGGGAGCACGCGCGGTGAGCGCCGCCGGGCCGCCCCGAGGCGCTCCCCCCCTTCCAGGGGGCGCCGAAACGCACGCAGTGCGCGAGGCTGGGCATGGACGACATGCGAGCCTGCTCGTCAAGGCCGCGAAGAGCGGGCCGACCATCGTCGACGTGACGCCCGCGTCCGCGGGCTGGCGCTACGTCGGCTTCCGCGCGCAACGTCTCGCGCCCGGCGAGCGCACCGCTATCGACATGCCCGGGCGCGAGCTGTGCATCGTCGTGCTGTCCGGCCGCGTCGACGTGCGCGCCGGTCGGGGCGAGTGGCGCGACCTCGGCGGGCGCGAGAGCGTGTTCGACGACCTCCCGCCCTGGGCGCTCTACCTGCCCGATGGTGCGGGCGTCGAGGTCGCGGCGCGCACGACGGCGGAGATCGGCGTCGCGAACGCCCCCGGCGGCGGCAAGCTCCCCCCCCGCGTGATCGATCCCGCGACGATGAAGCGCTCGGTGCGCGGCACGGGCTCCAACACCCGCTACGTCTGCGACATCCTGCCGGAGACCGAGGCGGCCGAGCACCTGCTCGTCGTCGAGGTGCGCACGCCGCCGGGGCACTCGTCGTCGTATCCGCCCCACAAGCACGACACCGATGCCGCGCCGCAGGAGACGCAGCTCGAGGAGACCTACTACCACCGCCTGAATCCCGGGCAGGGCTTCGCGTTCCAGCGCGTCTACACCGACGACCGCTCGCTCGACGAGTCGCTCGCGGTCGAGGACCGCGACGTCGTGATGGTGCCGCGCGGCTACCATCCGGTCGTCGTGCCGCACGGCTACGAGTCGTACTACCTGAACGTGATGGCGGGCCCGAAGCGCCAGTGGCACTTCCACAACGACCCGGCGCACGAATGGATGCTCAAACGGTGACCCGGGCGAAAGTCGCGCGCCGTAGCCCGGCGCGCACCGCGACGGAAGGGTCGCAGGTGGACAGGCTGCTCGCGCGCGTCGCCGCCGACTACGATGCGCTGCCGAGGCAGCTCAAGAGCGTCGCACGCTACGTCGAGCAGCACCGTGCTCGCGTCATGGTCGACCGGGTCGGCGACATCGCGCGCGCATGCGCCGTGCAGCCGTCCGCGGTCGTGCGCTTCGCGCAGCGCTTCGGATACGCGGGATTCTCTGCGCTTCAGGCGGTGTTCCGAGACGACTACACGCAGCAGGCCGCGGCGTCGACGAGCTACCAGCAGCGCATCCGGCGGCTCGTGACGAGCAAGCGACGCGCGCCGACGCCGGTCGCGGTGGCGCGCGAGTTCGTCGCCGCGAGCACGGCCGGCCTCGAGGAGCTCTCGCGCGACTTCGACGACGCGGCGCTCTCGGCGGCGGTCTCGCTCCTCGCCCGCGCCCAGCACATCTACGTCGTCGGCGTCCGGCGGTCCTACCCGGTCGCGGCGTACATGACCTATGCGCTGCAGCACATCGACAAGCGCGTGCAGCTCGTCGACGGCATCGGCGGGATGGTGCACGAGCAGATGCGCTCGATCGGCCGCGACGACGTGATCGTCGCGATCAGCTTCACGCCGTACGGAAAGGAGACGCTCGCATGCGTCCGGCACGCGCAGAAGCGCGGGGCGAAGGCGGTCGTGATGACCGACAGCCGGCTGGCGCCGCTCGCGCGCGGTGCGAGCGCGCTGCTCGTGGTGCGCGAGGGGGGCGCGTTCGCGTTTCGCTCGCTCACCAACGCGCTCTGCCTCGCGCAATCGCTGTTCGTCGCGCTCGCCTACCGGCTCGAGCTCGACGTCGAGGAAACGACCCATCGCGGAGATTACGATGACTAGACGACCCCCCAAGCTCGCGCAGACAACGCGCTCGCGCCCCTCCGAGAGGGCGCTATGAGCGCCTCGGGACGGCCCGGCGACGTTCAGGTCGCGATTTTCGGCGCGGGACGGATCGGCAAGATCCACGCCGGCAATCTGGCGGCGCAGCCCGGAGTGAGGCTCAAGCACGTGGTCGACCCCGACGCGGACGCGGCGGCCGCGCTCGCGGCGAAGCACGGGGCGAGCGTGGGCACGGTCGAGGGCGTGTTCGCCGACCCTTCGATCCGTGCCGTCGTGATCGCGTCGTCGACCGACACGCACGCCGAGCTGATCGAGCGGGCGGCCGGGGCGAAGAAGGCGATCTTCTGCGAGAAGCCGGTCGACCTCTCCTACGATCGCGCGCTCCGTTGCGCGCGCACGGTGCGCGAGGCCGGCGTGCCCTGCCTGATCGGATTCCAGCGCCGCTACGACCCGACGTTCGCCGCGGTGCGCGCCAGGATGGACGCCGGCGAGATCGGCGACCCGGAGATGCTCGTCGTGACGAGCCGCGACCCCGGCGCGCCGCCGGTCGAGTACCTGAAGCGCTCGGGCGGCATCTTCAAGGACATGCTGATCCACGACTTCGACGTCTTCCGCTGGATTCTCGGCGACGAGGCCGAGAGCGTCTACGCGACCGGAAGCTGCCTCACCGACCCCGCGGTCGCGAGCGTCGGCGACGTCGACGCGACGGCGGTGACGATCCGCTCGAAGAAGGGCCGCCTCGCGCAGATCAACACGATCCGCCGCGCCGCCTACGGCTACGACCAGCGCTTCGAGGTGATCGGCGCGAAGGGGATGCTGCAGGCCGGCAACCACCGCCCGACCGAGGTCGTCGCGTCGACCGCGGAATCGGTCAGCGCGGACAAGCCCGAGCATTTCTTCCTCGAGCGCTACCGCGTGGCGTACGCGCTCGAGATGGCGCACTTCCTCGACGCGATCGCCCACGGCAAGCCGATCAGGACGACGATCGAGGACGGCGTGAAGGCGCTGGAGCTCGCCGAGGCCGCGACGATCTCGTGGCGCGAGAAGCGCATCGTCGCGTTGTGACGGAGGCGCGGCCATGAGCGGCGGTCCGGTGCGCGTCGGGGTGGTGGGACTGGGCCGGCTGGGCAAGCGCCATGCGACGAACCTCGCGTTGCGCGTGCCCGGCGCCGAGCTGGTCGCGGCGTGCAGCCCGTCGGCCGACGAATGCGAGTGGGCGCGCGGCGCCCTGGGCGTCGAGCACGTCTACCCGGACTACGCGCAGCTGCTCGCGCACCCCGGCCTCGACGCGGTGTTCCTCGTCACGCCCAACACCGTGCACCCGGAGCAGATCGTCGCGGGGCTCCGGGCCGGCAAGCACGTGTTCTGCGAGAAGCCGCTCTCGCTCGAGCTCGACGAGTGCCTCGCGGTCGAGGCGGAGGCCGCGCGTCATCCTCGGCTCAAGGTGATGATCGGCTACGTGCGGCGCTTCGACGCGAGCTACCAGGACGCGCAGAGGAAGATCGCGTCCGGCGCGATCGGGCGGCCGTTCCTCGTGCGCTCGCAGACGACCGACATGAACGACCCGTCCGGGTTCTTCGTGCGCTTCGCGCCGAAGTCCGGAGGTATCTTCCTCGACATGAGCGTGCACGACATCGACGCGGCGCGGTGGCTCCTCGGCGCACCGAAGCCGAGGCGCGTGTTCTCGGTCGGCACGATCGCCGTGCACGAGGGCCTCGCCGAATGCGGCGACGTCGACAACGGCGTGGCGGTCTGCGAGTTCGAGGGCGGCGCGATGGCGACGATCTACGCGTCGCGCACGATGGCGCACGGTCACGAGACGACCACCGAGATCGTGGGCACCGCGGGCCGGCTCGTGGTCGGCCGCGACGGGCGGCTGAACCAGGTCGAAATCGCCGATGCGCACGGCATCCGCACCGAGACCACGCCGACGTTCTGGGAACGCTTCGAGGACGCGTTCCTGCGCGAGACCGTCCACTTCGTCGAATGCGTGCGCCTCGACCGGCCGCCCGGCCTCACGCTGCACGATGCCACCGAGGCCACGCGCATCGGCATCGCCCTGCGCGCGTCTCTCGTCGAACGGAGGGCGGTCGAGCTGTAGCGAAAAGGGGTTCGTGCGGCATCGCCCCGGGGGTTCTCCCGGGCGACGCCGGGGAAGCGTCAGTGGGCAGGGCCGCGGCCCAGCGCGCGCGGCCGGGCAATGCGTTAAGCTGACCGCCGCAGGCGGCATCCGGAAGCAGGAAGACCGACCAAGGAGGAGATCATGAGAGTGATGAGCTGGCTTCGCGCAATCGTTCCCGCGCTCGCGCTCGCGACGCCGCTTTCGGCCGCGGCGCAGGGCGAGGTGGTGGTCTACTGCACGGTGCAGGAGGAGTGGTGCCGACCGATGGTGGCGGCGTTCGAGAAGGCGACCGGCATCAAGGTGCTGATGACGCGCAAGAGCTCGGGCGAGTTCTACGCGCAGATCAAGGCCGAGGCCGCCAACCCGCGCGGCGACGTCTGGTGGGGCGGCACGGGCGATCCGCACCTGCAGGCGGCGGAGGAAGGACTCACCGAGCCGTACAAGTCGCCGCGCATGGGCGAGCTGCAGGACTGGGCGGTGCGGCAGTGGGAGGCCGCGAAGGGCCGCACCGTCGGCGTCTACGCGGGCGCGCTGGGCTACAGCTTCAACGTGCCGCAGCTCGCGAAGAAGGGCATCGCCGAGCCGAAGTGCTGGGCGGACCTGACCAAGCCGCAGTTCAAGGACGAGGTGCAGGTCGCGAACCCGAACTCGTCGGGCACGTCGTACACGATGCTCGCGACGTTCGTGCAGCTGTGGGGCGAGGACAAGGCGTTCGACTTCCTCAAGGCGCTGCACAGGAACATCAACCAGTACACGAAGTCCGGCGCGGCGCCCGCGCGCGCGGCCGCCACCGGCGAGAGCATGGTCGGCATCACGTTCCAGCACGATGCCGTCGTGCAGGCGATCGCGGGCGCGCCGGTGAAGATCGTGTCGCCGTGCGAGGGCACCGGCTACGAGATCGGGAGCATGAGCATCATCAAGGGCGCGAAGAACATGGAGAACGCCAGGAAGTGGTACGACTGGGCCCTGTCTCCGGAGGCGCAGGCGGTAGGGTCGCAGGCCAAGGTGTCCTACCAGGTGCCGTCGAACAGGAGCGCGCCGGTGCCCGCGGCCGCGCCGAAGCTCTCCGAGATCAAGCTCATCGACTACGACTTCGCGAAGTACGGGTCGTCGGCGGAGCGCACGCGCCTGCTGAAGCGCTGGGACACGGAAGTCTCGACGCTGCCCAAGTAACGGGGGCGCGTCGTGGCGATCGCCTCGTTCGCCGCGCCGGTCTTCACGCCGACGTCGCGCGACCGCGTGACGCCGGCGGTGGCCGGCGTCGCGCTCGCGGCCCTCGCGATCCTTCCCTGGGCACTCGGCGGCGGCGCGTCGGCGCTGTGGCGCGCGTTCGGCGGCGTGGCCGCCTTCTGGCCGCTGATCGGGGGCGCCGCGGCCGCGCTCGTGTTCGCGTGGCGCGGAGACGACCGCGCCACCGCCTACGTGTCGGGCGCTTCGGTCGTGTGGGCTTTCGCGGCGGGCTTCGCGGCCGGTCCGCAGGGGCCGTCGTTCGGCGTCGGGGCGGTGGTCGCGCTGCTGGCGCTCACCGTCTGCTTCGCGCGCGCGATCGCGCGCCGCGGCGCGTTCAAGGGCGACCCCACCGTCGCCACGATCGTCGTGGCGATCGCCGCGCTGCTCCTGATCTTCATCTTCTTTCCGGTCGGCAAGGTGCTGGGCGCGGCCCTGTTCGACTCGAGAGGACAGTTCGCGCCCGGCCTTGCCGCGGAACGTCTGTTCGCCTCCGACATCTGGGGGCTGGGGTGCTTCGGGGGAGGCACGCACTGCGGCGTGGCGATCAACTCGGCGGTGCTCGCCACCGTCGTGGGCCTGGGCTCGACGCTGATCGGGCTCGTCCTGGCGCTGGTCGTGCAGCGCGGCGGCCGGCGCTATGCGGGCATCGCGAAGGTGATGTCGATCCTGCCGATCGTCACGCCCCCCTTCGTGATCGCGCTGGCGCTGGTCGTGCTGTTCGGGCGCACCGGCCTCGTGACCACCACGCTCGACAACTGGTTCGGCATCGGGCGTTCGCGCTGGCTCTACGGACTGCCCGGCGTGTCGATCGCGCAGCTCCTGACGTTCTCGCCGATCGCGTTCATGCTGCTGCACGGCGCGCTGGGCGCGATCAGCCCTGCGCTGGAGGAGGCCGCGCAGACGCTGCGCGCCTCGCGCTGGCGCGTGTTCCGCACGGTCACGCTCCCGCTCCTGCGCCCGGCGCTGGCCAACGCGTTCCTGCTGGGCTTCGTCGAGAGCCTCGCCGACTTCGGCAATCCGATCGTGCTCGCCGGCAACTACGAGGTGCTGTCGACCAAGATCTTCTTCGCCGTGGCGGGCGCGCAGCACGACCCGGGTCGCGCGGCCGCGCTCGCCGTCGTGCTGCTCGGCCTCACGATGGTGGCCTTCTGGCTGCAGCAGCGCTGGATCGGCAAGCTGTCGTACGTCACGGTGACCGGCAAGGGGGACAGCGGCCTGCATGCGCAGTTGCCGCGCCCGGTCTGGATCGCGTGCTTCGGCTCGGCGGCGGCGTGGATCGGCTTCACGGTCGTCTGCTACGCGGTCATCCTGACCGGCGGATTCGTCAAGGACATCGGCCGCGGCGACATGGCGCTGACGCTGCATCACCTGTCGCAGGGCTTCGGCATCGACACGGGCTCGTCGGCGACGATGTTCGTGGGCTCGGCGTGGGACAGCCTGTTCACGACGATCAAGGTCGCCGCGGTCGCTGCGCCGCTCACCGCGATCGTCGGCCTGCTCTCGGCGTACGTGATCACGCGGCATCGCTTCGCCGGCCGCAGCGCGTTCGAGTTCCTGACGATGGTGAGCTTCGCGATTCCCGGCACCGTGATCGGCGTCTCGTACATCGTCGCGTTCAACGTGGCGCCGCTCGAGCTGACCGGCGGGATGGCGATCCTCGTGCTGTGCTTCGTGTTCCGGAACATGCCGGTGGGCGTGCGCGCCGGCATCGCCGCGCTGGCGCAGATCGACCGCACGCTGGACGAGGCGTCGTCCACGCTGCGCGCGTCGACCGTGCGGACGCTGTTCAGGGTCGTGCTGCCGCTGCTCAAGCCCGCGATCCTCGCGACGCTGGTGTTCAGCTTCACGCACGCGATGACGGCGGTCTCCGCGGTCATCTTCCTCGCGACGGCGAAGTACAACCTCGCGACCGTCTACATCATCAACCGCGTCGAGGCCGGCGAGTATCCGCTCGCGATCGCGTACTCGTCGGTGCTGATCTTCCTGATGCTCGCGGTGCTGCTGGCCGTGCAGGCGGCCGTCGGCGAGACGCGACTCGGCCGGCGGGCGACGCCGGTCCTGGTCACCGGCGGATAGGTCCATGGGGTCCCACGAGATGAACGGCAACGCAGGCGGCGTCGTGTTCGAGAACGTGACCAAGCGCTACGGCGGCGTCACTGCCGTCGACGACGTGTCGTTCCGCGTCGCGCAGGGCGAGCTCGTCACGCTGCTCGGTCCCTCGGGCTGCGGCAAGACGACGACGCTGCGGATGGTCGCCGGGCTCGAGCCGGTGACGGAGGGCCGCGTGCTGATCGGCGGCACCGACGTCACGCTGCGCGCCGCCAACGAGCGCGACGTGTCGATGGTGTTCCAGTCCTACGCGCTGTTCCCGCACATGACCGTGCTCGAGAACGTCTGCTACGGCCCGATGTCGATGCGCATGGACCGTGCGAAGGCGCGCGAGGTCGCGGCCTCGAAGCTCGCGATGCTGGGCCTCGCGGGGCTCGAGGATCGCCTGCCCTCCGAACTCTCCGGCGGCCAGCAGCAGCGTGTGGCGGTCGCCCGCTCGCTCGTGCTCGAGCCCAAGGTGCTGCTGTTCGACGAACCGCTGTCGAACCTCGATGCGAAGCTGCGCCGACGCGTGCGTCAGGAGATCCGCGAGCTGCAGCAGGCGCTGTCGCTGACCGTGCTGTACGTGACCCACGACCAGGAGGAGGCGCTGGCCGTGTCGGACCACATCATCGTGATGGACGGCGGGAAGATCGCGCAGCAGGGGACGCCGCGCGAGCTCTACGAGTCGCCGGCGAGCCGGTTCCTCGCCGACTTCATCGGCGACGCGAACCTCGTGGACGGCGAGCTCGCGAAGGGCGCGTCGGGATCGACGTTCACCGCGGGCGGCGTTTCCGCCCCCGTGCGAGCCGATGGCCTGGCGGCCGGGCCGGCGACGCTCGCGGTGCGCCCGCACCGGCTGCGCCTCGTCGACGCCGGCCGCGGCCTGGTGCCCGGCACCTGCAAGCGCGCCGCGTACCTCGGCAGCCGCGCCGAGTACGTCGTCGAGAGCCCGTGGGGCGAGCTGCTCGTGTTCGACGCCGACGCGGCGTCGCTGCACGGCCGCGACCAGGCGGTCGGCATCGACTTCGACCCCGGCGCGGTGATCCTGCTGGCGCGCTAGCGCGGTCGCGGGCGCATCGCCGCCGCCGGGAGGCAAACGGCGATGCCAAGGGGCCCCCGGAGACGGGATCGGCCCGTCGCGGACCTCCCCGCAGGCGCTGCCGCGCAGATGCTTGCGCCACAGGGTCTTTTCCGGTATAGTTCTGGATAGCGATATTCAAGCAGTGCAGTTGCCAGTCCAGTATCCGCAGTTCTGCGGCTACTTCTTGCTCCCCCACCGTCTTGATCTTCGCCCCTCGTTAAGGGGCAACCGCCCTTTATTATTTTCGTTCCAGGAAGGTTCAAGACATGGCAACAGGCACTGTTAAGTGGTTCAACGACGCGAAGGGTTTCGGCTTCGTCACCCCGGAAGACGGCGGCAAGGATCTCTTCGCCCACTTCTCCGCGATCCAGGGTTCGGGTTTCAAGACCCTGACCGAAGGTCAGCGCGTCAGCTTCGACGTCACCTCCGGCCCCAAGGGGCTGCAGGCGTCGAACATCCGCGCGGCGGAGTAAGCGAGCCGGACGGCATGGCGACACCGCCGAGCCGTCCGATCCTCGGGACAAGCCCGGCCCAGGCCGGGCTTTTTCTTTTCGATTTCTCAAGGGATGCCGATGGCCAAGGAAGAACTCCTCGAAATGAACGGCGTGGTCGCGGAAGTGCTCCCCGACGCCCGCTATCGCGTCACGCTCGACAACGGGCACAAGCTGATCGCCTACGGCGCGGGCAAGATGCGCAAGCACCACATCCGCATCATCGCGGGCGACAAGGTCTCGCTCGAGCTCTCGCCCTACGACCTCTCCAAGGGCCGGATCACGTTCCGCCACATCGAGGGCCGCCCGATGGCGTCCCCTCGCCCGCGGCGCTGACCGGAGCGAGCCCGGCCCCGGCCCGAACACGATGATGAAGTTGCAGGAGGAGCAGGGCACCTGCCCTGCCCTCCGGGGTCAGCGGACTGCCGTCACGGCCGCTTCGCGAAATCGCCCGCGAGGAACGTCGCGAGATCCGCGGGCTTCAGGTACTTGCGCAGCGCGGCGTTCGCCTGCTCGACGGTGACCGCGCCGATCGCGCGGTCGAGGTCGCCCGAGAAAGCCCACGTGCGGCCCAGGAACGCCTGCGAGACGAGCGACCCGGCCAGCGTCGAGTCCTCCGCGCGCGCGCTCTTCCGTTCCTCCAGCATCGCGCGCTTCGCGTTCTCCACTTCCTCGTCCGTGTAGCCCTTCTCGAGCGCCTGCGCGATTTCGGCGGACACCGCCGCGCGCACCTTGTCGAGGTTCTCGGGCGCGTAGATCGCGTAGACCCCGAACGTCGAATTGTCGTCGAGCCGGCCCTCGTCGAGCCACGTGCCGACGCCGTACGAAAGCCCGAGCTTCTGGCGCACGACCGCGAACATCCGCGACTCGGTCGCGCCGCCCAGGATCCGCTCGGCGACCATCATCGCCGGATAGTCCGGCGCACGGTCGGACATCGGGATCGCCATCCCGCCGACGAGCACCGCGTTCGCCTTGTCGGGCGTTTCGATCGTCCGGACGATCGGCTGCGTCGCCCTGAACGGATCGGCGACGCGCGCGTACGGCGACGGGCTCGTCCACGTGCCGAACAGGTCCTCGGCGAGCGCCCGCGCTTCGGCCGGGTCGAAGTCCCCGACGATCGCGAGCTCGGCGTTCGACGCGCCGTAGAACTTCGCGTGGAACGCCTTCGCGTCGTCGAGCTTCGCCGCGCGCAGGCGGGCCATGCTCTCGTCGAACGTCGGCGTCTCGCGCACGTCGCCCGCGGGCCAGGGCTTCAGGTGCCGGTTGAACTCGCGACCGGCGATCGCCTGCGGGTCGGTGCGCGCCTTCTCGATCGAGGCGAGGTTCGCGCGCACGAGCTTGTCGAACTCGCCTGCGTCGAACGCAGGCGACTTCATCGCCTCGGCGACGAGCTTCAGCACGCCGCCGAGATTGGCGCGCACCGTCTCGCCGGAGGCCGATGCCTGCGTCGACCCGCCGCCCATCGACACCTTGGCGCGCAGCGCGTCGAGCGCGTCGTCGAACTGCTGGCGCGAGCGCTCGCGCGTGCCGAGCTGGAGCATCGAGCCGGCGAGCCCGGCGGCCGGCGACGTGTCCTTGAGCGACACCTCGTCGCCGAAGCGCAGGCGCAGCGAGAAGCGGACGATCCCGCCGCGCGTCTTCTTGGGCAGCAGCGCGAGCGTCATGCCGTTGCCGAGCTTCACGCGCTCGGTGCGCGCCTCGAGGTTGGCGGGCGTCGGGTCGAACGCCTCGCCCGCCGCGACGGCGGCGTCGCCCTTGTACCCGGCGACGAGCGCGTTCACGTCGACGGCCGCGACGGCGGGCGCCCGGTCCGGCTTCGCGTCCGGCACGAACGTGCCGAGCGTCATGTTGGCGGGCTTCAGCCACTCGGCAGCGACGCGCGTCACGTCGGCCGGCGCGAGCCTGCGCCAGCGGTCGCGGTGCAGGAAGAAGAGCCGCCAGTCGCCGAGCGCGATCCACTCGGAGAGCTGGACGCCGAACGCCTGCGGGTCGTTGACCGTCTGGTCGAAGTCCTTGAGGAACTTGGCGCGTACGCGGTCGAGCTCCTCCTGCGCGATCGGCCTGTCCCCGACGGCGAAGAGCGTCGCGAGCATCGCGTCCTTCGCCGGCGCGACCGGATCGCCGAGGGCGACCTGGGCGAAGAAGATCGCCGGGCCCGGATCGTAGGTCGCGAAGCTCCAGTTCTGCACCGACGTCGCCTTGCGCGTCTCGACCAGCGCCTGGTAGAGGCGCCCGGCCGGCGCGACGGTCATGATCTCGCCCAGCGCCTCCATCGCCGCGTAGTCCGGGTGCGCGCCCGGCATCACGTGGAACAGCGCTCCGACGTACTGCGCGCTCGCGGTGCGGCGGACCGTCACCGAGCGCTCGCCGTCCGCGGTCGGCTCCGACGTGTAGAGCCGGGGCAGCTCCCGCGCGGGCTTCGGGATGCGGCCGAACTCGCGCGCGACGATCTCGAGCGTCGCCTTCGGATCGAACTTCCCGGCGACGACGAGCACCGCGTTGTCGGGCTGGTAGTAGGTGCGGTAGAACGCCTGAAGCCGGCCGATGTCGACGTTCTCGATGTCCGAGCGCGCGCCGATGGTCGACTTGC
>CALDKM010000174.1:0-13263 GCA_937898875.1 uncultured Pseudomonadota bacterium | reverse complement strand
TACCCGGCGACGCGGGCGTAGCCGCCGTCGCCCGAGCCTGCGCGCGCGACCTCGTCGTCGAACGCCTCGACCAGCGCGGCGCAGGCGGTGTCGGGTGTCGAGACCGCCGCGGCGTCGGGAACCGGCGGCGGCGCGGCGCAGCCCGCGAGCGCCGCGGCGAGCAGGATCGGCGCAAGGGCCGTAAACTTCGGGCGGACGCTTCCCATCCCGCGAATCTTACGGCTTCGACCCCGCCTCCGCGTGACCGACACCGCCGCCCCCGCGCCCGAGGCGTTCTCGAGCGTCCACACGACGAACTTCCCGGCGCTCCTGCGCGAGCTCGGGTGCTCCCTGCTCGTCACGACGTTCCAGGCCGGGCGCGTGATCGTGATGCGTCCGCAGCAGGGTTCGATCAACACGCACTTCTTCGCGCTGCCGCGGCCGATGGGGCTCGCGGCGGACGCGAACCGCATCTTCGTCGGCGCGCACCGCAGCGTGCACGAGTACCGGAACGTGCCGGCCGTCGCCTCGCGCGTCGACCCGCCGAACGCGCACGACGCGGTCTACCTGCTGCGCAACGTCCACGTTACCGGCCACGTCGACATCCACGAGATGGCGTTCGCGCGCGACGAGTGCTGGTACGTCAACACGCTCTTCTCGTGCCTGTGCACGCTCGACAACGAGCACAGCTTCGTGCCGCGCTGGCGTCCGCGCTTCGTTTCCGGCTTCGCGCCCGAGGACCGCTGTCACCTGAACGGGCTCGCGATGGGCGACGGCAAGCCGCGCTACCTGACCGCGCTGGGCGAGAGCAACGTGCGGGAGGGCTGGAGGGCGGACAAGCGCACGGGCGGCATCGTGCTCGACGTCGAATCCGGCGAGATCGTCGCCCGCGGCCTGTCGATGCCGCACTCGCCGCGGCTCTACCGGGGGCGACTCTGGGTGCTCGAGTCGGGCCGCGGCGCGCTGTCGACGGTCGACCCGGTCTCGGGGCGCGTCGAGACGGTCGCGCAGGTGCCCGGATTCACGCGCGGGCTCGACTTCGTCGGCCCGATCGCGTTCATCGGGCTCTCGCAGCTGCGCTCGTCGAACCCGTTCACCGACATCCCGCTCACCGACCAGAACCCGGACCGCTCGAGCGGCGTCTGGGCGGTCAACGTCGAGACCGGGCAGACGATCGCCTTCCTGCGCTTCTCGGCTTCCGTCGAGGAGATCTTCGCGGTGCAGGCGCTGCCCGGCATCCTGTCGCCGCTGATCCTCGAGGAGCACGATTCGATCCTCGACTCGACCTGGGCGATTCCCGACGCGCTCCTGCCGCAGGTGGAACTGGCGACGGCCACTGCGGGCGACGCGCCTGCGACGACATGAACCGGTGCGCACGATGACCGACTCCCCCGCAGGCGACCGCGAGATCCGCGGCTACCGGCTGACGCCGGTCTACGGCCGCGTTCCGACGGGCGTGCGCGACGAGATCGTCGGGATGTGGCTCGCGGCCGACGTGCTTCCGCCCGACGAGGCGAGACGGCGCGTCGACGAGGTCGTGATCGCGATCCGCAGCCCTTCCGGCGCGCTCGCCGGCGTCAACACCGTCTACGTCCAGGACGTTCCGGGCGGGGCGGGGCCCTTCTATTTCTACCGGACCTTCGTGCGGCCCGCCGACCGCGGCGTGCCCGGCCTTACGACGGCGGCGTTCAAGGCGGCCGTCGCGCTGCTCCGCCACCATCCGCACCCGCGTGCGCCGCGCGGCGTCGTCGTGATCGTCGAGAATGCGAAGCTCGCCAGGCGCGGCGCGGTCGCGCGCATGAAGCGGGTGGGCCTGCACCTCGTCGGCCGGGACGCACAGGGGCACGACGTCTGGTGCCTCAGGTTCGACGGGACGGTGCCGGTGGCGCCTGCCGGACTGCTGAAACCAGCATAGGCGGATGCGCCGGCACGGGGGCGGGCCTCGGTTGCGCCGCAGCATTGTTGTTGCGCCGCGACGATCGGACACCCTTTTACGCACCGTGGCCTTGAGCAGCGAGGCCCGGCGCACCTAGAATGGCCTGTCTGGCCCGGATTCTCAGGGGCCGGCATGGCGATTCACCGTTCGCCGCGCCGGAGTGAATCCGGACCTTGCCGTCTCCAGGGGGAATCGATGGCCCGTCCTACCAGCAAGCGGCCGCGCGGCAGCGCCGCGCGCTTCATCGTCCGGCCGCTGTTCGCGGCGCTCGTCGCGTCGGGCGTGGTCGCGTCCGCCGGACTCCATGCCGCGACGATCGTCGTCACGACCGGCGGCGATGCGGGGAACGCCGGCACCTGCACGCTGCGTCAGGCGGTCGGGGCGATGAACGCTGCGAGCCTCGCCGGAACCAGCTGCGTCAACAGCGGCGGGATCTTCGGTTCATTCGACAAGGTCGATCTCTCGACGCAGTCGGGGACGATCACGCTGCAAGGTGCCGCCGAGATCGGCATCACTGGCTATTACCTGCTGATCGACGGGCCGGGCGCCACGGCGCTGACGATCTCCGGTGCCAACGCCAGCCGGGTGTTTCACCATACGAATACCGGGGGCGTCCTGGTCGTACAGGACCTTACGGTCGCAAGCGGGCGATCCGCGGGGGCCGGCGGTTGCATCTGGGCCGAGGGGCTTGCGCTGCATCTCGCCCAGTCGGTGGTCACCGGCTGCACCGCGCTGCCGGATCCGGCCAATACCTCGTTTCTCGACGGGATCGGCGGCGGCGTTGCCGCCAACTACCTGAACCTGGGGTACTCGACGGTCTCGGGCAATACCGCCGAGACCGCGGGGGGCGGAGTGTTCGCGAAGTACGCGAACGTGCGCGCGAGCTCCATCTCGGGCAACACCGTGACCGGTCGTGCCTGCACGGTCGTGTCGTCGAGCAAGTACTGCGCGCCGCTGCTCTTCGGCGGCGGGGGCATGCTGGCGGGGTCTGCGCAACTCGTGCACACCACGGTGAGCGGCAACACCGTGAACGCATCGCCGATCACGGGCGCGGGCCCGCCGGGAACGTACAACTTCGGCGTCGGCGGCGGCATCACGCAGATCAACAAGTACAGGCCGGAGGTGGCTGCGGCGGCGGCGAAGTCCACGATCGTCGGACGCGGCGACGTCGCGAGCCGCGCGGCGGTGCGGGCTGCACTCAGGGCCTCGGCGGGCGCCAAGTCGCTGATGCGGGCGAAGGGCGGAGCGCGCGCGAAGGCGGACGGGTACGGCAACTACATCGTCGCGCTCTACTCGTCGACGGTCAGCGGCAATCGCGTCGTCGGCAACGGCCTCAATCCCGGCAAGTACGCCGGCGGCGGCATCATCGCCTCTTCCGAGTACTACACGGCGGAGATCGCCAACAGCACGATCTCCGGCAACCGGCTCCCGCAGCCCGCCGGGCCGGACCCCTACCCGACGTTGGGCGCGGCCCTTTTCGCCGATTCGGCCGAGATTTCGAACAGCACGATCACCGGCAACACGGGGACGGTGGCCGTCGCGTTCAAGTACGACGATCCGGTCGCGGCCGTCGCGACCTCGAAGTCGGCGGGCGCGAAGGCGGCGATCGCTCTCGATCGCGTTCGCGCGAAGGCGGCGCAGTGGCGCGGCGCCGGTGCGAAGGCCGCTGTGGCGAAGTCCTCCGGGCCGTCCGCGATGCAGAGCACGATCGTCGGCGGCAACAGCGCGCCCTACGACGTGGTCTGCCTGAATTCGTGCGTGGTGGGCGGGTCGAACAATCTCGTGCAGTCGCCGGATCCCGGCACCACACTGCCGGGCGACACGATCACCGGCCAGAACCCGCAGCTCGCACCGCTCGCGAACAACGGCGGCGTCGTGGCGGGCGCGCCGGGGCATTCGCTCACCGGGCCGGTGCCGACGCACCGGCTTTACATCGGGAGCCCGGCGATCGACGCCGGCGCGAATCCGGAGAATTTCGCCTACGAGCAACGTGGCCCGGACTTCCCGCGCGTCGTCGGATCTGCCGCCGACATCGGCGCGACCGAAGGATCGATCGCGAAGCCGGTGACGGTGCCCGTGCCTGTGCTGGGGCCGTGGACGCTGGGGCTCCTGTCGGCGCTCCTGGGCGCGCTAGGGCTCGTGCGGCGACGACGGTCGCCCTAGGGCCTGTTAGCGCTATCGGGACGCTCGCGCTAACAGGCCCTGGCCCGCATCGGCAGGACGCCTGCGGCCCCGGGCGTCGGTCCACGGCGGCGGACCGCCGACCACTTGATCCTGCTCACCCTCCGCCTCCGGGCGGACGGGTAACATTCGCCCAACGATGCGGCGGTGTCGCCGCCGCGATCCGCGGGAGCCCGAGATGACCTACCGTTCGATCTTCGTCCACGTCGACGATTCCGACCAGACCGACCTGCGGCTCGACGCCGCCACGAGGCTCGCGCGCCACTACCCGGCTGAGCTGACCGGCGCGTACGTCGTCTCGACCCGCGACCTCACGCCGACCGAGTCGGCGCTCCTCCCGCCCGACCTCGTCAAGGCGCGGTTGGGAACCCTCGCGCAGGCGCAGAAGGACGCCGAGAAGCGCTTCCGCACCGCAGGGGCCGCGGCAGGCGTCAAGTCGCTGCAGTGGCGCGCGCCGGCCGGCGACCCGATCGAGGCGGCCGTGCTGCAGGCGCGCTACTCGGATCTCGCGGTCATCGGCCAGCCGGAGCGCAAGGGACCCGACGCGGCGTTCTCCGCCGCGCTCGCGAACGCGGTCGTGATGGACTCGGGCCGCCCGGTGCTGATGATCCCCTACATCGGCGCCGCGAAGACGCTGGGCGAGCGCATCCTCATCGCGTGGAAGGACTCGCGCGAGTCCGCGCGCGCGGTCGCCGACGCGCTGCCGTTCCTGAAGGACGCGAAGGCGGTGCTGGCGATCGCGGTCTCGCCGCGCGGCGACGAGACGGTGCAGGAGTACGTGTCCGACAAGGCGGTCGAGGGCTTCCTGCGCCGCCACGACGTGGACGCGACCGTCAACCGGATGGTGGCGCCGGACATCGCGTCGGGCGAGTTCCTGCTGTCGCGCGCCGCGGACTTCGGCGCCGACCTGATCGTGATGGGAGGCTACAGCCGGCCGCGCCTGTCCCGGTTCGTGTGGGGCGGGGTGTCGAACCTGATGCTCGAGTCGATGACGGTGCCGGTGCTGATGTCGCACTGACTCCGGGATCAGGCGCGGGCCGTTCAGCGCCCCATCCGGCGGTCGTAGGCCGCCGACACCCGGTCGACGAGGCCGGGATCCTGGCTGACGTTCCCGCGCGCGGTGAACTCGACGCGCACGCTGCCGTCCGGCTGCGAGCGCACGTTCGCCATCACGTCGATCGCTCCGCGGCGGCCACTGACGGCTCCGCTGTCGCGGTCCTGCGACGTGATCGCGAGACCGTTGTCCGCCAGCGCGCCAACGGCGGCCTCCCACGATCGGTCGAAGCTCGCCGGCACCGTGTAGCCGTAGGGTGTCGGGGTGTAATAGCACGCCGGCAGCCCGACGGCGACGAGCGCCATCGCGGCGACCGTGAGCGCCGCGCGGAGCCTGGCGAATGGTGTCGGGTGCGGCACATCGATCCTCGGCGTTGGAAGGGCGCGCGGAGGCGCCCCGAGGCGATGATCGAACCTCGGGGGAGAAACGTCAACCCTGCGCGATCGTCCGCCCGTGCTCGCGCGTCGCGTGGAAGCCGACCTTCGGCCAGTGCTCGATGGTGACCTGCAGGTTGTACTTCGAGGTCGCGAGGAACACCGGGTTGCCGTCGACGTCGGTCGCCAGCGATGCCGCGTTCTGGCGCTCGAAGTCTCGGCGCGTGCCGGCGTCGGGATACGTGAGCCAGCGTGCGGTCGAGATCGCCGGCGTCTCGTAGAGCGCGTCGACCTTGTATTCGGTCGCGAGCCGGTGCGCGACGATCTCGAACTGCAGGGGACCCACGGCGCCGAGCAGGATCGAGTAGCCCGACTCGGGCGTGAACACCTGGATCGCGCCTTCCTCGCCCAGCTCCTGCAGGCCCTTCGCGAGTTGCTTGGTCTTCAGCGGATCGCGCGAGCGCGCCGCGCGGAAGAGCTCCGGCGCGAAGTACGGGATGCCGGTGTACGCGAGCGCTTCACCGGTTTCCGACAGCGTGTCGCCGATCTGCAGCGCTCCGTGGTTGTGGATGCCGATGATGTCGCCGGCGACCGCGTCCTCCGACGCGACGCGCTCGTTCGCCATGAACGTGAGCGCGTTGCCGATCTTCATCTCGCGCCCGGCGCGCAGGTGCCTCACCTTGATGCCGGGCGCGTAGCGGCCCGAGCACACGCGGAAGAACGCGATGCGGTCGCGGTGCCGCGGGTCCATGTTCGCCTGGATCTTGAACACGAAGCCGCTGAACGGCGTCTCCGCGGGCTCGACGATGCGTACGGTCGCGTCGCGCGGCTGCGGCGGCGGCGCCCAGTCGACGAGCGCCTGCAGGATCTCGCGCACGCCGAAGTTGTTGATGCCGGAGCCGAAGAACACCGGACTCTGCCTGCCCGCCAGGAACGCGTCGAGCGAGAACGGGGAGCTCGCGCTGCGCACGAGGTCCACGTCGTGGCGCAGTGCGCCGACGTCGTCGGGTGCGAGCGCGTCGAGGCGCGGATTGTCGAGGCCCTCGATCGTCTCGGTATCGCCGGAGACGCGCTCCTCGCCGGGCGTGAAGCGCATGAGCCGCTCGGTGCCCAGGTGGAACACGCCCTTGAAGCGGCGTCCCATGCCGAGCGGCCAGGTGACCGGCGCGCACTCGATCTTCAGCACCGACTCGATCTCTTCGAGCAGCGCGAGCGGCTCGCGCACCTCGCGGTCCATCTTGTTGACGAACGTGATGATCGGCGTGTCGCGCAGTCGGCACACCTCGAGCAGCTTGATCGTCTGCGCCTCGACGCCCTTCGCGGCGTCGATCACCATCACCGCGGCGTCGACCGCGGTCAGGACGCGGTAGGTGTCCTCGGAGAAGTCCTCGTGGCCCGGCGTGTCGAGCAGGTTGACCACGTGGCCCGCGTACTCGAACTGCATGACCGAGCTCGTGACCGAGATCCCGCGCTGCTTCTCGACCTCCATCCAGTCGGACGTCGCGTGGCGCGCGCTCTTGCGCGCCTTGACGGTGCCGGCGAGCTGGATGGCGCCGCCGAACAGCAGCAGCTTCTCGGTGAGCGTCGTCTTGCCCGCGTCCGGGTGCGAGATGATCGCGAACGTGCGCCGCTTCGCGACGTCGCGCAGCAGGTCGGCTCGGAAAGGGACGGTGGACAAGGGGATCGGCTTCTCGTCGGCGCTCGCGCGGCGCGACGGACCGCCCGCGGCAAACGCGAAGGCCGCCCCTCGATGCGAAACGGGCGGCCGGCGGCCAATTATACCAAGGCCCCGCGGCGTCCCGGCCGCGGGGCGGACCGGGACTCAGGGTAGCGCGCACATGACGATGCCTTCGTCCACGTATCCCTGGGCGAGCATCTGGCTGCGGATGCCGAGGTCGTTCGTGTAGCGGTGGTTCGTGTCGACGCGCCTGTTCCACAGGCGCCAGACCGGCACGCGCGTGGGCGGACACGTGGCGTCGACGGTCCGGTCGACGTAGAACGCCGCGCCGGTCTCGTAGATGAACCCCGCGTAGGTGCCGTGCGCCGGGTTGGCCGGGTTGTACGCCGCGTCGTAGATCGCGTCGCACTCGCTCGAGCTCGACGAGTAGAAGTGCGAGTTGCCCTTCGCCGGCGGGATGTAGAACCGGCAGACACCCGACATGCCCGATTCGGCGCCGGGATACGCGTTGAACGTGCGCCCGGTGCGCGACCAGCCGGGAATCGCCCCGCTGTCGAGCGCCGGGACGTCGGGCTGCGACTCGGCGGCGATGAAATAGTGGTCGAGCGACGCGTTGTAGTACTCGATCACCGCGACCTTCGCCACCGAGAGCATCCGGATCGCCTCCTTTACCGCGTAGAACGCGTTGACGATGCCCGCGCCGCAGTTCTCCTGCGTCCGGCACACCGAGTCCGGCGCGAAGTACGACGACGTGTCGGCCATGATGCCCTTCATCTGCGAGGGCGTGAGCGACGAATTGACCGAAAGCATGAGCGATCCGACCCCGGTGACGTGCGGCGCGGCCATGCTCGTACCGTTCTTCCAGCCGTAGTCGTAGTTGCCGGAGGGCGCCGCCGAACTCGTGTCGACCGTCGACAGGACGCCGTCGGTCTCGGAGTAGCGGTTGCTGTCTCCGCCGGGCGCCGAGATGTCGGCATAGGCGCTGTAGTTGCTGTAGCTCGCCCGGTAGCCGTACGGGTCGGTTGCGACGACCGTGCTGACGCCGTAGCAGCTCGCCGGCGAGTAGCCGTCGGCGTTGTCGTTGTCGTTGCCCGCGGACACCACGGCCAGCGCGCCGCGCGACAGCGCCTCGTCGAAGGCCTCCTGCTCGAACGTCGAGCACTCTCCCGGACCGCCGATCGAGAGGTTGATCACGCGGGCGGGCGTGGGATTGGCCGGCACGCCCGGTATCGATCCCCCCGCGGCCCACAGCATGCCCTCGGTGATGTCGACGGTCGATCCGGATCCGCAGCGGCCGAGCACGCGCACCGGCATCAGCCGCGCCCGCCAGTCGACGCCCACGATGCCGTAGCCGTTGTCGCCGCTCGCGCCGAAGGTGCCGGCGACGTGGGAGCCGTGCCAGCTGCTCTTCTCGCTGGTTCCGCCGCATTCGTCGGCCGACCCGTAGGTGCCCCAATCGGTGGCGACCGGATCGCGGGCGTCGCCGTCGCGCGCGTCCTCGGGCGACTTGATGAAGTCGTAGCCGGGCACGACGCGCGCCGCCAAGTCCGGGTGCGCGGTGATCCCGGTGTCGACGATGGCGGCCGTGATGGACGCCGACCCTACCGTGATCGCCCACGCGTGAGCGGCGTCGACGCCGTAATAGTTGCCGCCCACCGGGTCGTCGAGATTCCACAGGTAACCCTGCTGGTAGAGCGTGTCGTTCGGATGGTAGGAGGCGGCGTGCGCGCGCTTCGGCCGATCGGGCACGGCATAGCGGATGCCGGGCGTGGCCTCGAGCGCCGCGGCGATCTCGCGCGCGCGCGCGCCGGTCACCGGAGTCGCCGCTTCGACGATCCACGCGCCGCCGGCGGTCGCCCGCACGACGCGCAGGTCGACGCCGGCGGCGGCGGACAGCATGCGATCGTGATCGACGGAGAGCTTCTGGTTGTTCGCCGCCGCCGCCCGCGTTGCGGGATCGTCGAACTGCACGACGAACCGCACGATCGTCGCCGCGTCCACGGAGGACTTCGCGCGCGCCGTCGCGCCGGCGTTCGCGCGCGACGCGCGCTCGACGTCGGCACGCAGCACGTCGGGGCGCATGCGCAGCGACTTCACGATGGCGTTCGCATCGGGCGGCGTCACGGGTTCCGCGAGCACGAGGACCTGGTCGCCGGTGCGCGTCGGCGCGGCGACCGTGAAGTCGCGGCCCAGCGCCATTCTCAGGTCGGCGAGTTGCCGGCCGGCGAGTCGCGCCCCGGCTTCCGGCTGCACCCCCGGACGAAAGCGCACGACGAGGCGGGACACCGCCGGCGAGACGGCGGTCTTGGCGGCGTCGGGCGGCGAATCGTCGACGAGCGGCGCCGCGAGCGCCGGCCCAAACGCGGCAGCGACGATGGCGGCGATGAACGCGCCGCGGATCGCGCGGCGCGCGGTTGGGCTTTGCTGTGAATCGAATTTCGTCACGGCGTTCCCCCGATGTCCGTCGCGGCGATCCGTCGGGTCGCTCGCGAATCCCCCATTGGATCATAAGTCGGCCGCGAGCACGCCGTCCGATCCTGTCGCTCCGTGGGACGTTACGTCAGGTTACAGGTCCTGCGACGGGCGTGATAATCGTCGATCGCTCCGAACGATCCCCCGCGCCCGTCGTGCCCCGCCCCCGCCTCGTCGCCCACCTCGACATGGACGCGTTCTACGCGTCGGTCGAGCTCCTGCGCTATCCGGATCTCGCCGGGAAGGCGGTCGTGATCGGAGGGGGGCGGAAGTCCGTGCCGCAGGAGGCCGTCGACCCCGCAACCGGCCTGGCGACCCGGAAATACCAGACGCTCGCGAGCTATGCGGGCCGGGGCGTGATCACGACGGCCACCTACGCCGCGCGCAGGCTCGGCGTGGGCTCCGCGATGGGGCTGATGAAGGCGGCGAAGCTCGCGCCCGATGCGATCCTGCTGCCGGCGGACTTCGACGCCTACCGGACCATGTCGCGGAAGTTCAAGGCCGCGGTGCGCGCGATCGCGCCGGTGATCGAGGACCGCGGCATCGACGAGATCTACATCGACCTCTCCGGCGTGAGCCTGCCCGAGCACGAAGGCATCCCCGAGGACGACGCCGATGCCTGGTGGCGCGCCCGCGACGTCGCCCGCGCGCTGAAGGTCGCCGTTCGCGAGGCCACGGGACTCACGTGCTCGGTCGCGGTGGCGCCGAACAAGCTCGTCGCCAAGATCGCCTCCGAGCTCGACAAGCCGGACGGGCTCACGATCGTCCGCGAGGCCGACATCCCTGCCGTGATCTGGCCGCTGGCGGCGAAGCGGATCAACGGCATCGGCCCGAAGGCGGCGGCGCGGCTCGAGCGTCTGGGCATCGCGACGATCGGCGAGCTCGCGTATGCGGATCGCGCGAAGCTCGAGGCCGTGTTCGGGTCGAGCTATGCGCACTGGATGATCGACGCGGCGAACGGGCGCGACGAGCGGCCGATCGTCACCGAGAGCGAGCCGCGGTCGATCTCGCGCGAGACGACGTTCGAGCGCGACCTGTCGGCGAAGCGCGACCGGGCCGAGCTCGGCCGCGTGTTCACGTGGCTGTGCGAGCGCGTCGCCGACGACCTCGCGCGCAAGGGGTACGCGGGGCGCACGATCGGCGTGAAGCTCCGCTTCGACGACTTCGCCACCGTCACGCGCGACCATACGATCGACGGGCCGACGCAGGATGCGAAGGCGATCCGCCGCGCAGCGGGCGAGTGCCTCAAGCGCGTGCCGCTCGAACGGCGGATCCGGCTGCTCGGCGTGCGGGTGGGCAACCTGGCGCCGGCGCGCTCGCGGGTCGTCGACTGATCGCGCCGGGTCGTCGGGCTGCCGCTCGCCAATCCCGGGCGAAGGCGTTAGAATTTCCACGATCGGGGACGCCATCGTCGGGCGTCCCCGCCTGCGCCGGAAGGCGCGAGTGCAGTGCCACCGGCCGGGAGATTCGCCATGCAGACACGGCTCATGTTCCTGCTCCTCGCCGGTGCGATCGCCGCTCCGGTGCACGCGACCATGACCGTCGTGCTCCCCGCTGCCCCGGTGCCCGCTCTCGGGCTTCTCGGCGTTGCCGCGACGGGCGTCGTCGCGCTCGTCATCGGATGGTGGCGCATGCGCAAGTAGCGCCCCGCGCGCGCGTCTTCGAAACGGCATGGACGCGCCCATCTTCGTCGTCTCCCTGTATCTGGGCGCACTCGTCGGCGGCTTCGCCGTCGTCGGCGCGTGGGAGACCGTGTCGCCGGCACGGGCCGCGCGCGCGCCGCTGCGCGACCGGTGGCTCGCCAACCTCGGGCTGCTCGCGATCAATCACGGCGTCGTCCCGCTGGCCATGCCGCTGTCGAATGCTGGCGCCGCGTGGTTCGCTTCGGAGCGCGGGTGGGGGCTCTTCAACGCCGTGGCGTTTCCGCCCGCCGCAGCGGTCGTCGTCACGCTGGTCGTCCTCGACGCGGTGCGCTACGGCAACCACCGGCTCTGGCACGAGATGCCGCTGCTGTGGCGCCTGCATCGCGTGCACCACAGCGACGTCGACTACGACCTGACGGTCGGCCTGCGATTCCACCCGATCGAAGCGGTCCTCGCGAACCTCGTGGTGATCGCAGCGGTGGTCGCACTGGGCGCGCCGGTATGGGCGGTCATCGCATCGGACGTCGCGACCGTCGCGCTCGGATTCTTCGTCCACGGCAACGTCCGGTTGCCGGCGACCGCGGATCGCGCGATCCGCACCGTCCTCGTCACGCCCGCGATGCACGCGACGCACCACAGCGTGGAGCGCGACGAGGCGACGAGCAACTACGGTGCGGTCCTCTCGGTCTGGGACCGTGCGTTCGGAAGCTACCGCGAGCGTCCGCGGGCCGGCGACGCGATCGCGTTCGGGCTCGCCGACGAGCGCGATCCCGCGCGACTGGGCATCGTGCGGCTGCTCGGCCTGCCTTTCGCCGCGTCCGGACGAAGCTGAGCAGACGAATGTCCGGATCGTGACCCGCGCGCCGGGTACACTTGCGCGCCGCCCTCCCGCCCTCCCGCCTTCCGACTGCGCATGAACGCCTACCCACGCCTCACCGCCCCGCTCGACCTCGGCTTCACGACGCTCGCCAACCGCGTGCTGATGGGGTCGATGCACACCGGCCTCGAGGAGGAGAAGCACGGGTTCGAGCGCCTGGCGCGCTTCTACGCCGAACGCGCGCGCGGCGGCGTCGCGCTGATCGTCACCGGCGGGATCGCGCCGGATCTCGCGGGACGACTTTCGCCGTTCGCCTCGCAGCTCTCGTTCCCGTGGCAGGTCGGCAAGCACCGGACGGTCACCTCCGCGGTGCACGAGTCCGGCGGGAAGATAGCGATGCAGATCCTGCACGCGGGGCGCTACGCCTACCACCCGCTGTCGGTCGCGCCGTCGGCGATCCGGTCGCCGATCACGCCCTTCAAGCCGCGCGCACTCTCGAGCGCGGGCGTGCGCCGGACCATCGCCGACTTCGCCCGCACCGCGGAGCTCGCGAGGCGCGCGGGCTACGACGGCGTCGAGATCATGGGTTCCGAGGGCTACCTGATCAACCAGTTCGTCGTCGCGCGCACCAACCAGCGCGACGACGAGTGGGGCGGCGCGTACGCGAACCGCATTCGCTTCGCCCTCGAAACCGTGCGCAGCGTGCGTGCCGCGGCCGGCCCCGACTTCATCGTGATCTTCCGGCTGTCGATGATCGACCTGGTCGAGGGCGGCAGCACCTGGGACGAGGTCGTCGAGCTGGCGCAGGGCATCGAGGCGGCGGGAGCGACGATCATCAACACGGGGATCGGCTGGCACGAGGCGCGCGTGCCGACGATCGCGACGATGGTGCCGCGTGCCGCCTACACGTGGGTTACCCGGCGGCTGAAGGGCAAGGTCGGCGTGCCGCTGGTGACGACCAACCGGATCAACGATCCGGCGGTGGCCGAGGCCGTGCTCGCGCGCGGCGACGCCGACATGGTGTCGATGGCGCGGCCGTTCCTCGCCGACGCCGGGTTCGTGAAGAAGGCAGTGGAGGGCCGCGCCGACGAGATCAACACCTGCATCGCCTGCAACCAGGCGTGCCTCG
>CALDKM010000173.1:0-11688 GCA_937898875.1 uncultured Pseudomonadota bacterium | reverse complement strand
AGTACATCGCGGGAGGCGCGCTCGCCCGCGCCACGCCCGACGCGTCGCCGACGAACGCCTCGACGTCGTCCGCGCCGCCGGCTTCGCGCCACAGCGTCGACCCGAGCCACACGCGCTGCGCGTGCCAGGCGCGCACGGGGAAGTGCGCCTCCAGGAGCCGGTCGAGCTCCGCGCGGTCGTGCTCGCGGCGGTGGTACGGATTCACGTAGCCGCGCGACTCCGAGTACTCGGGACGATTCGGCGCGGACAGGACGATCACGCCGTCGGCCGAGAGCACGCGCGCGAATTCGGCGAGCATCCGCGGCTGGTCGGCTTCGTCCAGGTGCTCGATGGTCTCGAACGACACGACGAGGTCGACGCTCGCGTCGGGGAGCGGCAGCTTCGCCGCCGACCCTTCGACGAAGGACAGGTTGCGGACCGGCGCGTAGGTCGCGCGCGCGTGCGCGACGGTCGCCGCGTCGATGTCCACGCCGACCACCTCGCGCGCCGTGGCCGCGAGGATCGCGCTCCCGTAGCCTTCGCCGCACGCCGCGTCGAGCACGCGCCTGCCCGCCGCGTAGCGTCGCGCGAACGCGTAGCGGTGGACGTGCTCGTAGACGATCTCGCCCTCGATGCCGGGGATGAAGCGCTCGCCTGTGAACGTCAGATCGTCGGCCATGGAAACGGCGGCAGGATGCGCTGCCGGACGCGGCTCGCAGCGCGAAAACGTGCAATTCTAGCCGATCGCCCCTTCGCAGGCTTCCCCGGGGAATCGGCGGGCGCCCGCGACGGCGGTCGAAGCGCCTTCCGCGGGGCTCGGCGCGCCGGAAAGTGCGGCGGGCGCGCCGCAGTTACACTTGGCGGGCGCGACGGCCCGTCCGATCCCGAACTCCCGCCACGGCGTCGACGTCGCCGGGAGCCGTCGCGCGACGGACGACCGCGCCGCGCCCGACTCGCCGGCGACGCCACGATGACGACGATCCCGGCTCCCCCGTCGCGAAACGATCCCTGCCCCTGCGGCAGCGGCAAGCGATACAAGCACTGCCACGGGAGCGGCTCGGCCGTCGTGCCGATGCCGGTGCCGATGCCCGCGCCCGCGGCACCGGCCGCCCTCGACGCGGCGGGCGACCCGATCTCCGCCGCGCGAGACGCGATCCGTGCCGGCGACCTCGAGCGGGCGGCCGCCGTCGTCGAGCGGCGCTTCGGCCGCGAACCGGATGACCTCGGCGCGCTGAAGCTTCTCGCCGAGGCCGTACGCGAGTCCGATCCCGCAAGGTCGCGCGCCTGCTGGGAGCGCGCGCGCCGCGCCGCGCCCGGCGATCCCGAGCCGCTGTTCTTCCTCGGCGACTTCTGCCGCGCCTCCGGCGATTTCGCCGGCGCGATCGACCTGTTCGAGCAGGCGCTCGCGCTCGCCCCGGACCACCCGGCGCTGCTCACCAATCTCGGTCTCGCCCTCGAGCAACGCGGCGATCTGCCGGCCGCGGAACGCTGCCATGCGCGCGCGCTCGAGATCTCTCCCGACGATCCGGGCGCGATCGCCAACCTGGCGCAGATCCACTACCAGCAACGGCGGTACAAGGAAGCGATTCCGCTCTTCAGGCGCCTCGCCCGGGAGTTGCCCGACGCGCCCGCGGCGATCCTCGCGAACCTCGGCGTCTCGCTTCGTTGCACGGGCGATCCGGCGGCGGCCGAACCCTACCTCGTCCGCGCGACCGAGCTCGCCCCGGACAGCCCCGGGCCGTGGCGCGATCTCGGCATCTGCCGTGCGGAGACCGACCAATGGGGCGGCGCGGCCCTCGCGCTCGCGCGGGCGATCGAGCTCGATCCGACGGACCAGCACTCCGCGAGCCTGCTGCTCCACGCGCGCGGCCACGAGTGCATCTGGGATGGTTTCGACGCGCTACGCCGCAGCATCGTCGACGCCGTCGACCGCCCGCCGCCGGGCATCGGACACGTCGTCTCGCCGTTCTCGTTCCAGGCGATCAACGACGACCCGGCGCTCGAACGCGCGGCGGCGATGCGGCACGCCGCCCTCGAGTTCCTCGCGCCCCGCGCGACGCGCCCCGCGCGCCGGCCCGCTTCCGGCAAGCTTCGCGTCGGCTTCCTCTCGCCGGACCTGAACGGTCACCCGGTCGGACGCCTGGTCGTGGGACTGATCGAGCGCCTGGACCGCGCGCGATTCGAGGTCCATGCGTACGACTGCAACGGCCCGCAGGTCGACGGCGTCTGGCGCAGGATCCGCGCGGCATCCGACCGCTTCCGGTCGGTCCGCGTCGTCGACGCGCGGGAAGTCGCGGACGCGATCCGGGCGGACGGGATCGACGTCCTGATCGACCTCACGGGGTTCACCGGCGGGTCGAACCTGTCGATCCTGGCGCTGCGGCCCGCGCCCGTGCAGATCAACTACCTCGGCTACACGGGGACGCTCGGCAGCGCCGCCGTCGACTGGATCGTCGCCGACGCGTATTGCATCCCTCCCGGGCTCGCCGACACCTGCGTCGAGCGGCTGCTGCGCGTCGAGCCCTGCTACATGCCGCCGTGCGACGACCGCGCCGGCGACGTCGCGGTGGCGCGTTCCGGGTACGGCCTGCCCGACGATGCCGTGGTCTACGCCGCGATGAGCGCGCCGTACAAGATCCTGCCCGAGCGCTTCGACGCGTGGATGGCGATCCTGCGCGCCGTTCCCGACTCGGTCCTGTGGATGCGGACGATAGGAACCGTGGCCGTGCGGCGGGTGCTGAATCGCGCGGAATCGCGCGGCGTCGATCCCCGGCGGCTGCGGTTCGCGAGCAACGAAGACCTGCCCCGCTACCTCGCGCGCTTCGGGCTCGCCGACCTCTTCCTCGACACGTCGCCCTTCGGTTCGCACACGACGGTGAACGACGCGCTCTCGGCGGGCCTGCCCGTCCTGACGCAGGCCGGCCGGACGTTCGCCTCGCGCGCGTCCGCGAGCCAGGTGATCGCGGCGGGCCTGCCCGAACTCGCGACGGCGAGCCTGCAGGAGTACGTCGACGCAGCCGTCGCGCTGGGGCGGGATCGCCCGCGCCTGCGCGAATCGTCGCTGCGACTCCGCGCGAACCGATCGCTGAAGCCGTTCTTCGACGCCGACGCCTACGCGCGCGCGTTCGAAGCCGCCCTCGAGCGTGCCTGGGCGGAAACGCCCGCCGGCTGACCGGTTCCGCGCGCGGGCCCGGCGCACGCGACGCGGTTACACTGGGCGGCGATGTCCCGCCGCTTCCCCATCCTCACCTACCACGGCGTCAACGTCGCGGGGAACGACTACGCGAACAACGACCACGTCGCGCTCGCGTCCGACCTCGTGACGATCGATCGCCTCGGATGGCGGATCGCCCCGCTGCCCGGCGTCGTCGCGCGCTGGCTCGCCGGCGAGGTCGAGTGGACGGGCGCGCGAACGCTGGCGGTCACGTTCGACGACGGCACCGACTTCGACTGGCGCGACCTGCCGCATCCGCTGCACGGCATGCAGCGCAGCCTCCACAACTGCCTCGCGGACTTCCGCGCGGCGGGGCCGCGTCCGCGGGAAGCGCACGCGACGTCCTTCGTCGTCGTCTCGCGGGAGGCGCGCGAGCACATCGATCGCGTGGGGCTCGCCGGGCTCGGCTGGTGGACGGACGCGTGGTGGTCGACCGCCGCGGCGGGCGGCCACGCGGCCATCGCGAGCCACAGCTGGGACCACAACCACGACCTCGCGGCGCACCTGATGGGCGGCGCGCGCGCGACCGGGACGTTCCGCTCGATCGACACCTGCGCGCTCGCGGATGCCGAGATCGCGCATGCGACCGCGCACCTGAGGCGCGTCGCGCCGAATCCCGGCGACCGGCTCTTCGCGTACCCGTACGGCGAGTCGAACGACTACCTGGTGCGCGACTACTTCCCGCACAACCACGTGCGCATCGGCGTGGATGCGGCGTTCGGCGACGGCGCGAGGCCGATGACCGCCGGCGACGACCGCTGGAACCTGCCGCGCTACGTCTGCGGCCGCGACTGGTCGAGCCCGGACGGGCTCGAGGCGCTGCTGGCGAGGGTCTGAGGGGCCGGAGACGACTCCCGGGATGCCCGGCGCCCGCGCGTCGGGCGGCGTTCGCGGCGCGCGAAAGCCGCCGCGAGTCCGGCGGGTCAGAAGGGCCCCAGGGCGGCCACGCGCGCGAGCAGCGCCTCGCGCTCCGCGGCGGGCAGCGCGCGCTGCCAGCACACGATCACGTGAGGATGCGGCGTGCGCTCGTATCCGGACCGCAGGTCGACGCGCTCGGCCCGCGGTTCGCCGACGTGCCCGAACAGCGCGATCGCGTCGGACAGCATCTCCTGCGTTCGCCGGTGCAGGAACTCCATCACCCCGCCGGCGGCACGGATGCGGGCGCGATGCGCGGGCGGAAGCCGCCGGTAGATGCGCTCGTCGAACGCCATGCCGCCGCCGAGGTAGCAGCCCTCCCACGGCGTGAAGTGCAGGTACGCGAGCGGCACCGGTTCGCCGCCGGCCACGTACCGCAGCACGAAATGTCGCGGGAAATCCGGCAGGTCGTCGCCGAACAGCCGCTTGAAGAGCGGCCCGGCCTCGCGCGCCGCGGTCGCGTCGTCGCGCTCGACGACGTCGACGAGGTCGGCGATCGCGTCCCAGCGGGCGTCGGCGGCTGCCATCCATCGACCTTCGGGGTCAGATTTGAATCTGACCCCGGTTCGAGGGGTCGTGCGGCACGACGTCGCGCCACGCGTGCTCGAGGCGCACGAGACCCATCTCGCGCGAGTCGCCGGTCACCGTGAGCGGCACCTCGACGTGGTCGAACAGGTAGAGGCCCTCGGGGTCGAGCGCGTGCGCCCGCACGACGTACTTGCCGGGCAGCAGCGCGAGCGACGGCAGCGTCAGCGCGAACGCGAAGCGGTCGCGCGCGGTCTGCGCGGGCGACACGCCGTCCATGTCGGTCGCCACGCCGTAGACGGGCGTCCCGTCGGCACGGACGATCCCGACGAGCACGACCGGCGCGCGGCCGTCGGGCGAGTACGCCTCGCCGCGCACGACGAGCGGCGCCCCCATGGGCACGAACTCGCCCGGCTCGAGCGCGAGCGACTTCACGCGATGCACGTCGGGGCCCTCGCCCGTCCGCACCTCGGGCCGCCGCGCCGCCGCGCCGCCGGACTTCTCCTCATGCCACGCGAGGTAGGCCTGCGTCACCTCGATCGCGGGGCCGTAACGCTCCACGCGCCCTTCCTTCAGCCACAGCGCGTGACGGCAGAGCTTCTGCACGTGGTACATGCTGTGCGAGCACAGGAGCAGCGTCCCGCCGCCCGCGAGGTAGCGCTCCATCCACGCCATGCACTTCTTCTGGAACGACTCGTCCCCGACCGCGAGCACCTCGTCGGTGATCAGCACGTCGGGCGAGAGCGCGGTCGCGACGGCGAAGCCCAGCCGCACGACCATGCCCGACGAGTAGTGCTTGATCGGGTCGTCCAGGTGCGATCCCAGGTCGGCGAAGCGCACGATCGCTTCGCGCTTCTCCGCGAGCTCCGCGGGCGTGATCCCCAGCAGCGCGGCGGCGAGGTCGATGTTCTGCGCGCCCGTGTACTCGGGGTGGAAGCCCGACCCGAGCTCGAGCAGCGCGCCGATCCGGCCGCGCACGCTCACGGTCCCGCGCGTCGGCTTGACGACGCCGGCGACGACCTTGAGCAGCGTCGACTTGCCGGCGCCGTTCTCGCCGATCACGCCGAGCGACTCGCCGGGCCGCATCGACAGCGACACGCCTTCGAGCGCGGTGAACGCGTGCGAGGCGCCGCGGCCGCGAAGCAGGTCCCACACGAGCGCGAGCCGGCCTCCGCGCGTCTCGACCTTCGCGTAGTCCTTGGCGACGCCGGAGAGCTCGAGCAGCGGCTGCGTCGTCCCGCTCACACGAAGTCCTCGAAATGCGGCGACAGCCGGACGAACATCCAGCGGCCCGCCGCGAAGAGCGCGAGCGCGACGGCGAGCGCGGCGAGATCGCCGGCCTCGAAGGAGATGCGGCCCTCGAGGAGCGCGGCGCGCAGCCGGGCGACGAGCCACGTGAACGGATTCGCCGCCACCCAGCCGCGCAGCCGCTCGGGCACCAGCGTCAGCGGATAGAGGATCGGCGTCAGGTACATCAGCATCATCAGCACCGGCATCAGCACGTGCTCGACGTCGCGCACGAACACCTGCAGCGACGCCAGCGCGAGCGCGATGCCGGCCACCGCGATCGCCATCACCGCCCAGAGCGGGATCGCGAGCAGGAGCCCCTCGAGGTGGATCGGCTCGCCGATCGCGCGCAGCACGGCGAGCACGACGGCGTAGCCCGCGAAGTGCAGCGCGAGCGTCGCGGCGACCGACGCGTAGACGACGACCTCGTGCGGAAACGCGACCTTGCGGATCAGCCCGCCGTAGCCGGGCACGCACACGGCGGCGCGCTGGATCGCCTCCTGCGCGGCGAGCCAGGGCCAGAGCGCGACGGCGACGAACGCCAGGAACGACGACCCGGCGAACCCGGTCGCGCGGAAGATCGACGTGAATACGAAGTGGTAGACCGCGAGCAGCGCGATCGGATGGACGAGCGCCCACGCGAGGCCGGTGACGCTGCCGAGATAGCGCGTCGTCGCCTCGCGGCGGAAGAACTGGACGAACAGCGCGCGCGCAACGGCGCCGCGCGCGCCGGGCTCCTTCATGCCGGCGGCTCCCGCCCTCGGCGCGCCGGGCTCATTTCGCCGGCGGCGCGCTGCCCCGCTTCGTCATTTCGCGATGCAGCCGGTCGACGTCGGCCGCGTCGACCTTGATCACCATCGCGTCGATCAGCTCGGTCCTGACGCCCGCACGCGCGGCGTCGCTGTACCCCCCGAGCACCGTGCTGCGCTCGGAATCGACGTAGCGCTGCTTCAGCTCGCGGAGGATCTCGGGCTTCGCCTCGTCGAAGGTCTTCCTGCCCGCGGGGATGCGCTCGACGACGCGGAAGACGAAGATCTCGTCCGCGACCGCGATCGGCTCCGACACGCCGCCCTGCGGAAGCGCGAACACCGCGTCGACGATGCCGGCCGGCAGGTCGGCGCGCGAGACGCGCTGCGGCGGTTCCCGCGCCGCGGACTTGCCGTCGTCGGATTCGAGCGCGAGCTTCGAGTAGTCCTCGCCCGCCGCCCAGCGCTTGCGCAGCCCCTGGGCCGCCTGCATCGCCGGCTCGGCGCCGCCCCGGGGGCCGACGCGGATCGTGAGGCGCGAGATCGCGCGCATCTCCGGCGTCTCGAACCGCTTCGCCTCGGCGAGATAGACGTCCCGCGCGCGGACCTCCCACTTGCTCCGGTCCGCGTCGAACCGGGCGGCCGCCTCCATCTCGTAGTGCAGGATCATCAGCTGCGCCTTGTAGCGCTCGACCTCCGAGGCGAGCCGCGCCGCGTTCACCGGATCGGACATCTTCCCGGTCGAGTCCGCGAGCGCCGCGAGCTCCTTCGTGAGCAGCATCCGGGTGAGGAGATCGGCCACCCGCTTCTCGGAGGTCGCGAATCCTCCGCGGATGTCCGGCGGCAGCCGCAGCAGCTCGACGTCGTAGTCGGCGCGGGTGACCTTCAGGTCTCCGCGCTGGGCGAGCACCGTGTCGGGAGGCATCGAGGAACGGCCCGCGGATTCGCCGCGAGCCGCGTCGCGGGGAGCACCGCCGCCGAGCGTCTGGGCCGCGGCGCCGACCGACGCGAGCAGCGTAACTGCGGCGAGCGCCGCCGCGAAGAACGGGAGAGGCTTGGTCATGGATCGCAAAAAAAATCGCCCCGCGGGATCGCGGGGCGATGATTATACGACAGCCGCCGTGCGACGGCCGCCGCAGCTACTTGAAGTTCACCGGGCTGTAGAAGCAGTCGCCGCTCGGGCAGCCCGAGACGCCGCGGATCGTCAGGTAGTAGGTCGAACCCCGGATCAGCGTCGCCGTGCTTCCCGCGCTGCCGTAGGAGTACTTGAACGTCAGGTTCGAGTACGTCCTGCCCATCACCTTGGATCCGTTGTACTTCACGGCATTCGTCCCGGCCCAGTCGCACGGGCTGGTCGACAGCACGAAGTCGCGCGTCGCGTCGCCGCCGTACACCGAGCTGAAGTTCGCGGACTGGTTCGACCCGAACGCGGACGACGGAACGGTGAACTTGATCACCATCAGCGTGCTGTCGTTCAGCTCGCCGATGTTCGACGTCGTGGTGTTGGTGGCCGGATAGAACGAGGTGGAGACCGTCGGGGTCTTCTCGCACGCCGAGTACTCGGAACCGCCGCCGCCGGACTGCACGGTGACGCTGCGGCTCTTGTTGTTGTTGCCCGCAGAGTTCGAGAAGTTGACGGTGAAGTTTCCGGACTGGGCGATACCCGTAACGTCGCAGGTCGTCGACAGGCCGGCCATCGAGGTCGGGCAGTTGGCGACGCTGGCGCCCGTGTTGGTGCTCCAGGCGAGCGTGACCGGCGTCGTGCCGCTGGTGCAGCTCGCCGTCAACGTCGTGCCGAAGCCGGCCGCGCCGGAGGTCGCGGTCGCGTTGAGCGAACAACCGGAACCCGTGCTGCCGCCCGGCGCAACGACGACCGGCGTACCAGTTCCGCAGGTCACGGTGGCCTGGTTCGTCCCCGCCCCCGTCACCGTCGCAACCTCGCCGCTCCCGCAGGACGCGACCGCCTGACAGGTGATCTGGACCGACGCGGTACCGGCACCGGAAACGACCGTGTTGAACCCCGCCGGACAGCTGATGATCTGCGCCGACGCCGACGCCGCGATCGTGAGTCCGATCGCGACGAATGCGGCACGGCCAAGTGAAGTGAACAAGTTGGGCATGGCAAGCTCCTGGTTGATCCCCCAACGTCTTATAGCAATTATCGATCCATTATAAAGCAGGAACGATCCGAATGTCACCATGACGACTGCATGAAACCCTCGTGCCCGACGGACTTCCAACGTTTTCCGACGTACGGCGCCCGGCTTCCCGGCGCAGGACCTGCGCCCCGGTCGGTTCGACGGCGTCCGGCTGACGTCCCGCGTCGCCCTTCGACGCCCGGGGGCAACATCCCGAGGCGCCGCCCGGAACGCGGACGGCGCAACGACGCCCCCTTCCGGCCACGCCGTTGTAGCCTGCAAGGCCCGTGCCCGGAGCACGATCGGCCGGGGCGAATCTTCGCGTTCCGCGCGCCGCGCGAATCTTCGCGCCCCCCCCCGTGCCCCCGGAGACCGCGAAAAAAAAGGCGGAGCCGAAGCTCCGCCTTCGCATTCAGGGATCCCGGATGCTCCCGGGATCCCCAGGGTGTTGCCTATCAGTACGGCTGCACCCAGCGGGTCGCCTTGTGGTTGAAGTTGCCACCGTAGTTCGAGGCGAGGCCGTTGACGGCGCCGTTCGAGAACGTGATCGCGGCGAAGCCGATGACCGGCAGGCCGTAATACGTCGCCGACGAGTAGTAGTTCGACGAACCGTTGCTCAGCTGGATCTGCGTCGTGCTGCCGCCGCCGAGCTGGTGATACACGTAGCTCAACGAGGCCGCCGGGATCGTGAACGACAGGTCCATCCAGCCGTTCTCGAACGTGAACGTCGGGTTCCCGATGTTGAACTTGTTGATCGAGCCGAGCACGTTCGAGTTGCGGAACGTGATCACGTTCGCTTCCCAGCACAGCTGGTCGCGCGCGCCGGGAGGCGGCGGCGAGAACGACGACGTGACCTTGTCCAGCTTCTCTTCGCGGTCGTACTTCGACAGATCGACGTCGTCGCAGGCGCCCGTGTCCTTGAAGTTGCGCTGGAACAGGCGGGTGACCTTCAGCTCCTTGTCGCCCGGCGAGCCCATCGTGCCGAACTTCGACAGGTAGTACGCGTCCGGAACGCCCTTCGTCGGCATCGTCACGACCCAGTCCGTCCCCGAGGCGGTGCCCTTGTCGAGCACGAACTCGTTGTAGATGTGGTCGTGCATCAGCACCGCGGAGACCGCATCCACCGGCTTGTTGCCGGGGACGTTCCACGACGTGATGTAGGCGTAGCCGCTGGATCCGCCGACGCCGTGGTCGACGACGAGCGAGATCGGGTCGGCGCGGTTCAGCGTCGGCTCGATGCTGCCCGGGGCTTCGTAGAGCTCGCCGTCGTAGAAGTTGGCGAGCGCGGTCGCGTCGTAGCCGAAGTCCATGCCGGTGCCGACGTTGATCAGCGTCATCGTGCCGAACAGGCCGCCCGACAGGCTCGTGATGTAGTACTCGAGGTTGCCCTGCGCCGCGAGGAGGCGGACGTAGTCGCAGTTGCGCGGAACGCGCGGGTTGCCGGCGACGTGCGTGACCAAGCCGGCCGCGTAGCCCCACATCGTGCCCATCTCGATGATCTCGACGTAGCCTTCGCGGACTCGGTCGAGGTCGTCGTTCGCCGGATCGTCGTACGCGCCGGTGTAGGCGTAGTTGACGAACGGCGTCGGGTTGTTCTCGTCCATCGAGACGACGCCGTCCGTGCAGCTGTAGTCCGGCGTGACGATGGCGGCGCCGCCGGCGGTCGGGATGACGGCCGTGACCCAGACGTCCTTCGCCGACAGGTACAGGTTGAAGTCGAGGACTTCGCGGCTGTTCTTGCCTTCGAGGAAGCGGACCTTGACGGCCTTCGCCGACGCCGTCGAGTTGACGACCGACAGCAGGGAGTTGTAGGCGTTGCCGGCGGACGGCTCGCGCACCGTGTAGTACGGGTACAGGAGCACGTTGCCCAGGCCGTCGGCGTTGAGCGCGACCGCCTGCGCGGAACCCGCGGCCAGGGCGCTAACACCCGCGACGGCGAGGTACAGCGAGTTCTTCTTGAAGGTGTTCATGGTGGGTGATGACTCCTCTGTTTGCTATTTAAGTGATCACTTCGGAACCAACAGCGCGTCAATGTTATGCCAAGCGTCTCCTGAATGGCAATCGGAATGTTTCGCCCCGCGCGCCTTCCTGTTGGAAATCTGCAACGGGGCTGCGTCTCAGACCGTCGGGAACACGTAGAACACCTTGCCGCGCTCGATCACCCAGGTCTCGGTGATCGGCGTCGTGACACCCTTCATCAGGCGGTGATCGTAGGTGAGCTTCGCCTTGACCCGGCACGTCGCCCCCTCGCACGCGGCCTCGTCGATCCGGTACGCCCGGAACGGGACCACGCTCATCCGCTGCTTGAAATTATCCTTTGAAATCACCAGCTTGGATCCTTCCGACAGGTACTCGTAGGCGGCGTCCAGGTCGCCCCGGACCAGCGCCATCCCGCGCGCCTCGGCCCGCTCGACGAGCTGCACGCGCTTCGCGTCCTCGGGGCTCTCGGCCGTGATCGAGCCGGTGGTCGCGCACGCCGACAACCCCAGGGCCGCCAGGACCCACAGGACGCGACCGCCAGACTTGCGAAAATTCATCAAAACGTCTCCAAACGACGACACTCGGCGGGAACCCGCCCGCCCCGGCACCACTGCCGAACGCCCCGGGGCGGGGGGCGCACGGGAGAAAGCGTAAGCAAATCGGCAGGAATCGTCAATGTCGCCGGTGCCCGACACCAAAAACGCAAGTTTTCGGGACTTTCCCGCAGGCGGAATGTCGCCTCCGCCCGACACTCGACGGTCCGGAAGGGCCTCCCGGACCGTCCCGGCGCCGCGCCCGACCCCGTCAGGGCGCCTGCTGCCCTTCCGAAGCAGGAGGCGTGCCGCGCCGCTGGCGCTCGCGCCTGGGCGCGACCGGCGCCGCCTTGGCGTCGGCCGGGGGGGCG
>CALDKM010000172.1:0-11687 GCA_937898875.1 uncultured Pseudomonadota bacterium | reverse complement strand
CGGGGCTCGGCGGCACCTGCGCCTGCGCGGCGAGCGCGGCCGCGAACGGGAGGGCGGCGGCGAGGCGCCTGCTGCCGCGAGCGAGCCGGGACGCCGCCTGCGAGAGTGCGGCCGGGAGCCTGGTGTCCATGCGACGGATTCTGGCACGGCCTTACGTGCGTGGCGAAGCGCCCGGAGGCTTCGCGGCCCGATACGCTAGACTTTGCGCCTCCGTCCGCAACCCCTGGACGCGCGCGCGGCCTCGCCGCCGCGAATGCGCGCGACCGCGAAACGCCGCCTTGCCCACCGGCATCAAGCTCCTGTCGTTCGTCGACCATTCCGGCTACGGAATGGCGGCGCTCGCCTATGTGCGCGCGCTGGTCAATGCGGGGGTCCCGGTGCGCTGGATGCCCGTGCGGTACGTCGGGAGCGGGGTGCGCCCCGTCGGTCCCGGGCACTCGCCGCCGCTCTCGCTCATGGCCACCGACGACGAGTCGCTGTCCGACCTCCCCGCGCTCATCGCGGCGACGTCGCGGCCGATCGCCTACGACACCGTCGTCGCGCATACGGTCCCCGAGCATTGGCCCGCGCTGTTCGAGCCGGGCAAGCGCAACGTCGGCTACACGGTCTGGGAGACCGACCGCGCGCCGGCGCACTGGCGCACGCTGCTCGATCGCGCCGACCGGGTGCTGGTGCCCTGCGCGATGAACCGCGACACCTTCGTCGCCGCCGGCGTGCGTGCGCCGGTGCGCGTGGTGCCTCACGTCCGGCGGCACGCCTGGAACAACTTCGCGCCGGCGGACCTGGCCGCGGCGCGCGTGCGGTTCGGCATTGCGGGCGCGCGATTCGTCTTCTACACGATCAACACCTGGGACCCGCGCAAGGCGCTGGGCACGCTGCTGCGCGCGTTCGTCCGCGCGTTTCGCGCCGACGACGGCGTGGCGCTGGTCGTGAAGACCGGTCCGGTGGGCTATGGGGCGCCGCCGAACTACGCGCGCGCGCCCACGCTCGAGCTCGCCCAGGCGGTTGTCGACGACGCGACCGACGAGCTCGATCGCGATGCGCCCCCGATCTGCCTGCTGCCCAACGTCTTCACCGGGCGAGGAATCGACCTGTTGCACGAGCTCGGCGATGCGTACGTCACGCTGCCGCACGGCGAGGGCTGGGCGCTGGGCCTGTTCGATGCGGCCACGCGCGGCACGCCGGCGATCGCGACCGGCTGGGGCGGGCACCTGGACTACATGGGCGCCGACTGGCCCGGGGCGGTGCCCTTCCGGATGGCGCAGGTCCCCGTGTGGCCCCCCGAGCACCCGTCCTACTGGCCGTCGCAGCGCTGGGCCGCTCCCGACGTCGACGCGGCCGCGGCGGCGATGCGGGCGATCGTCGAGGATCCGCGGCCGGCCCGTGCGGCCGCGGAGTCGATCGCCGAGCGGATCGCCAACCGCTACGCCGAGCCGGTCGTCGCGCGCGAGTACCTGACGGCGCTCGAATGACGTCGCGGCGCGAGTTTCACTTCGTCTTCGGCCTGCGCCCGCAGACGGAGCCCTTCCACCTGGTGCACTTCCTGGCGCTCGAGTCCTGCCGCCACACGCAAGACGCCGACGCGATCCACCTGCACTGCCGGCACCTGCCGTGGGGACCGTGGTGGGAGCGGATCGCGCCGCACCTCGCGGTCCACCGCGTGGGGGGCGCACCTCGCGGCTTCGATCCGGCGCGGTACGCGGAGACGAGCGAGGGCCGCTACATCGCGGAGCGCGGCTACGACTATGCGCACGAAGCGGACTTCCAGCGGCTCGAGATCCTCCGCGTCGGCGGGGGCGCCTACGCCGACATCGACACGCTGTTCGTCGGGCGCTACCCGGACGCCTGGTTCGCGCGCGAGTGCGTCCTGGGCGAGGAAGTCCCCAATGCGGGGCCGGACGGCGTGCTCCGGCCGTCGCTGTGCAACGCGGTGATCCTCGCGCGGCCGGGGTCGCGGTTCGTCTCGCGCTGGCTCGACGACGCGCGCGTCTCGTTCGACGGGACGTGGAACAGGCATTCGTGCACGGCAGCGGCGAGGCTGTGGGGCGAGGGGCCGGACGAGGTTCACGTGCTGCCCCGGCGCTGCTTCTACCGGCACGGGCCTACTCGAGCCGGCATCGCGGCCCTGTTCGAGCAGCGCGACGACCGGCTCCACGGCGTCGCGAGTGTCCACCTGTGGGCGCACCTGTGGTGGGACGAGCTGCGCGTCGACTTCTCGCGCTTCCACGCCGGGCTCGTCACGCCGGAATGGATCGCACGGGGCGACACGACGGTCGCTTCGATCGCGCGGCAGTACCTCGAAAAGTAGGGTCAGACCCCAATTTCCCGAAAAAGTAGGGTCAGACCCAGCGAATAAGTAGGGTCAGACCCTACTTTCCAGACATGGCACCCGCGGTTGGGGCGCGGCTCGGAAAAATAGGGTCTGACCCTACTTTTCGGAAGACAGGGTCTGACCCCATTTCTTGGACCCCATTTTTGCAGGGCGATGCCTCTAGATCTGGATCGGCCCGGCGCCGCAGGGCACCACGAGCGGTCCGAGGGGCGGGAGGAACTCTGCCAGTCGCTGTCTCAGGACGCGCTCGCGCGCGAGGAGGCGCGCGTCCGGCAAGTGCTTGGCCGCGGCGATCGCCAGGTGATGCGGCTCGGGCCACGCGTTGGCGCCGTGCCACGTGTAGACGTAGCACCAGCCCACGCCGCGCACGCGCGCGATCCGCGCGCCCGACGCGACGATCTCGAGACACAGCGCGGTGTCCTCGCCTCGCCGTGCGGACGGATACGCGGGCATGCGGTCGCGCCGGCCCATCAGCGTTCCCTGCACGAAGTCGAGCGGGTAGGCCTCGGCGCTCCAGTCCTCCCAGAAGAGCGTGCGCTGCGCGGGAAACCAGTGCAGCTGCTCGGTGAGGAACGAGAAGGCGGCGTCGCCTGCGACGAGCCCTGCGGCCTGCCGCGCGAGGCGCTCGGGATGGTGCCGGTCGTCGTCGTCCCACTGCACGACGAGCTCGCCGCGCGCGAGCGCGACGCTGCGGTTGCGCAGCTCGCCCAGCGTGCGGCCGGCCTCCGCCCGCTCGAAGGTCGCGCGGAGGCCGGCGCGTTCGACGAGGCTCCGGACGGCTGCGTCGAACGCCGCGTCGCCGTCGTGGACGACGACGAGCTCGCGGTCGACGTGCGTCTGGCGCGCGAGATCGCCGAACGCCGCCTCGAGTCGCGGGAGCGCGCCAGGGCGCGTGACGGTGAGCGCGCTGATCAGCACGGCTCGTCCGCGTGCGGCGCCGGCGCGAAGCGTAAGATGGCAGGCCTCATTCGAAGGGCGGAGCGAGGGAGGTCCGAACGTGCATCCGGGTTGCATTGTCACCTATCGGGGCGCGCCCGGATCGAACCGCCGCGCGAACCTCGACGCGGTCCTCGCATGGCTCGCGCACTCGCCGGACCTCGAAACGATCGTCGTCGAGCAGGACGCGCATCCGAGGCTCGCGGCCCCGCTGCCGCATCCGCGCGCGCGAGTCGTCTTCGCGTACAACGCGGGGCCGTTCAACCGGGCGTGGGGCCTCAACGTAGGCGCGAGGATGTCGGAGGCCGGGGTGCTTGCGTTCGGCGACGCGGACGTCGTCATGCCGGGCGCGTTCGGTCCCGCGGTGACGCGATCCGCCCGCGAGGCGCAGGTCGTGAAGCCGTATCGCCGCCTGGTGGACCTCACGGCCGACGAGACCGCGCGGGTGCGCGAGCGCGGCCCGGGGGTCTGCGACCTCGATGGCGAAACACGGGCCGGTCGCGACGTGCTTTGCGGCGGCTGGTTCGCGATGCGGCGGGGCGCGTTCGAGGCTCTCGGCGGGTTCGACGAGCGATTCGCCGACGGCGAAGGCGAGGACGAGGCGATGACGATCAAGGTCGAGCGCGCGCGACTGGCGACGCTGGAGCTGGACGGCGGCCCGGCGATGCGCCTCTGGCGCCCGCGGCCGCGCGCGACGGGAGAGGAAGGCTCGCGTTTCGCCGCGAGCCGTGCGCTCCTCGACGACTACGCGGGCTACGGCGATGCCGCGCTCGCGCGGCTCGAGGCCGTCGGGCGCCAGACCTGCGGCCGGCGCGACAAGTACCGGCCGGCGGAACGGTGAGCGACCACGCGATCCTGATGGTGGCGACGCCGGCGGGCGGTGGAATCGTGCACGTCGACCACGTCGCCACGCTGCTCGACCTCGCGCGGGCGCGCGTCGTCTTCTCGCACGTCACCGCGAGCGCCGAGCGGGACCCCGCCCGGGCGCGCAACGCGCTCCTCTCCGCGTTCCACGCGCGGAGCGGCCCCACGCATCTGCTGTTCCTCGATGCCGACGTGGGCCTGGACGCGGCCGACGTGATCCGGATGCTCGGGCACGGGCGCGACGTCGTCGCGGCACCGGTCCCGCTCGAGGTCCGCGGCTCGGAAGGCGAGGCCCGCTTCGACGTCGGCGTCGCGGTCGGCGAGGACGGCCCGCTCACGCTGCACGAGCACGCCTGTACGTCGGCCATGCTGCTCACGCGACGGGCCGTCGACGCGCTGGTGAACGATGCGAAGGCGGGCGGACGCGTCTACGAGTCCGCGACGGCGCTCGACGGCGACGCGGGCTCGCGCATCGACTACGATGTCTTCCACGCGGGGGCGGTCGACGGGGACTACGTGTCCGGCGACGCACGGGCCTGCGAGGCGCTGCGGCGCCACGGCCATGCGATCCACGTCGACCCGGCGATCGTCGTGCGCCGCCGTCGCGTCGCGACGTTCTAGCGGCGAGCCTGGGAGAGGGATCTGTGAGCGACAAGGAAGAGTGGGCTTTTCCCCCCGAGTTCCAGCCCGACGCGTCGATGGCCCGGTTCGATCTCGAGCAGGCGCTATCCGCGGTCGTTGCGCTCGAGGCGGACGTCCCGCCCGACGCATTCACCGCGCCGATCCTGGGCACCGAGCGCGGCGGCAGTGCGGTCGTGATCCGCGAGGACGGCCTCGCGCTCACGATCGGCTATCTCGTGACCGAGGCGGTGAACGTGCGGCTCACGACACGCGAGGGCCGCACCGTCGACGCGCATCCCATCGCGGTCGACTTCCCGACCGGGTTCGGTCTCGTGCAGCCGCTGGGGCCGCTGGGCGTCGCGCCGCTGTCGCGCGGAAAGGCCCTGGCGCTCGGCGCCGGCGACTCCGTCACCGCGATCTCGCACGGCGGACGCGCGCACGCGCTCGCCGCACGCGTCGTCGCGAAGAGCGAGTTCGCCGGCTACTGGGAGTACCTGCTGGACGAGGCGCTGTTCACGGCGCCGCTGCATCCCGCGTGGAGCGGCGCCGCGCTCGTCGACGCGCGCGGGCGGCTCGTCGGGATCGGGTCGCTGTTCGTGCAGCAGGTGATCGACGGCGAGGCGACGCGCGGCAACATGTTCGTGCCGGTGGACGTGCTCGAGCCGGTGCTGGACGACCTCCTGACGCACGGGCGGCGCCAGGGACCGCCGAGGCCGTGGCTCGGCGTCTACCTGAAGGACGAGGACGGGCGTGTCGTCGTGCAGGACGTCGCGCCGGACGGGCCGGCCGCGACGGCGGGGCTCGCGCCCGGGGACCAGATCGCGGCGATCTCCGACCAGCCGGTGTTCCAGGTCGCGCACGCGTGGCGCGTGCTGTGGCGGCAGGGCGCCGCCGGTGTCGCGATTCCGGTGACGGTCGTGCGCGACGGGCTCGCGCGCCGCGTGAACGTCGTCACCGCCGATCGGGAAGCGATGCTCGTGAAGCCGCGGTTGCAGTAGCGCTGTGTCCGCCCGGAGGGCGCCGGACGACGAGGAGGACGAGATGGACCCGAAGATCGTCGCGCTCTACGACGAGTACACGCACGCGCCGTTGCCGCGCAGGACCTTCCTCGAGCGGCTCGCCACCCTCGCCGGCGGCACCGCCGCCGCCTACGCGCTGCTGCCGATGCTCGAGAACGACTACGCGCGCGCGGCGATCGTCGCGCCCGGCGACGCGCGTCTCGCGATCGAGCGCGTGCCGATCCGGCTCCCCGGCGGCGAGATGCGCGCGTACGTCGCCGTGCCGCGTGCAGGGCCGTCGAAGCGCGCGGGCGTGATCGTGATCCACGAGAACCGCGGCCTGAACGCGCACATCGAGGACGTCGCGCGGCGCGTCGCGCTCGCCGGTTTCACGGCGGTCGGCGTCGACATGCTCCATGCGCAAGGCGGGACGCCCTCCGACGAGGACCGCGCGCGCGAGATGATCGGGAAGGTCGATCGCGGAGCGGCCGTCGCCGATCTCGCGGCGCTCGTCGACTGGCTGCGCGCGAGGCCCGACGCCAACGGACGGGTCGGCGCGATCGGCTTCTGCTGGGGCGGTGGCATGGTCAACGCCCTTGCCGTGGCTGCTCCGTCGCTCGATGCCGCCGTGCCGTTCTACGGGCAGGTCCCGGCCGCCGCCGACGTCGCGAAGATCCGCGCAAAGCTCCTGCTGCACTACGCGGGCAACGATCCGCGGATCAACGCGGGCATCTTGGGCTACGAGGCCGCGCTCAGGGCGGCGGGCGTCGCCTACACGCTGCACGTCTACGAGGGCGCCGAGCACGCGTTCCACAACGACACGGCCGGCGCACGCTACGACGAGGCCGCCGCGAAGCTCGCGTGGACGCGGACGATCGCGTTCCTTCAGGCGGCGCTCACATAGCCGTTCCCGCGAACCGCACCGCGCGCCTCCCCCGGGGGACACTGCGCCCGCGGGACGGCCCGGCGGGCGCTGGCCGGCTAGGCGTTGCCCTGCATCTCGACGAAGCGCCGGAAGATGTCGCTCTCGGTGATGATGCCGACGAGCGCGCCGCCCTCGAGGACCGGCAGGCCGCCGACGCGATGCTCGAGCATCAGCCGCGCCGCCTCGCCGAGGCTCATGCCCGGCGTCGCGGAGACGACCTTGGTCGCCATGAACTCGCCGACGTCGACGCCCGCGCGCGGGTAGCGCGTCGCGGCGAGCAGGAGGTCGCGCTCGGCGACGATGCCGACGAGCCGGCGCTCGCGGTCGACGACCGGCAGGCGGCGCAGCCGCTTCTCCTGCATGAGCTTGAGAGCCTGCTGGTAATCCGTATCGCGGGGAACGGTGACGACGGGGACGGACATGCGTTCGCGGACGAGCATCGCGGATCTCCTGGAGGGAACTTTGCACGATGCCCGGCGGGTGCCGCGCGCGCATTGACGTCGGGCAAGGTCCGCCGTCGGGACGGCTCGCGGCGGCCGATCGAAGGCCGCGGCGACGGGCGTCCGCCGGGCGCGATCGGTCCGCGCCGCTCAGCAGCGGTCGTAATGCAGCCAGCCCTCGGTGCGCCCGCGCGGACCGGCGATGCGCTCGAGGCGACCGCAGGTGACGAGCGGCGGAGCCTCGCGCGCCGGATAGAACGCGGGAGCGCCGGCGCCGGACAGCGGCGGGTCGGTCGCGGACACGGAGGCGGTCTGCGGCCGCGACTTCGTCGACGTGTCGACCGTGCAGTTCCACGCCTTGCCGTCGTTCGCGATCATGCGCACCGCGACGAAGCTCCCGTCGACGCTCCACGCCTTCGCGATCTCCCGCACGGCGACGCCGCTCTCGCTGACGCATCGCCCGATCGCGCCCGCGTACGCCGGGAAGTTCCGCGACCAGTCGCCCTCCGTCTTCGCGGCGAACGCGGCGAGCGGCGCCTTCGTCGTGTCGTAACCGCTCTTCACCGTGCAGCACCCGGTGATCGCCTCGCCCGGCCGCGTCGACAGGATCGCCCGCCACGCCTGCGCGGGGCCTTCCTTCATCGTCGAGCTGCAGGACTCCTCGCGCAGCGTCGCGACGACGGTCTCGCCGGGCAGCCGCGTCGAGTTGCCCCGCCACACGAGCGCCCTGGGGGCGAGGAACGAGATCGCGGCCAGCTCGCCGCGGAGCTCGACGGCCTGGCGCGCCTTGCCGCCGAGCCGCTGCAGGTTGCCGGTCGTGCGGTTCGCGTCGAGCCGCCAGGACGGCTCCTCGCCGATGCAGCTGATCTGCTGCGGGATGGCGACCTGCGGCGAAGGCACGGGAGCCTGGGCGAGCGCGGCCGTCGCGAAGAGCGCGGCGACGATCGGCATCGGCGAGGTGAGAGCAGACAGGCGCATCGGTGGGTTCCGAAGCGCGATCTTACGCCGAATGGCAGGCCGGCCCGGCGCCGGGGCGGCGACTTCGTTGCCCGCGCGGACAGTGGGGCCCGTCACGACCGGCGGTGGGCGCCTCGCCATCATCCCCCGGCGCCGCGCCGCGCATCCGCGCGTTCGGCAGGGCTTCACGCCTAGGGCATCGCGTCGGCGAGTGCCGCGGGCTCCCAGCCGCCGCCCAGCGCACGCGCGAACGACACGATCGCGATCTGCGTGTCGCGAGCCGCCGCGATGCGCTGCGTTTCGGCCGAAAGGAGCTGCCGCTGAGCGTCGAGCACCTCGAGGAACGACGTGCGCCCGGCGTCGTAGCGCAGGTTCGCGACCTCGAGCGCCGAGGCGAGCTGGTCGCGGCGCGCCGACTCGGCGGCCAGGATCTCGCGCGCGGTGCGGTGGACCACGAGCGCGTCGTGGACCTCGCGGAACGCCGCCTGCACGGTCTGCCGGTAGCCGACGAGCGCCTGATCGCGGATCGCCTCGGACGACTGGACGTTCGCCTCGATGCCCTTGAGCCCGATGAGCGGCTGCAGCAGCGCCGCGCCGAAACGCCAGATCGACGCGGGCGACGTGAACAGGTCGGCGAGCGCCGCCGATTCCGAGCCGTAGGCCGCGGTGAGGGAGATCGACGGGTAGTAGGCGGCGCGCGCCTGCTGGATGCGCAGCTCGGAGGCCGCGAGCAGCGCTTCGGCGCGCCGGATGTCGGGCCGCCGCTCCATCAGACCGGACGGCAGGTCCGCGGGGAGCTCGGGGACCGAGAGGATCGGGCGCGACGGGTCCGATCGCGCGACGATCGGCGCGTAGACCTCGCGCGGCGGGCGGCCCGCGAGCGTCGCCAGCGCGCCCTCGAGCAGCCCGATGCCCTGGCGTGCGCGCGCGATGTTCGCGACGACGGAGGAGCGCTCGGCCTCCGCCGTCTTCAGGTCGTAATCGCCGACGATCCCCGCGTCGTAGCGGTCGCGCTGGAGCCGGACGGTCTCCTCCCGCGTCTTCAGCGTGTCCTCGAGCAGCCGGAGCTCCGCGTCCGCCGCGCGGAGGCGGAAGTACGCCGTCGCGACGTCGGCTGCGACGGCCGCGCGCACGGACTCGCGGAAGTAGCGGGACGCGGCGAGCTCGTTGCGCGCGGCGAGCGTCCCGCTGCGGTACTTGCCCCACAGGTCGAGTTCGTAGCCCAGCTCGACGCCGACGGAGGTGTTGTTGCTGATGAGCGGCGTGCCCGCCGGCAGCGGCGTCGACCCGACGCCGCTGATGCGCGAGCGCGATGCTCCGACGACGAGGTTTCCGTACGGATACAGGTACGACTGCGCCAGCAGCACCTGCGCGCGGGCGATCTCGATGCGGGCGAACGCCGAGGCGACGTCGAGGTTGCCGGCGAGCGCCTCGTCGACGAGCGCGACGAGCGCCGCATCGTCGAAGGCGAGCCACCAGCGCTCGAGCAGCTCGAGCTGCGTGGCGGTCGGCGCCGGCGACGCCGGGAGGTCGACCGCGGGCGGCTTCGGTTGCGTCACCGCACAGCCCGCGAGGGCGGCGGCGAGCGCCAGCGCCGCGGTGGCGCGCAGGGCGGGTAGGAGCCTAGTCATGGTCGCCTCGCGGTTTCGTCGGCACCGGCGGATGGCCGGGCGTCTGCGTCGGCGGCCGCGCGTGGACGGCGCGCGCGTGCTCGATCTCGCGCAGGAGTTCGTCGTGCGAGCGCCGCTCGGAGAGCCGGCGGTCGAAGATCACCCTGAAGAACAGCGGCACGAAGAAGATCGCGAGGAACGTCGCGGCGATCATGCCGCCCATCACCCCCGTGCCCACCGACTGGCGCGCGCCCGCGCCCGCGCCGGTCGAGATCGCGAGCGGCAGCACCCCCAGGATGAACGCGAGCGAGGTCATCAGGATGGGACGGAAGCGCAGCCGCGCGGCCTCGATCGCCGCCGCCGACGCGGACATCCCTTCCTCGTGCTTCAGCACCGCGTACTCGACGATCAGGATCGCGTTCTTCGCCGCGAGGCCCAGCAACGTCACCAGCCCGATCTGGAAGTACACGTCGTTGGTCATGCCGCGCAGCCACACGGCCGCCAGCGCGCCGAAGGTTCCGAACGGCAGCGCGAGCAGCACCGACAGCGGGAGCGACCAGCGCTCGTACTGCGCCGACAGGATCAGGAACACCATGATCACCGCGAGCACGAGCGCGAACGTCGACGCGCCCCCCGATCGCTTCTCCTGGTAGCTCGTGCCGCCCCAGTCGAAGCTGAACTCGGGCGGCAGCACCTCGGCGGCGATCTGCTCGACGCGGGCGATCGCCTGGCCCGACGAGATGCCCGGCGCCGCCTGCCCGATGATCTTGACCGCCGGCAGGTTGTTGAAGCGGTCGAGCGAATCCGGACCCGACGTGAACTTCACCTCGGCGAGCGACGCGATCGGGATCATCGACCCGTCGCGGGCGCGCACGTAGACGCCCCCGATGTCGTCCGGCCGCCTGCGGAACTGCGGGTCGGCGCTCATCAGCACCTGCCAGGTGCGGCCGTACTTGTTGAAGTCGTTCACGTAGTAGGTGCCGAGCGTGCCCGAGAGCGCGCCGTACAGGTCCTCGAGCGCGACGCCGAGCTTCTTCGCCTTCTCCCGGTCGACGTCGACGCGGATCTGCGGCACCGTCGCGCGCCACAGCGTCTGCGCGCCGCCGAGCATCGGGTCGGCGTTGGCGCGCCCCAGGAACGCGTAGGTCACCTCCTGCAGGCGTTTCGCGCCGCCTTCGCCGCGGTTCTGCAGGTAGAACTCGTAGCCGCCCGCCATGCCCAGCCCGAAGATCGCAGGCGGGTTGAACGCGAGCACGAGCGCCTCCTTGATGCCCATCGTGCGCCCGAACAGCTCGCCCACGAGCTGCCCCGCCGTCACCTGCCGCTGGTCCCACGGGACCTGCGTCACGAAGATCGTCGCCGCGTTGTTGCGGAAGCCGCCGCCGATCAGGTCGAAGCCCGCGAACGAGACGATGTCGAGATTCGCGGGGTTCGCGCGCATCTGGGCCTCGACCTCGCGCACGACCTTGTCGGTCCGGTCGAGCGACGCCCCGTCGGGCAGGATGACCGCCGAGATGTAGAAGCCCTGGTCCTCGTCGGGCACGAGACTCCCCGGCGTGAACTTCCACAGACCCGCGGTGATCGCCACCATGCCCAGGAACAGGACCGCGCCGAGCGCGCCGCGCCGGATCATCCAGACCACGCCGTCGGTGTAACGGTGGGTGATGCGCGCGAAGATCCGGTTGAACGCCTGGAAGAAGCGGCCGGGCGGCCGGTGCGAGTGCGAGAGCATCAGCACGCACAGCGCGGGCGACAGCGTCAGCGCGACGACTCCGGAAATCACGACCGAGATCGAGATCGTCACCGCGAACTGGCGGTAGAGCTCGCCGGTGAGTCCGCCCAGGAAGGCGATCGGCACGAACACGGCGGTCAGCGTCAGCACGATCGCGATGATCGGGCCGGTCACCTCGCGCATCGCCTTGACCGCGGCGTCTCGCGGCGGCAGGCCATCCTCGCGCATGATGCGCTCGACGTTCTCGAGCACGACGATCGCGTCGTCGACGA
>CALDKM010000171.1:0-27115 GCA_937898875.1 uncultured Pseudomonadota bacterium | reverse complement strand
CAAAGCCCACCGCGATGGTGCCGCCGGTCATCGCGCGCAGCCGGTCGCGGATGCGCTCGGCCGCCGCGATGCCTTCGCAAGGCGTGATCGCGTGCTCGATGCCCGGCAGCTTCCTGAGGAAGCGTCCCCCGGTGGCGATGACCAGCGCATCGTTGGCCACGTCGCCGGCCGTGGTCTGCACGACACGGCCACCGTCCGACAGGCCGGTGACCTCGCCGGCGACGAAGCGCACGCGCCGGCGGCGCAGGAAGTTGTCCAGCGGCACGATCAGATCCTCGCGTGTGCGCAGGCCGCAGGGGATCCAGATGATGCCCGGCAGGTAGTGCAGCTCGGCGCGCGGCGCCACCAGCGTGATCTCGGCCTGCGAGTCGCGCCGCCGCAGTTCGCGCACCGTCGACAGGCCGGCGAAGCCGGCGCCGAGCACGGTGATGCGCGGGGGGCTGTCCGGCGGGTTCACGCTGCGCCCGCCGTGCACGAGGCATCGACGGCAGGCCGAAGCGGTTGCGACAGTTCAGGGGTCGAAGCGCAGGTGCTGCTCATCGGGGTGTCCAGGGTTGAACGGGTGGTCGGGATCGAGGCGCGGGCCACGAATGCGCGCGCATGGCTGCCTGCATCGTTCGCAGGGTACCCGGGTCAAAGATACCTGATGCGCCCCCGCAGGCTCTCGACGTCGGTGGCCACGTCGCGCAGCGCCGTCCCGTCGCCCGACGCGCCGACGACCACCGCCCTGCCCGAAATCGGCACGAGGCTGTCGACCTGGAAGCGGACGCCGGTCCCGCGCAGGAAGCACTCCTCGTCGAAGTGGAGACGGTCTCCGTTCGTCCCGACGGCGTCCGACTCGATGGTGTCGTGGCCGATCAGCTTCGCGATGTCCTCGCGACCGCCGACCTCGACCATCTCGATCGAGCGAGCGGCGGGGTCGATCAGTATCGCCTTCATTGCCTTCCTCCCTGTCGACGACGCCGGAGAACTCAACGCCGATCGAGGATCTCGAGCGTCGGCCGCGCGCCCGTTGCCTTGCCCGTGATCGGCGGCTTCGGGACGCGCGACTCGCCCGGCTCCAGCGTGAACTCGTAGTCGAGCGAATACCACGGGCCCGCGACGTCTGGCGCGGGCGCCGGCGGGCCGTCGTGGCGCACGAAGTTGCCGACGAGCCTGCGCGTGACCGCGAACTGCACGTCGGTCTCGAGGTTCGGATCGTCGCCGGCGTAGACCTGCGAGAACTGCGTCTTGAATCCCGGCTTGACGATCATGAAGTGCACGTGCGCGGGCCGCAGGTTGTGGCGCCCCTGCATGCGCAGGAGCGCCCCCACCGGGCCGCTCAGCGGAATCGGGTAGCCTGCCGGCCGGATCGTGCGGAACGCCATGCGCCCGTCCGAGTCGGTCGTGAAGACGCCGCGCAGGTTCATGTCCGCCTGCGCGGGGTCCTGGTTCTCGTAGAAGCCCTCGCCCGACGTGTGCCAGACGTCGACCGTCGCGCCCTCGACCGGACCCCCTTCCCGGTCGCGGACCGTCGCGGTGACGAACAGCGGATCGCCGGGCGTCGGCGAGCGCACGATGCTCGCGCCGTTGGCGGTTGCCGGGGCGCCCGCGCGCCAGAACGGACCGAGCAGGTTCGCAGTCGTCTCGGTGCGTCCGCGATCGCCGTTGTTGATGAGACAGACGAGCGAAGACAGGCCGAGCGACCCCGCCGCGAGCACGACCTCGTTGTGCGATTCGTTCGTGAGCTGCCCGAGCTTCGCGATCACCGCGCACGCCTGCTGGAATTCCGCTTCGGTCAGCTGGACGTCGCGGGCGAACGCGTGCAGGTGTCGCACGGCCGCCCCCATGATCTCGCGCCAGCGCGCATCGGGCGCGCGCTCGATCTCGGCGAGGACCGCGCGGGTGACATCGTCGGGGTTTCGGATGAGCATCGGTCGGAAGCCGCCAGGCGATGCGGGAAAGGGACCATTATGCGGCACCCACCTCGGGCGCTTGGTCGCAGGCGCGAAATGTCCGCTGGCTGTCGTCGATCGTCAAGCGGCCGACGAGGCCGGCGCGGATAATCCGTTCCAACCTCACCTGGATCCGGGTTCCGGCGGGACCTCGGCCGCACGACATCGACAGGACCTTCGACAAGGAGTTCGGCATGCAGCTTACGGAAAGGGTTTCCCGGGCGGCCTTCGTCGGCGCGCTGATCGGCGCGATATTCCTCACGGGATGCGCGTCGCCGACGCCGGACAGTTCGGGGGCATCGTCCCCATTGGGCAGCGGAGCCGGCGTGACGGCGACCGACGCCAGTCGCCTGACCCGCTCCGGCTTCCTGTCCGACTACGGGCGCCTCAAGCCGACGTCCTGGGGTGGGGGCCTCGAGTGCTGGCGAGAGACGCACTTCGACGCGAGGCGATTCGACAAGGTTCTGATCTCGCGCATCCAGGTTTCGCTCGCCCCGAAGCCGGGCGAGGCGTCGGCCGTCGATCCGGCCGACCTCAAGACCCTCACCGACTACTTCCACGACGCGCTGGCGAATGCGCTCAAGCCGCAGATGGCCGTCGCGGATCGGGCGGGACCCGGCGTCGTGGTGATGCGCATCGCGCTGACCCGACTCGTCCCGACCGGCGTCGCGGAGAGCGTCGCGGGCACACTGGTGCCTTACGGATACGTCGTGGAAGCGGGATCGGGCGTTGCAACCGGACGTCCGGCGGGCTCCACGCCCTACCTGGGTGAGACGGGAATCGAAATGCAGTTTCGCGACGGCGCGACCGGGGCGGTCATCGGCGAATGCCGCGACACCGAGATTGGCCGCAAGTACGCCGCGGACGCGAACGCCGGCGCGACCGGCGCATTGCAGACCTGGGCGAGCGGGTACCTGAACTCGTTCGAGCAGTGGTCCTATGCGAAAGACGCGTTCGACAAGTGGGCGACGCTCGTCGCGCAGCGGTTCGCCCAGCTGAGGGCCGAGGCGCCGGCGCGCTGATTCCCGACCGGTCGCTGCGCCGCCGCCTGGGGCGCGACCGGTTGCAGGGGCCGCCGCATCGTTCGGTCCCGGGGGTTGTGCCCTGGCGAGTCCGGTCGCGGCCACCCTGCGGGAAGCGCCGCCCGGAGCGCAATCGACAACCCTCGTCGTTGCGACCGGGGGCCGTCTATGCTCTTATAGTCGATGGTCCGGAACGCGATGCTGGAAGGCATGGTCTCCGATGACATGCCCCGGTCCTCCGGACTGGCGGCACGCCAATCGGGGCAACGGCCTCTCCCATCGATGACGTCCCACTCCGGCTTGCGCGTTCTCATGCTGTCGATCGTGGATCCGGAGATCCGGCGCGGTGGCGCCTGGACAGTCACGCGGGGCCTCCTCGAATGGCTTCGGCGCGAGCCGTGGCGTGCGGAAGTCACGGTGATCGCCCCCCTGGAGCCGCGCTGGCCGGCCGTTCGCAGGGCCCTCTCCGTGGTCGCCGCGCCGTGGACCGGGGTACCCGCCAAGGTTCGCTTCCTGCGCCGCCGCGCGTACCGCAACCGGATCCGGCGGGCGTTCCAACGCTCCGCGTTCGACCTGCTGGTGGTGAACGGCTCGGACCTGCTCTGGTGCCTCGACGACGCGCCGCGCGGTTGCCGCGCCCTCGCGATCGTGCACAACCGGGAAGCGCGGATCTTCGGCGACCAGATCGCCGCCACGTTTCCGCGGGCGGGACCCGTGCGCCGGTGGCTGCTGCGCGATTGCGCGCGGCTCGACGCCTTCGAAGGGGATCGATTGCGCAGCGTGGATGCGGCGCTGTTCCTGTCCGAGACCGAGGCGGTCGAATTCGCCGACGAGATTCCCGGGCTCGAGCACATGGTCCTGCCGCCGCAGTTTCCGGAGCCTCCCGAGCGGGTCGCGAAGTCCCCGTCGGGGCGACTCGACCTGGGATTCCTCGCGAACTTCTCGTGGTGGCCGAACCGCGACGGCGCCAGGTGGCTTGTGCGGGACGTCCTCGACCGGCTACCCGGCGACGTCCGGCTCCACTTGTTCGGACACGGCAGCCGGGAGGTCGTCCCGTCCCACCCTCGCGTGGTCGCGCATGGATTCGTCGACGACCTGCGCGAGGTATGGGCGAGGTGCGACTGGATGGTGGTGCCCGTGCGCTACGGCGCCGGCGTGTCGGTCAAGGCTGCGGAGAGCCTCTATCACGGCATGCCGCTGCTCTCGACGCATTTCGGCCTGCGCGGACTCCCCGCGATCGAGCACCCGCAGATCGTCCGGCGCGACTCCGCAGGCGAATGGATCTCGTTCCTGTCCGGCCCCGAATCCCGGGCCTTGTGCGCATCGCGGCTACCTCTCGACGTGAGCAGGCCGTTCGAGCTCCGATCGAACGCTCCGCGCATGGACCGCTTCCTCACCCGCCTGCTCGAACCGCCAGCGCCGCGCAACGGTCCGTCCGGCGGCGACGCCGCCGAGCCGGATCGCCTTGGCCGGGCACAGGGCGAACGTCTCCGGAAGACGGGAGCGGTGTCGGCGCGGGTACTCCGTTGAGCGAGCCCGCGCTCGTCGTTCTTTGCGTCAAGTGGGGGACCAAGTATCCGGCGGACTACGTCAATCGGCTCCACAACATGGTGTCGCGCAACCTGCCCCTGCCGCACCGCTTCGTCTGCCTCACCGACGACGCGGCGGGATTGCAGCGCGGGATCGAGACGCTGCCCCTCCCCCAGGCCGACCTCGAGTACTGCTGGAACAAGCTCCTGCTGTTCGACCGCCTGCCTGTCGAAGGCGTGGGCCTCTACCTGGACCTGGACGTCGTCGTCACCGGCGACCTGACGCCGATCGCCACGGCGCGTCCGGACGATCCGTTCGTGGGCGTCGTCGACTGGTACCGGCTCGACGATCCCCAGTACAACGCCTCGGTGATGAAGTTCCACCTCAACCGGCATCATCACGTGATCGACGACTTCCGCCGCAAGGTGGCGGATGGCCGGCTCGTCAAGAAGCGCGAATGGGACGCCTGCCTCGGGAGCCATGACAAGGTCGTTTACTGGGAGGGCGGTGTGCGTTACGGCGGCGATCAGGAATGGACATCGCGCCAGGTCCACGCACGCGATGCCATCGGGTCGCACTGCTTTCCGGCGGGCACGGTCCTGAGCTTCAAGAAGCACGGCAGGAGGAAGCTGCCGGACGGTTGCCGGGTGATGGTCTTCCACGGCGACCCGAAGCCGCACGCGGTCGACGTCCCGTACGTGAGGCTGCATTGGCGGTGACACGCCTCCACCACCCGTGACGCTCAGCGGTCCCGACGCACCCGCTCCGCGTAGACCACGACATTGGCGAGGGCGCGATGACAACAGACGAGGATCGTCCGTACGAATCCCCGTCTTCCGTTCCTCCACTCCATTCGGTACAGCGAGAAGGCGTCCCTGAACACCGCCAGCACGATGCCAGCCGCGCCGATGCGCTCGCCTGCCTCGATTCTCTCGCGCCCCTTCAGGAGCGAGTAGGTCCCGATCCTGGCGAGCTCGTCCGCGACGTCGTTGTCCGGGTCGTGCAGGATTCGCCAGTCGACGGGGAGGACGCCCACCCAGTCGCTGTCGCGTCGGGGCTTTCGGCCGTCGACATGCGGGCTCTCGTGAACACGGCCCCTGTACTCGACGCGGGATCCGCGGAAGAAGCGGGCGTGCGTGAGGCTTCGCGCATAGCCCCGCTCCCGCACCTCGCCCATGAAATAGTCGGTACGCATCACGTAGTACAGCGGCACCGGGTCGTCGTCCCAGGACCGGCTCGCGAGCCCGGCGACGAGTTCGGGCGTGGCGGCCTCGTCGCTGTCGAGCACCAGGCACCACGCATGCGAGGCCTGCCGCAGCGAGAAATTGCGCTGCTCCGAGAACCCCCGAAACGGGTTCTCCCGGTACGAGACATTCGGGTACGCCGCGGCGATGCGCGCGGTCGCATCGACGCTGCCGCCATCGACGACCACGACCTCGGCGAATGCGCGCACCGATTCGAGCGCGCGATCCAGCGTCCTCGCCGAGTTGTGCGTCAGGATGAGGACCGTGATCGGGAGACCTCCGGGGCGCGTCGCCGCCGGCGCGGCATCGGCTCCTGCCCGACTGGCGGCGTCCCCGGAAGTCGCGGTCGCATCGGAAGGCGCGCAGGGCGGTTTCATCGGGAGGTCGCTTCCGTCGCCGCCGGCCTGGCCCTGCGTGCCGCGAGCGCCTCGCGCAAGGGCTCGTTCAGGATCCGCAGCTCGCCCCGGTAGTCCGCGAGGATCCGGTCGAGGATCTCGAGCTCGACCTCGCGCGAATGCATCGGCGGAAAGGCATTCTCGGCGGCGATGTCTCCGGGGTATCGTCCGCGCGGATCGAGGTACAGATCGATGCCGGACAGGATCAGTCGCCGCGGCTTCAGCGCAGCGGCGGTCGCCACCATCACGACGCCGTTGGTCGGATGCGCCGGCCACGAGGCATCGTCGAGGAAGGACGAGACGCGCTCATAGGTGAAGTACTCGAGCCTGCGCATGCGCCCGTGGAGGAGCAGATGACGCAGCAGCACTTCCGATTCCCACGCGGTGGTCCGGAATCCGAACACGCAGTCACGAACGCGGGCCGTCGTGCGGAGATCGCCGACGAACACCATGTCCGGTCGCGTGAGCACGCCGCGCCCGAGCCAGCGCCAGTTGACGCGAAACAGCGCGTCGTGCGCGACGCCGGCCAGCGCCGGATCCTCCGACGAGGGACCGTTGCCGAGACAGAGGATCGTCTCGGGACGACCGAGCCGCTCGTTCAGCGCGTCCCAGCCGTCGCACCGGCGCCCCCGGCGCGTTGCGACGACCCAGCGACCGGCCGCCGTGCGCGCGAGCTGATCCATTCGGCGCGGGGCGGTCCGGTCCGGCATGCCGTCCGCGGGCGGCGACAGCGCCGTCATCGCGGGTTCGAGCGCGGCGATCGTCCGCCGTGACGCATCGTCGGAAGGCCCGCCATCGGCCGCGTCGGAATCGCGCAGGCCTCCGGTGACGTGGATGCGCGCGCGCGACACGCCGAGCGCCGCGATCCGCTCGGCGACGGCGGGCGTATGCACGCAACAGACGTCGGCGTACGGCAGGATCCCCGCCGGCGGCGCCACGGCCAGGTCGACGAGCGCGACGGGCACGCCCGCGCGGCGGGCTTGCGCGAGCAGCCTGGCGCCGATGCCCTCGACGTCGCCGATGCAGACCAGCATCAGCGGCCTCAGCTGGCCGACGAAACGGCCGACCAGCGCCGCTGCGTCCCAGGGCGGCGGAAGCACATTGTCGTTAGGATAGCGGGCCGCGAGCCACGCGCAGGTCTCCGGCCGGCTCGACGTGAGCAGCAACCGATCCATCGCGACCGCTCCCCGGATCCACGCGAGGATCCGGGACGCCGCCACGAAGCTTCCGGCATCCCGCGCGTGCACCCAGACCGATCTCCGGGATCGGTTCAGGTAGATTCCGCCGCGACGTCGCAGGAAGGCGAGCCGCGAGCAGCCCGACGGATCCGCCGCGTCGACAGGCGATTGCCGCATGCGCGTTCAGCCTCGCGCCGTTGCCGCGCCTTCCGCAACGCCGTCGTCAGCCACCGTGCGGGCCGCCGGCGAGCCAGGAGGCGCCGCGCGCGTAGAGCGCCTGCACCGCGGGACCCTTCAGACCGGGCATGTCGCGCTTCACCTTGAAGCCGATCTTCGTCTGCAGGTACGCGAGGTGGCGGTAACCCTCGGGGAAGCTCTCGAGCAACCCCCGATCGAGCACGAGCTTCGCCGCCGGATCGAGCGGGTCGAGGCGATCCTTCTCGTAGATCGGCTGCCGGAGGACCACGCCCCAGCGTCCGGCGCGCTTCTCGATGAAGTCGTAGAAGCGTCCGGTGCACACGACGTCGCAGCGTACGCCGTCGACGTCCGCGCGCTGCGAGATCGTCATCTTCGTCTGCGCGATCGCGCGGCTGCCGGCGACGTCGATCGAGCTGCCGCCCAGGAAGTGCAGGATGCTCACACCGCTTTCCCAACCCTCCTTCGTCACGCGGATGAACTCGTCGGCGGTCCCCTGGAACCAGGTGGCCATCATGCGGCCGTCCTCGTGCCAGACGGTGCGGAACCGCTCCCAGTCCCCCGCATCGCGCCACACGGCCCAGTTCTCGACCAGCTCGCGGACCGCGAGGCGGTCGTTCATGGCGTCGGCCATGTCGTTCTCCTGCCGGACATCGGATCTCGGGCCGGCCGGCGCGCGCGATGTCCCGCGGCGGCGGCCGGATGGTCCGCGATGATAATGCGCATCGCCGCGGATCCGCAGCAATCGCGCTTCGGTCCGCCGGACCGGGCGGAGCGTCACGCCGCGAAGACGAGGCCGCTCTCTCCGACCGACACGGTCGTCCCGGCCTCGCCGGCGATGATCCTGCCCAGGTCCGCCAATGCGCCGATGGCTGCCCGCTTGCCCGTGGCCGACGCGAACCGGCAGGCCGCCTCGACCTTGGGGCCCATCGAGCCGGCGGGAAACTGCATCGCCGACAGCGCCGCCGGCGACGCGCGACGGATCGCCTTCTGCGCGGGCTTGCCCCAGTCGACGTAGACGGCATCGGTGTCGGTCAGCATCACGAACAGGTCGGCGTCCAGCTCGCGCGACAGGAGCTCGGAGGCCAGGTCCTTGTCGATCACGCATTCGACACCCACGAGCTTGCGGTTCGCGCCCGGCTCGTACATCGTCGGGATGCCGCCGCCCCCCGCGGCGATGATGATCGTGTTGCGCTCGAGGAGCCACTTGATCGGCCGCAACTCGAAGATGCGCTTCGGCTGGGGCGACGCAACGACGCGGCGCCAGTGCTCGCCGTCGGCCTTGAACGCCCACCCCTTCTCCTTCGCGACGCGGTCGGCATCCGCCTTCGTGTAGACGGGACCGATGAACTTGGTCGGGTTCCTGAACGCCGGATCGCCGGGGTCGACCTCGACCATCGTCAGCAGCGTGGCGAACGGCCGCTCGAACGGAAGCAGGTTGCCGAGCTCCTGCTCGATGATGTAGCCGATCATTCCCTCGGTCTCGGCGTCCAGCACGTCCAGCGGATAGCTCTCGACCTTGGCATACGCGGCGCCCTGCAGCGCCAGCAGTCCGACCTGCGGCCCGTTGCCGTGGGCGACGACGAGCCGATGCTCCGCCGCCACCGGCGCGAGCGCCTCTGCGGCGATGCGGATGTTCCGGCGCTGGTTCTCGGCGGTCATGGGCTCGCCCCGCCGCAGGAGCGCGTTTCCGCCGAGGGCGGTGACGACCAGCACGGCGTCAGTCCCCGAGCGTGGCGACGAGGATCGCCTTGATCGTGTGCAGGCGGTTCTCCGCCTGCTCGAACGCGACGTTCCATTCGCTCTCGAACACCTCGTCGGTCACCTCGAGGCCGTCGGAAATGCCGTAGGTCTCGGCGATCTGGCGGCCGAGCGTCGTCTCGGTGTCGTGGAACGCCGGCAGGCAGTGCATGAACTTCACGTGCGGGTTGCCGCTCGCCTTCATCAGCTTCGCGTTCACCTGGTAGGGAAGCAGCAGCTTGATGCGCTCCTTCCACACCTCCTTCGGCTCGCCCATCGACACCCAGACGTCGGTGTGGATGAAGTCGACGCCCTTGACCGCCTTCTTCGGATCGTCGGTGATCGTGAGCGTCGCGCCGTAGCGCTTCTCGAGGTCGCGGGCGATCTTCACGAACGCGTCCGCCGGCCACAGCTTCTTCGGGCCGCAGATGCGCACGTCCATGCCCATCATGCAGCCGACGATCATCAGCGAGTGGCCCATGTTGTTGCGCGTGTCGCCGAGGAACGCGTAGCTGATCTGCTGGACCGGCTTGTCGGCGTGCTCGCGCATCGTCATCACGTCGGCGAGCATCTGCGTCGGATGGTACTCGTCGGTCAGCCCGTTGAACACCGGCACGCCCGCGTACTTCGCCAGCGTCTCGACACCGGTCTGGCTCGCGCCCCGGTACTCGATCGCGTCGTACATGCGCCCGAGCACGCGCGCGGTGTCCTTGAACGACTCCTTGTGGCCGATCTGCGAGCCCGACGGGTCGAGATAGGTGACGTTGGCGCCCTGGTCGTGACACGCGACCTCGAACGCGCAGCGCGTGCGCGTCGACGTCTTCTCGAAGATCAGGCAGATCTCCTTGTCGAGCAGGTGTTTCTGCTCGGTGCGCGCGTACTTGGCGCGCTTCAGGTCGCGCGCGAGGTCGAGCAGGTAGCGGAACTCGCGCTGCGTGTAGTCCTGGACGGTCAGCAGCGAGCGATTGCGCAGGTTGAAGCTCATCGATTTCTCCTCGTGCGGTCCTGGCCGGTCCCCGCGTTTCCCGCGGCAGCCGTGCCCGTCAGTATGCCGGATCGCGCGAGATCGGGCAGGTCATGCAGTGCCCCCCTCCGCGCCCGCGGCCGAGCTCCGAGCCGCGCACGGTGATCACCTCGACCCCCGCCTTGCGCAGCAGCGTGTTCGTATGGGTGTTACGGTCGTAGGCGACGACGACGCCGGGTTCGAGCGCGACGACGTTGTTGCCGTCGTCCCACTGCTCGCGCTGCGCCTGCCACGCGTTCCCGCCGGTCTCGACGACGCGCAGTTCCGCGAGCCCCAGCGCCTCCCTGACCACGTCGAGGAAATGGCCCTTGTCCGAATGAATATCGACGCTGCCCCGCCCTCCCGGGCGCGCGCTGAAGCAGCGGATCTGGTCGACGACCTCGCGGAACGCCGTGCACAGGTCCCGATCGCAGAACGTGAACACGGTGTCTAGGTGCATCGCGGCCCGACTCTTCGGCATCAGGCAGGCGATCACGCGCGTGGCGGCCTTGTGCGCGAAGAGGCTCTGGGCGACCTGCTGCACGGCCTGGCGCGTCGTCCGCTCGCCCATGCCGATCAGGACGACGCCCTTGCCGATCGGCATGACGTCGCCTCCCTCTACGCTCGACTCGCCGAACGACTCGTCCGAATCGCCCCACCAGATCGTGAAGCCGCCGCTTCGGAAGCGGGGGTGGAACTTGTAGACGGCGCGCTGGAGCAGCGTCTCGGGCTTGCGCGCCGGCCAATACATCGGATTGCAGGTGACGCCGTTGTAGATCCAGCACGACGGATCGCGCTGGAACAGCGTGTTGGGAATCGGCGGAATGATGAAGTCCGTCCCGCCGTAGGCGTCGGCCAGCATTGCCGACGTTTCGCTTTTCGGGAGGTCCAGGATCGCGATCCCGCCGATCAGGTGCTCGGCCAGCTTCGCGGCAGGCATCTCGTCGAGCCACGGACGTACGACACGGGCCGTGTTCGCCCCGACGTCGTTGCTTGTGATGCGCCGGTCGAGGATCCAGGCGCGCGCGTCCTTGTCGGCGAGCGTCTCGGCCAGCAGGTCGTGCAGTTCGAGGACCTCGACGCCGCGCTCGGTCATCTTGAGCGTGAACTCGTAGTGGTCCTTCCTCGCCTCCTGCACCCACAGCACGTCGTCGAACAGGAGATCGGCGGCATTCCCGGGCGTCAGTCTCTGGTGGGCGAGCCCCGGACTGCAGACCAGCACGGTCCGGAGCCTGCCGACTTCGCTGTGTACACCGAATTTCTGCATCGTTCGTCGCTCCAGTCTGTTCGGTTCGTCGCGACCTACTCCGGCAGCGCGCTCAGCTGGAAGAACGTCCTCACCGGATCGGTCATCGTGCCGAACGACTTCGTGAACGTCTCGCGGAAGGCGTCGGAAATGAAATACCGGCTGAGCGTCCGGTCGACCGCGAGGCGGAATTCCTCGTCGCCGCGCGCGAGCGCGAGCGCGAGCGCCTCGTCGGTGAAGCGGCGGTCGAGCACCTGCAGGTCTGCCGCCGACGCGCTGCGCCTCCACGTGTCGACCAGGATCGCCCGGTCGCCGAAGAACACGTTCGTGCTGCGGTCGAGCACCCGCCTGATGCCCGTCTCGTAGCTCTCGACGGGCGCGACCTTGGCGGCAATCTGCAGCTTGTCGATCCGGCCGGCGAGCCACGCCTCGCTCGTGGTCCCTTTGAGCACCGAGAACGTCTGCTGCTCGAGGAGCTGCGCGGGCGAGCCCCGCCAGAAGGGCCGGGACGGCTTCTGCTGCGCCAACACCTCCTTCAGCCGGAACGAGGCATCGGAGCGCACGATCGCGCCGATCCCGCCGGGAAAGGTCGGAATCGAGAACGACACGTCCTTCCGTCGCGCGAGCGTGGCGCTGTCCGCGCCGCACAGGAGGTCTATCTTCCCCTCCTGGACCGCGCGGAAGCGATCGTCGACGGTCACCGGTACCCATTCGACGGCCAGCGTGGCGATCCCGAGGTCCGCCTTCACCTGGTCGGCGACCTTCTGGCAGAGCGCCACCGAGTAGCCCGCCGGCTTGCCGGACTCGTCCTTGAAGGCGAACGGACGGGCGTCGACGCGATAGCCGAGGTTGATCCTGCCGGCCTCCTTGATCCGGTCCAGCGTGCCTCCTGCAGCGTCCGCGGGCGACGGAAGCACGGTCGCGAGGACGGCCAGCGCGAGAATCGCGATTCCAGCCCCTTTCCCCCGGGAGCAAGCCGATCGTTCGTGCAGCATGTTCTGTCTCCTGTCCACAATACGGCCGGACGCGTTCACGCCGCGCTCGGCTGTGCGCCCGCAGCCTGGGACTTCGGCGCGAAGCGCGGTGCGATGAAGCCGTAGACGACGTAGCCGATGGCCATCACCAGCATGCCGCCGAGCACCGCGTCCTTGCCCGAGGCGTACAGGGCATAGGTCGAGTAGAGCATCGCCACCACCGCGACGACGGCGTTGCGCCTGTAGACACCGGGCTCCACCCTGGCGTCGCGCATCATCACGAACAGGGCCGACAGCGAGATGATGTAGGGCAAGACGTTCGTGACCACCGCCAGATTGACGAGTGCGGCGAACTGCTCGCTCAGGTTGGGCGAGATCGTCGACAGCGCCATCACCGACTGCACGATACCCATGATCACCATGCCGGCGACCGGCGCGCCGGCCGCGGTGGCCTTGCCGAAGATCGCCGGAAACATGCGGCTGTCCGCGGCGTCTTTCGCGGTCGTCGCCAGGGTGAACTGCCAGCCGAGCAGCGAGCCCACGCACGCCATCGCCGCCAGCGCCATGACGATCGAGCCGATCGTCGGGTTGAACATCTTGGCGAAGGCCAAACCGAAGGGGCCGGTGGACGAAGCGAGCTCCGCGTTCGGCACGATGCCCTGGATCACCGTCGTCGACAGGATGTAGATCACCGCCGCGCCGAGCGTGCCGAACATGCACGCCAGCGGAACGTCGCGCTTCGGGTTCTCGACCGCCGAGGCGTTCTGCGATGCCGACTCCATGCCGAGGAACGCCCACAGCGTGAGCGAGATGCTCGATCCCACGCCTTCGGCCAGGCTGATGCCCTTCGGGTTCCAGGCGGCGGCGAAGGTCGCGCCGCTGAACCAGAACCATCCGGCGATCGACAGGAACCCGACCGGCAGGATCACGCCCCACACGGTCACCGAGCCGATCTTCCCCGTCAGGCTCGGGCCGCCGAAATTGGCGACCGTCGTGAGCCACAGCAGGGCGATCACGCTGACGCAGCTCATGATCGGCGTGGACGACAGCACCGGGAAGAAGGCGGCCAGGTACCCGAGCGCCGAGCTCGCCACCGCGACGTTGGCGATCGCCAGCGACAGGAAGTAGAGGAAGAAGACCTGGAAGTAGCCGTCCTTCCCGTACGCGTCTTCGGCGTAGGCCGCCAGGCCTCCGGTGCGCTGGTTGAAGATGCCCGCCTGCGCGAAGCCGTAGGCGATGGCCAGCGAGCCGATCGCGGTGACCCCCCACGACAGCAACGAGATCGCGCCGACCTGCGCCATGTTGGCGGGCAGCATGATGATGCCCGAGCCCATCATGTTCACCGTGACGATGAATGTCAGTTGCGCGACGTTCATCTTCTTCTGCGGGGCCGTCATGGGGAGCTCTCCTGGTCGAGGGGCTTTCGCGGTCACTCGCGGACCACGTACGTGTAGAACCTGATGCGGCCGTTCTCGCGTTCCTGGAACACGCCCTGGACCTCGTAGTTGAAGCCCGGGAAGCGGTTGAACGACTCTTCGAAAGTCATGAAATAGTCGAACATCGGCCTGGCGCGGTCGTCCCAGCGCTCGCCCGGCAGCACGACGCCGATGCCCGGGGGATAGATCAGCGCGAGGGTCGCCGATATCCGTCCTCTGGCGCTGTCGAGCGGGACGTAGTCGACCTCGTTCGACACCAGCGCCTCGTAGGCGTCCTTCGGCAGCATCGCGAGCTCCGGGAAGCTCGACGCCCGGAAGCAGAGCCGCTGAAGCTCCTTGACGTTGGAATCGCGATAGAAGCCGTGCATCTCGTTGCAGGCCCGCCGCAGCGTGTAGCCCGCGTAGCGCTCGCCGTGCGCGGCGCAGATCGACGGCAGCACCTGCGAGAGCGGCGCGTCCTCGTCCCAGAAGTTCTTGAACTTGACCAGCTTCGCGATCAGCGTGTTGAGCTTGCCCTCGTCCTCCGCCGGCGTCATCAGGAAGAGGATGCTGTTGAGGTCGCACTTCTCGGGCACGACCCGCTGCTCGCGCAGGAAGTTCGCGACGACCGTGGCGGGCACGCCGAAGTCCAGGTACTCGCCGGTCCTGCGGTCGATTCCCGGCGTCAGCAGCGTGAGCTTGTTCGGGTCGACCATCGCGTAGCCGTCGGCGTAGCCGGCATAGCCGTGCCACGCGCTCTTCGGCGCGAAGTTCCAGCACTGCTGCTCGCGTTTGATGACGTCGGTCGGAAGATCCTCCCAGACCGCGTCGGTCGCGTCGCTCATGAACCGCGAGTTGCGGACCGTGACCCGGTCGGGCACGAACGGATCGAAGAACCACCGTTCCTCGGCGCTCCGCCCGGTCTGCGCGTAGTGGCGGCCGAACGCGCGGAACTTCTTGCGCGTCTCGATCCCGAGCTCGATGCATCGGTCCCACAGCATCTCGCCGGCCTTGCCCTCGTGCACCTTGGCGTTCGCGTCCAGCGACGCGAACAGCGGGTAGAACGGCGACGTCGACGCGTGCATCAGGAACGACTCGTTGAAGCGCTTGTGCTCGATGTAGCGCTTCTGGCCGCGGAGGTGATCGTCGCGCTTGTGGATCTGCGACGCCTGCGAGAAGCCGGCGCCCTGCTTGTGCACCGACTGCGTCGAGAAGAGCCCCGGCATCTCCGGCGCGAGCTTCTCGATGCGCATCGGGCTGTGGTCGTGGAAGAGCGGATGGAACGCGTTGTAGCCGATCCAGGCCTCGTCCCACAGCACGTACTCGCACAGGTGCCCGATCTTCTCGAGGACCTTGCGGACGTTGTAGATCGTGCCGTCGTAGGTCGCGAGCTGGATGCAGGCGAGCCTGAACGGGCGCTCGGCCTTGTGCCGGTCCGGATCCTTCACGAGCGGATTCGTCCGTATCCGCTCGCGGAGGGCGCCTTCGTCCCAGGCGCCCCAGTCGACGGCGCCGATCATGCCGAAGCCGTTGCGCGCGGTCGGAAGGAAGACCGGGATCGCCCCGGCCTGGACGAGCGCGCCCTGGTGGAGAGACTTGTGGTTGTTGCGGTCGAACAGCACGAGGTCGCCGCGCCGGAGCGCCGCATTCGTCACGACCTTGTTCGACGTGCTCGTGCCGTTCAGCACGAAGTAGGTCTTGTCGGCGCCGAAGATCCCGGCGGCGTGCTTCTGCGCCTCGACCGCCGCGCCCTCGTGGATCAGCAGGTCGCCCAGGTCGACGTCGGCGTTGCACAGGTCGTTGCGGAAGATGCTCTCGCCGAAATGCTTGAAGAACAGCTGCCCCGCAGGCGACTTCCGGAAGAACTGCCCGCCCTGATGGCCCGGGCAGTCGAACGCGATGTTCGCCTCGGCGTCGTAGGCGACGAGGCCGCCGAAGAACGGCGGCAGCAGCGACATCCCGTAGTCGATGAGGCTCGCGATCACCTGCTTCGCGTAGAACGTCGGACTCTGCTGACCGAGATAGATGTAGCCGTCGACCTCGCCGAGGAGGCCGAGGACGACGAGATCGGACACCCGGTGCGCGTCGCACAGCGCCCAGAGCGGGGTCCGGAATCCGATCTCGCGGACCTTGAGGGCCATCGACCGCGCGCGTTCCCGCCGGTCGCCGTCGACGAGCGCGATGTACGCGCCGACGTCCGCATCCTCGGTGGGGTCGCCCTCGTAGCGGTCGCGCACCTCGACCGTGTAGTGCTCGGCGCGGATCTGATCGAGCAGCTCGCGGATCTGCGGATTCTCGCCGTCGACGAGGGCGACGACCTTGAGCAGCTTGTGGAACGGGATCGGTATCGTCGGTGCCTTGACCGATCGGGGGATCATCGCTCGCCTCCTCGCTTCACGTCGACCTGAACGCCCACCCGGCCGCGCTTGTCCGGGAATGCCACCCCGGTCTCCCGCGGCATCTACCTGCCCTTCCCGCTCTTCAGGCAATGGAGGAAATAGCGGCCGTCGACGTTCTCGACGCCGTGCGTATCGTGCCCGAATCCGGGGAAACGCGCGTCCCAGTCCCGCAGCGCGCGCAGGTAGCTGAGGTAGGGCCCGCTCGCCGGTCCCGCACACTCGCCGGGCATCAGCATAGGGATGCCCGGAGGGTACGGGACGACGCTGGTCGCCAGCACGCGGTCGGCGAGTTGGTCGAGCTCGACGTGCTCGATGCGGTCGAGCACGAGCTCGCGGTACGCCGCCGCGGGCGTCATGCGCGGCTCGGGCAGCGTCGAGAACGCCTTCGCGAGCCAGTGCGTCTGCTTCGCGCGCTTCAGCTGGTCGAACATCTCGTCGGCGAGGCCCCGCAGGCCCAGCTTCCCGTAGCGCGCCGGGTTCGCGGCCACGAGCTTCGGCAGCACCTGCTCGAGCGGCGCGTCGGCGTCGTAGTCGCGCTTGAAGTCGAGCAGCGCGGTGATCAGCGTCCCCCACTTGCCCTTCGTGACGCCGAACGAGAACAGGAACAGGATCGTGAAGTCGGTGGTCTTCTCGACCTGGATGCCCTGGCGGTCGAGATAGGCGGTCACGAGCGTCGCCGGGACGCCGGACTTCCCGAGCGTCCCGTCGGCGGCTACGCCCGGCGTCAGGACCGATACCTTGATCGGGTCGAGCATGCAGTAGTCGTCGGGCAGCGTGTCGAACCCGTGCCACGCGTCGCCGGGATGCATCACCCAGGCGTCCGGATCGGTCGCGAGCAGCTCGGGCGGCGCCTCGTGGAACGGGACGCGCTTCTTCTTCCCGGGCACCGCGATCTCGTCGGCATTCCACGTGTTGAAGAACCAGTCGCCCTTCCTGCGGAACTCGTCGTGCACCCGGCCCATCGTCTGCCGGAACGCCACCGCCTCCTGGATCGACTCGCTCGTCAGCGTGAGGCCGCCGCGGCCGTCCATCATCGCGGAGGTGACGTCGTTCGACGCGATGATCGTGTAGAGCGGCGAAGTCGACGCGTGCATCATGAACGACTCGTTGAAGCGCGCGTGCGGGATCGCGCCGCGGCCGTCCCGGATGTGCAGGTACGACGCCTGCGAGAGCGCGGCGAGCAGCTTGTGCGTCGAGTGGGTTGCGAAGACGGTCGGGCCCTTGTGGTCCTTGGGGTCCCCGCGCATCCCGAAGCGGTCGCGGTAGATCGGATTGAAGCGCGCGTAGCCGTACCACGCCTCGTCCCAGTGGATCCGGTCGACCGTGGGGTCGAGCAGCTGCTCGACCGTCCGGGCGTTGTAGCAGAGGCCGTCGTAGGTCGAGTTCGTGACCACGCTGTAGACGGGACGGCGGTCCGTCTTCGCCTGCACGAGCGGGTTCGCCTCGATCGACCGCTTGATCGCCCCCGCCTTGAACTGGTCCGGATGGATCGGGCCGATGATCCCGTAGCGGTTCCGAAGCGGCACGTAGTAGTTCGGTATCGCGCCGGTCATCGTGAGGCCGTGCTCGATCGACTTGTGGCAGTTGCGGTCGCACAGCGCGATCTGGCCGCTCGTCACCGCCGCCATGAAGATGACGCGGTTCGACGTGGACGTGCCGTTGGTGACGCAGTAGCTGCGATGCGCGCCGAACACATGCGACGCGTACCGCTCCGACTCGCCGATGGGCCCCGTGTGGTCGAGCAGCGACCCCAGCTCGCCGACGCTGATCGACAGGTCCGAGCGAAACAGGTTCTCGCCGAAGTAGTCGTAGAAGATGCGCCCGACCGGCGACTTCAGGAACGCGGTGCCGCCGGTGTGCCCCGGCGTGTGCCACGAGTACTCGTGCACGCGCCCGAAGCGCCCCAGGGCCTTGGCCATCGGCGGCAGCAGTCGCTCGATGTAGCGGTTCGCCGCGGCCTCCACGCGCCCGCTCACGAACGAGGCCGTGTCCTCGAGCATCCAGATGAACTCGTCGGCGAGCTGCATGACCTCGACCGGCAGCTTCGCCGCCTCCCTGCGCTCGGCCATCAGGAACACCGGCACGTGCTCGTTGCGCGAGCGGATGAACTCGAGGAGCGCCCGCGCCTTCGCGTGCGTCCGCGCGTCGTCGTCGCCCAGCGTCCAGTCCATCAGCACCGCGTGGATCGCCGCGTCGGACGTCGCGATCGACATGCCGTCGTCCGCCGAATGCGCCTGCACGACGTCGAGGTTGCGCGCCTCGAGATCCTTGACGAGCGCTCGCGACGCGCGGCCGCCGGTGGTGTCGTGGAGCAACTCGTCGTCGACGACGAGCACTCGCACGCGCATCGGCTGAAATTTGCCTTCGAGCATCGTTGGTGTCCCTCTGTCGCCCCTCGGGGCGGTCCCGCGGCGGTCGGCGGCCGGCTAGCGCACGAAATCGTACTGCACGCTCGCCTGGATGCGCGTGTCGTTGGCGCTCAACCCGTCGTTCGTCTTGTAGCGGCCGTACAGCACCTCGAGGCCGACGTTCAGCGACCCGGCGGGGTTCCAGATGAGATTCGCCGAGTAGTACTGGCTGTTCGAGAACGACGTCGACGCCTGGTAGGCCTTGTTGCTCATGCCGAGGTAGTTGACGACGGCGGTCGAGCGGACCTTGGGCGACCAGTAGTGCGTGTACGCCGCGTAGCCGCCGTATTCCTCCAGCGCCTGCAGGTTGCCGTCGGGATCGACGATCGCATCGAGCCCCAACCCGGTGATGTCGGAGATGTAGCGGGCGATTCCTTTGCCCCAGATGCCGCCCGCGACGAGATAGTCGTTTCCGACGGTCTTCAGGCTGCCGGCGAGGTTGATCCCGTAGCCGAGGGTCGTGTCGCTCGCGCCATCGCCGCTGCGCCAGCCGAGCCGGCGCACGACGCCGGAGAGCTGCACGTGCCCGCGGTCGGCTTCGTACCGCGCACGCGCGGTGATGTCCGGGAACGTCGAGCGGCTCCCGCCGACGGGCGTCGTGACCTCGGCGCCGGGCGCTTCGGCCGCGAGGCTCACGTTCGTGTTCGCTCCGACCTTCCACGTGTAGCGCGCGCCCGCGAGCGTCAGATAGGCCGCGCTCCCCGGCCCTTCGAAGTCCAGCGTGTCCGGCAGCGCGTCGTTGTCCATGAACGCGCTGAAGCTGTATCCGGCGGCGAAGTTGCTCACCTGCCCGAATGCGTGGCGCAGGCGGAACTTGTAGCCTCCCTGCGAGAAGCCGAAGCTCGCATCGCCGAACCAGTCCCCTTCGAAGTAGAGGCGCGCCTTTCCCGCCTCGGTGTCGCGGCGCAGGTCGAGGTTCAGGCGGGTCTGCTTCGCCTGGACGGTGAACTGCGAGCCGCGCTGCGTGTCGGGGCCCGACGTCGGGATCGCGGACGTGACGAAGTAGTCGAACGTGCCGATCGGCTTCGTGTCGTAGATGAAGTCGACCTTGGCATAGCCGCCGATCTTCATGATGGTGTCGGTGCCCGGGATCTTGAAGAACCCCTTCATCGCCGGGTCGATCGCCGCGTTGTCGACGCGCGGCGATGCGGACTCGTCGTCCTTCAAGGTCGTGGGCGGGACGAAGGGGGTCGCGTCGGCCGCGGGCGCGGGCGCCGGCGCCGGCGCCACGACGACGACGGCGGGGGCCTGGACATCGGTCGCGGCGGCCGGAGCCCTGGGCGCGGTGCGTTCGGATTCGAGCGCCCTGATGCGCGCCTCGAGCTGCCTGACCAGGTCCTTCAAGTCGGAGAGCTCGTCGGCCCGCGCCGGCGCGGGCGACAGCGCGACCAGCAGCAGCGCCGTCGCGGCCCATGCCGCAGCGACGCGCGGACGTCGCCGCGTCTCGTGCGTCCCCTCCCGCGACATCGCGCGAACGATCGGTGTCTGCGAGAACCGGGCCGTCGCAGCTTTGCGTTCCGTGTAGCGCATCACGATACCTCTCGTCTTTCGCCTGTCGCTGGACGATCGAAGGAACGGGTCGAACGGCTGGCGCGCCGCCCCTCCGCAAACGGCCGGCGAATCACTTGATGCGAACGCGGACACGCCGGCCGCTTTCGTCGATCGTCGTCCGCGGCACCCTTACCTGTCCTCACATTTCACGACAGCCCTCGATCTCGACCGTTCGCGGCAACGCACGTTGCCGGCTTCGTCCGATGTGCCGACGCCTGCCGTCCGGTCGCAACCGGACGCCCCGATGCCCGTCGCCGGCTACGGCGCCTTGACGGCAGGCGTCGCGGGGACGGCGGGCTTCGCGTCGACGACGACCTTGGCGCCCAGGTCGTCCAGCAGCCGCTGGAACTCGGGCGACGCCGCGATGATCGTCCCCGCGGCGGCGCGCAGGCGGTCGACCGCTTCGGGCGGAAGCACGAAGGACGTCGGCTGCAGGTTCAGGTAATCGAACTCGGCCCGGTCCTTCAGCGCGCCGAACGAGACGTCGACGGCATAGATCTCCGCCTCCGGAACGCGCAACACCCTGGCCACCGCCGGATCGGTGTTCGACCTCATGGCCGCCGAGTCGCGGATGAGCCTCAGCGTGCGCCACCTCGCCGCGGTATCCCTGAGTTGCTCGACGGACTCGAACGAGTAGCGGTCGATCGGCGTGCCCGATGCCTTGAGCAGCGTCTGCACCGCGCCGGGCGAAACTTCCGACCGGTCCCAGCCGGTCGGAGGCTCGGACAGCGAGTTGACGACGAACACGACGATTCTCCGCACGTTGTCGAGCGGTGTGCGGACGGCGGACGCGTGCAGCGCCTCGAGGACTTCCATCGTGTCGAGCACGCCGCGCATGCCGATGTTGTCGGACACCCCGCCGTCCACCAGATGGAGGAAGGGGCGATTGACGCCGTCGCCGAAGGCCGCCGTGGCCTGCAGCGTTCGAATCGCCCGGGCCGCGGGCCTCGGCGGATCCGACGTTTCGAGGAAGGGCTTCGTCCACGGGGGCATGCTCATGTTGCACGTGCCGCCGTAATTGTTCAGCGTCACCGACGACAGCACGACCGGCACCGCCGAGGAGGCCGACGCGGCACGGGACAGCGGAACCGCGTCGAGATCCGAGCAGATGAAGTCGAATACGGCCTGGACGAAAGCAAAGCGGGATCCGGTCGAGAGGTCGGTGGCGACTGCCGTGATGTAAGGACCGCTGCCGCGATTGAGATCGGCGAACGTCGCCCCATTGAAGAGGATCTCGTCGTAGAGCTGGGCCGCGAGCTCGGAGCGGCCCCAGGTGGGCGATGCCAACCGGCCCCAGTTCGCCGGGTTGAGCGTGCGGGCGACGATCTCGCCCTGGACGTCGCGCTTGAGGAACCGCGCCTCGTACTCGTCGAACAGCTTCTCGCCGTAGAGCCCGTACGCCAGCGCGGTGAAGCTGCCGCCGGACACGCCCGTGATGATGTCGACCTCGTCGAGCAGCCGCACGGACCGGCCCTTCGCATCGGCGATCCGCGTCTGACGCAGGAACTCCAGCACGCCGTACGAGAACGCGGCAGCGCGCGTGCCTCCTCCCGAGAACGCGAGGATGACCAGCGTGTCCTTGCCCACGCCCAGGGACTGCGCCTGGCGGTGCTCGAGCCGGTAGCCGGTGCCGAGGTCGACGCTGGCGATGGGCGGATTGATCGGCCGGGTGGCGCAGCCCCCCAGCAGCAGCGCGATCCCCAGCCACGACGACAAGCGCAATCCGGTCATTGATTCACCTGTGCAGGCGCGTTTCGTGCGATCGAATTCCGCCGGCGATGCCGGGCGTGCGGTCCGGCACGCCGCATGCGCTTCGCGAGCGCCGGCAACCACCGAAACATGGTACAGGGATCGCCCGATCCGGACGAGCGCCCGGGCAGACAGCGGAAACGCGGCGGCGCGGTCGGCCCGCCGCGTGCGCAACTCCCGCGCAAAGGCCGAGACTCGCTTCCGCCGGACATGCCGATGACGACGCTGCCGGACATGCCGATGACGACGCTGCCGGACATGCCGATGACGACGTTTCCGGGCCCGCCGGGAGTCTAGGGCGCGTTCTGCAGAGCCAGCGTCGCGTTGGCGATGTCCTGGCTCACCCGGGCAACCGCGCGGCTGTGGGCGGCCGCGAGCGCGTCGTAGCCGCTCTCCGAAACCGCTTCGCGCGCCGACGTGCGGCCGGTGGACGTCCTGCCGTCCTTCGCCCGCCGCACCGTCCACACCGCGTCGAGCGCCGTCGACTTGCCCGGCGTCGATTCGAACGTGCGGACCTCCACCGCCACGCGGAAGTCCGGCTCGGTGGCCAGCGTCTGCGGGAACCGGACCACGCGCGGCGTGCCGAGGATCGCCACGAGGTTTTCGGCGATCGCGCGCGACAGGCCGTCCTGCAGCGGCGACGCCCACCGGTTGAAGTCGTCCAGCCGCACCTCGTTGGGGCCGGTGCTCACGACGAACTCCGGCCGGTCGACGACGGAGGGCACCGTCACCGGCCCCACGGCGATCACCAGCGTCGACTGCTGCGACGTGGACGTGGCCGTCGCGGCCAGCGTGTAGAACCGCGACGGCGGCGGCGTGCTGCACCCCGCCGCGAGCCCGACGACGACGGGAAGAGCTGCAAACGCGATTCGCAGGCGCATCATTTGGCCACGCTCTTGTCTTCGAGCTTGCCGCGAATCGGCGATTCGGGGTGGCGCTCGAGATAGTCGAGGAACACTCGCATGCTGCGAGCCGCACGCGTGAACTCGTTCAGCGCGTCGCGCAGCTCCTGCTGCACCGGCGCGTCGGGCCCGAGCAGCGTCGCGTCGGCGTTCTTGAGCGTGCGCTCCATGCTCCCGATCGCGCCGCGCAGTGCCACGAGGTCGTCCTTGAGCGTCGGCACGAGCTCGGTGTCGACCCGCCTGATCAGGCTGTTCGCGCCGGTCAGCGTCTCGTCCAGCGACGCGAGGTCCTTCCTGAGCTCGGCCGCGATCTGGTCGAGCGGAAGCTTGTCGATCTTGTCGAGGATGCTCGCGAGCTTCGCCTCGAGATCGACGAGCCCGCTCGGCACCACCGGCAATTCGGGGACGCTGCCGTTCAGGACCATCTTCGCTTTGGGGGCCTTCGGGAAGTAGTCGAAGGCGACGTACAGCTGCCCCGTCAGGAGACTCCCGGTCCTCAGCTGCGCCCGCAGCCCACGATCGTCGATCAGGCGCTGCAGGAACGCGTTGCGGCGCCTGTCGTCGCTCTTGAGCGTCTGCTCGACCCTGGCCTGCTGGCCCGCGTCCGCGAACACGAGGAGGCGCTCGGGATAGAACGTGATCGTCACGCGGGGGGCGATGTTCGGCCTCGCCGCCTCGAAATCGAAGCCGATGTCGACGACCTCGCCGATCTGGACGCCGAGGTAGGTCACGGGCGCGCCGACGGCGAGGCCGCGCAGCGACTCGTTGAAGCGGAGCACGTACGTGCGCGTCATCGCATCGCGCGCCTTCATCGCGGTGGCCCGGTCGTTGTAGAGCTGGAAGACCGCGTCCGACGTCGCGACGGTCGTGTCGTGCAGGAAAGGCGGCGCGTCGAACGACAGGCCCCCGACGAGCAGCGATGCGAGCGACTCCGTGCGAATGTCCAGGCCGTTCGCATCGACGCTGACGCCGATGCCGCTCACCCGCCAGAACCGCGTCCCCAGGCTCACGAAGTTGTCGTAGGGCGCGCTGACGAACACCTGGATCTCCACCGACTTGCCGTCCGGCGTGAGGTCGAAGCCGACGACCTGGCCCACCGGCAGGTGCCGGTAATGGACCGGCGAGCCCACCGCGAGCGAGCCCAGGTCGTCCGTCTTCAGCGTGTACTCGTGTCCGAGCCGGCCCGCGACGAACGGCGCCTTGTCGAGTCCGACGAAATCGGTGTCCTCGACCGTCGACGTCCCGGCCTGGAAGCCGATGTAGTTGCCCGACAGCAGCGTGTTGAGTCCCGAGACCCCGGACAGGCTGATCGTGGGGCGCACGACCCAGAACTGCGCATCCTCGACCATCAGCCCCGCCGCGCGCTTGCTGATCTTGGCCGTGACCTCGACGTTCTGGTAGTCCTCGGTGAACTGCACCGTCTTGACCTGGCCGATGATCACGTCCCTGTACTTGATGAAGGTCTTGCCGGCCTCGATGCCCTCGGCCGCCCTGAACACGATCGTGATCGTCGGGCCTTCCGCACGGATGCGCTGGACGGCGATCCCGACGCCCACCAGCACCGCCAGGACCGGGATGATCCACACGATCGACAGACGGCTGCGCCTGGGCGCCACCACGGTCGCTTGCGGCAGTTCGACGTCGTCGTTTGGATCAGCCATGCGGACTCCGGCCAGGCACGCTGGGGTTCCAGATCAAGCGCGGATCGAATGCGTGGGCCGCGATCATCGTCAGCACGACCACCGCCATGAAGTACATCACGCCGATGCCCGGCGTCACGGACATCAGCGGGTCGAGCTGCACCAGCGCCGTGATGAACGCGACGACGAACACGTCGAGCATCGACCAGCGGCCGATCAGCTCGACCAGTCGATACAGCCTCGTCCGGTCGTGGTTGCTCTTGGCCGAGCCCCGCTGCACCGTGACCATCAGGTAGGCCAGCGCCGCCAGCTTGCCCAGCGGCACGACCACGCTCGCCACCAGCACGATCAGCGCCAGCATCCACGATCCGTCCTGGTAGAGGAAGACGACCCCTTCGAGGATCGTCGACGGCTCCGTGGATCCGAACGTCGTCGTCACCAGCACGGGAAACGCATTGGCCGGAACGAACAGGATCGCCGCGGCGATCACCAGAGCCCACGTGGTCTGGATCGAGAAGTGGCGCCGCTTCGTCAGCGTGGCCCCGCAGCGGGGGCACTGTCCGAGCTGCCCCCGACCGGCCGGCCGACACAGCAGCCCGCAGGTCGCGCACGAAGCGAGCTCCGGATGCACCGAGACCCACGCGCCGGCGGGCTCGCGAGCGCCTTTCGCCGCCCCGCGCGGGCGCAGGTCCGGCGGCAGCGTCCCGTCGGCCCAGACGACCCGGCTCCAGATCGCGCGAGGCTCGAAGATCGACGAGGTGACTGCGAGCAGGATGACGAGCAGGCCGACGGCGTACAGCCCGATGCCCGGGATCACCGTCGCGAGATGCGCGATCTTGATGAGCGCCACCAGGATGCCGAGGAGCATCACCTCGCTCATCGACCAGGGCTGGACGGAGGTCGCCATGCGCAGCAGCCGGCCGACCCAGCGCGGGGCGGGCGCCCGCCTCGCCCCGAGCAGAACGGCGAGCATGAACGCGATGAACGCTCCCGGCGCGATCACGGCGCAGAACGCCACCATCACGGCGGTGATCTCGCTGCCCCGGGTCCACATCTCCTGCGCGCCGCCGAGGATCGTCGTCGACGCTTCGCGCCCGACCGCCGAGAGCCCCATCAGCGGAGTCGTGTTGGCGATCAGGAAGACCACTGCGGACGCGACGCTCAATGCCAGCGGACGTCCGATCGGATCGACCGGATTTCGCGCGACGGTGACGCGGCATCGCGCGCAGCGGGCGCTCGCGCCCGGCAGGAGCGGCGGGATGGATTGCTGCAGGTCGCAATCCGGGCACGCGATCGTGTCCAGGGCCTGGTGGTGCATCGCGGTCATGGTACCTGCTGCTTGGGCATGCCTGCGTCTTGTCGGATCCGGCGGGACGGCGGCGCTCGAGCCCGGGACTCCGCAACCGCGAAGTCCGCCGTCCGGCGCGAAGCGCGCTTCGCGCCCGGCTCACCGGCAGGCGAGCATCCCGGATGCCTTATATCAGACCTTGGACGCCGGAGACACCGAGGCGGGAGAATCGCGATCGCGAAGCTGCGCGAAGGGCGCCGGGATCCGGCGCCGTCGGGGCGAACCGGCGGGCGGGCGTCCGGACCGCACCCGGGGCGCGGCGGAAGCGCAAGACGCCACGCGGCACCGCGATCCGGCGACGACAGGTCGCCATCACGGCGCGGGGCAGCCGCTCGACGCTGGCGCTACCGTGCCCGGCCCGTCCTGACGAACTCGAGCGACTGCCGGAAGAGCGGAAGATCCTTCTCGTAGTCGGCCGCATCGGCACGGTCGATCTGTATCCACTCCCTCGTGCTCGCCACGCCAGCGGGCCGAAAGGAAACGACGTTGTCCCTCGAGAACTGGAGCTCCGTCGCCGCGGCGACGGGCAGGCGAATTCCGATTCCGTTTCCGCTGATGCAGGCGAACATCCTGCCGGAGACGAAATAGGCGTCGAGGCCGTTGATCGTCTTCGATTCGACGCCGGGCAGCTCGAGCAGCAAAGCGTCGATCTGTGCCTTGCGGCGGGCCGCGGGTGTATCGGCAGTCAAGGGGGCGGTCCTGGATCCCGTCAATGGTGCAAACGAACCGGCGAGCGCCGACTCGACCGCGGAAGCCCGGCATGCGACATAGCCACCCGGCTCCTGCAGGCGCGGTGGCGCACATCGTATCCGCGTTCGACCATTCGTGCGAATGACCCGACCTCATCGCGTCCTTCGTCGACCCCGTCCGTTTCGCCGAGGCCGGACTCGAATAGGCGAGCTCCAAACGCCTGCACAGGGATTCGGTTCGCGTCGTTGAAGTCGACGGGACCCGCAGTCGCGATGCCACGCCGATCCCCGACATGCAGCGGAAAACAGTTCACGCGCCACCTGTCGGTTGGGCAGCAAGGAATTCATACCCGCACCGCGAACCAGACGGACACCTTGCGAGCGTCCGGCGTTGCCGTGCGCGCCGGTCGGCGGCCGAATTCAGCGGCGAAACGGCTGTACCCAACCCTGCAGCCAAAGAAAAAGGAGTCAGGATTTTCATCCTAACTCCTTGATGTCACTGGCGCGCCCGGCAGGATTCGAACCCACGACCCCCTGGTTCGTAGCCAGGTAC
>CALDKM010000170.1:0-8544 GCA_937898875.1 uncultured Pseudomonadota bacterium | reverse complement strand
AGGCGAACAGGTCCACCGTGTGCGCCGCGTGGTGCCACAGCAGGTGGTCGGTCCAGGACCGCGCCTGGCCGAGCGCGTTGATGTTCGTGCGGCGGAAGAAGTAGGTCTGGACGTCCATCTGCTGGATGTGGAACTCGCCCGCGTTCACTTTCCGGCGCACCCACTGGTGGCTCGGGTTGAATCGGCGCGTGTGGCCCACCATCGCGACCCTGCCCGACGCCCTCTGCGCCGCGTGGACGGCTTCCGCGTCCTTCAGCGAGTCGGCGAGCGGGATCTCGACCTGGACGTGCTTGCCGGCCGCGAGGCAGGCGATCGCCTGGCTCGCGTGCATCTGCGTCGGCGTCGCGAGGATCACCGCGTCGACGTCGCTGCGTGCGAGGCTCTCGGACAGGTCGGTCGCGACGTGCCCGATGCCGAAGCGCTTCGCGACGTCCTCGGTCGCCTCGCGCGTGCGCCCGACGAGCGAGGTGACCGTGACGCCGTCGATCTTCGCGAGGGCTTCGATGTGCTTGACGCCGAACGCGCCGGCGCCCGCGAGACAGATCTTCATGGTTCGGCTTCCCTGCGCGCTAGCGCGGCGGGTTCTCGAGGATGATGTGGCCCACCGCCGTGTTCGACGCGGGCACGTGGTAGAAGCGATGGACCTCGCGCGCGGCCTGCTCGAGCGCACCGCGCATGATGAGCCACATGACGAGCTCGATGCCCTCGGAGCCCGCCTCGCGCACGTACTCGACGTGCGGGATCTTCGCGAGCGCCTCGGGGTCCTTCGTGAGCCCGTCGAGGAAGCGCGTGTCGAAGTCGCGGTTGATGAGGCCGGCGCGCGGACCCTGCAGCTGGTGCGACATGCCGCCCGTGCCCCACACCATGACGTTGAGGTCCCGGTCGAACGACTCGACCGCCTTCCGGATCGCGCGCCCGAGGTTCCAGCACCGGTTGCCCGTGGGCGGCGGGTACTGGACGACGTTGACCGCGAGCGGGATCACCTTGCAGGGCCACGCCGCGGGCTGCCCGAACATCAGCGACAGCGGTACGGTGAGGCCGTGGTCGACGTCCATCCGGTTGACGATCGTCATGTCGAATTCGTCGAGGATCGTCGACTGCGCGATGTGCCACGCGAGCTCCGGGTGGCCCTGCACGACCGGCACGGGCCGCGGGCCCCAGCCCTCGTCGGCGGGCGCGAACGATTCGGCGCACCCGATCGCGAACGTCGGAATCATCTCGAGCGAGAACGCGGAGGCGTGATCGTTGTAGACGAGCACGACGACGTCCGGCCTGTGCTCGGCGATCCAGCGCTTCGAGAACTCGTAGCCGGCGAACACGGGCTTCCAGTACGGCTCGCCCGTCCTGCCGAGGTCGATCGCCGCGCCCACCGCGGGGATGTGCGACGTCGTGAGGCCTGCGGTGATCCTTGCCATCTACTTCGCCTTCTCGCTCTTGCTTCGGTTGCCGTCGATCGGCCGCCCGCCCGCGACCATCATCGCCTTGTAGTCGTCCTCGGGCATCCCGGTCATCTTCGACGCGAGGTTCTGGAACGAGAACCCGTCGGTCGCGCCGATCTTCGCGAGGAAGTAGATGTTGCCGCCCAGCGCGATCATCCGGTTGTAGTCGCGTTCGAGCACCGCCTGCCGCTGCTCTCCGGTCATCGGCCAGCGCTCGAGGTACGCGCGCTCGTCCGCCTTGAACGCCTCGCGGTTCCCGGCCTTCATCAGGGACATGCAGAACTGGTTCAGGTGGTAGCCCAGTCGCGACTGCGTCGCGTCGAACACGACGGTGCCCGGGATGTCCTGGAACGCCTCGTTGTAGCTCTTCATTCGCGCTGATCCTTCCAGTAGAGCCGCGTCGGATTGTCGACCAGGAGCTTCTCCTGCAGCGCCGGCGTCGTCGCGATGCGCGGGACGAAGTCGACCAGCTTGCCGTCGTCGGGCATGTGCGTCTTCATGTTCGGGTGCGGCCAGTCGGTGCCCCACAGCACGCGGTCCGGGAACGTCTCGACGAGGCGCCTGGCGAACGGAACGACGTCGTCGTAGCCGGGCGGACCGGACCTGGACAGCCGCTCGGGGCAGCTCACCTTCGACCAGACGTTGCCGTGCTCGCGCATCAGCTTCACGAAGAGCTCGAACTCGGGGCCGTCGACGGGCTTCCCCACGTCGGGCCGGCCCATGTGGTCGACGACGACGATCGTGGGCAGCGTCGTGAAGAAGTCCCAGAGCTGCGGAAGATCCTGCGCCTCGAAGTAGACGACGACGTGCCAGCCGAGCGGCGCGATGCGGTTCGCGATCTCGGCGAGCACCTCCCGGGGGGTGAAGTCGACGAGCCGGCGCACGAAGTTGAAGCGCGTGCCGCGGACGCCGGCGGCGTGCATCGCCATCAGCTCGGCGTCGGTCACGTCGCGGGCGACCGACGCCACGCCGCGCGCCTTGTCGTTCGAGTGCAAGAGCGCGTCGACGAGCGCCTGGTTGTCGGTACCGTGACAGGTCGCCTGCACGACGACGTTGCGCTCGAAGCCGAGGAAGTCGCGCAGCGCGAAGAGCTTCTCCTTCGGCGCGTCGCAGGGCGTGTACTTGCGCTCGGGCGCGTACGGGAACGCGCTCGCCGGGCCGAACACGTGGCAGTGGGCGTCGACCGCGCCCGGCGGAGGCCGGAAGCGCGGCTTCGACGGGTTCGGGTGGAAGGGCAGCCAGTCGGGATCCATGTCCGCAACCGGGGTCGGATTTGAATCTGACCCCGGTGTTCAGTCGATGTATTTCAGACCGGCCTTCGCCAACGGTTCACGCATGCCGTAGAGGTCGAGGCCGAGCTCGCCCGCCGCGAGCCGCGCGCGCTTGCCCTCCTCGTTCTTCTCGCGGGCCTCGGCGAGGTCGGCAACAGCGACGGCCCGCTCGCGCGGCACGACCACCACGCCGTCGTCGTCCGCGACGATCGCGTCACCCGGATTGACGAGCATTCCCGCGCACACGATCGGGACGTTCACCGAGCCGACGGTCGCCTTGACGGTGCCCCGCGCGTTGATCGCGCGGGACCAGACCGGGAACTTCATCTCGGAGAGCGTGCGCGCGTCGCGCGCGCCGGCGTCGATGATCAGCCCGCGCCCGCCGCGGGCGCGGTACGAGGTCGCGAGGAGGTCGCCGAACATGCCGTCGTCGTTGTCGGTCGTCACCGCGACGACGACGACGTCGCCGGGCCGGATCATCTCGGCCGCGACGTGCAGCATCCAGTTGTCGCCCGGCTGCGCGAGCACCGTGACCGCGGTGCCGCACATCGTGGCGCCCGGCCACACGGGTCGCATGTAGGGCTTGAGCAGCCCGGTGCGCCCCTGCGCCTCGTGCACGGTCGCCACGCCCGCTCGCCCGAGGCGCTCGACCGCGGCGGCGTCCGCGCGCTGGATGTTGCGCACCGCGACGCCCGTCCTGCCGAATTCGCTCATGCCTCCTCCTGTGCCGCCGGCACGAACTCCTGCTCGCGCGAGCGTTGACCGGACAAGTGTGCGCTACCGGAGGCATCGACGAAAGCGCTATTGCTACACTAGCAGCTATGCCGGTTCGGCATGGGTTCCCGGAGATGCCGATGGACCTGAAACAGCTCGAATATTTCGTCGCCGTCGTCGACCTGGGCGGGTTCACGCGCGCGTCGCGGCTGCTGGGCGTCGCGCAGCCGGCGATCAGCCGACAGGTGCGGGGGCTCGAAGTCGAACTGCACCAGAGCCTGCTCCTGCGCAACGGGCGCGGCGCGGTGCCCACCGAGGCCGGCAAGCGCCTGCTCGACCACGCCCGGAGCATCCTGCAGCAGGTCGAGCGGGCGCGCCGCGAGGTCGACGAGGTCAAGGGTGCGCCCGTCGGCCACGTCGCGATCGGCCTGCCGCCGACGCTCGCGCTGGTGCTGACGGCCCCGATCGTGCGCGAGTTCCGCCGCCGATACCCGAAGGCGACGGTCAGCATCGTCGAGGGGCTGTCGGTCAACATCCTCGAATGGGTCGTCGTCGGTCGCGCCGACGTGGGCGTCCTCTACAACCCGGTCCGGTCGCCCGCCGTCGAGCTCCTGCCGCTGCTGGCGGAGGATCTCTGCCTGATCGGCCCGCGATCCGCCGGACGCAAGTCGGCCGTGCGCCTGCGCGATCTGCCGGATTACCCGCTGATCATCCCGAGCCGGCCGCACGCGATCCGCACGCTGGTCGAGGATCGCCTCGCCACGATGGGGCTGCGCCCGCAGGTCGCGCTCGAGATCGATGCGATCGGCGCGATCCTGGAGCTGGTCGCCGAGGGCCAGGGCTACGCGGTGCTTTCGCCGCGCGCCGTGCAGTCGGCCGAGGTCGGACGCAAGCTCGTTGCGCGTCCGATCGCGCAGCCGGCGCTCAGGAGCTCGCTCGCGATGGCGGTATCGGCACAGCGACCGGCGCGGCCGGTCCAGATCGCCGCCGCGGAGCTGGTCCGCGAGATGCTCACGCGGTCGCCTGCACCGAGAGGCGCGGGCGTGTCGGGGGACTGACCGGTGCACGCTTCGGCCGCGCCGTCGCCTGGCAACGTTCGCCGCCGAGCGGGCGAATGCGAGCCAAGCCCCGGGGCGCTGCCGCTCGCGCCGCCATGGTTCCGGGGCGATTGTCGCGACACCCCCGTAACGTCGCCGGCGGCACGCCACCGCCATTGACTCCCGCGCGATTCAATGCCATTGTCATATCCGCAAGCCGGGCGGATCACTGCCCCTAGCGCGCAAGCGCGCCGGCGAGGGGGCCGCGCACGCGATGCGGTTCCCCGGGATCGGGCCGTCGCCTCCGGCAGACGGTTCGCCCCGAACCACGAAACACGAGGACCCGGAACCATGAAACCGACCCTGTTGCATGCGGCAGTCGCCGCAACGTTCGCCACCGCTCTGGCGATCACTCCAGTCGCCGAGAGCGCCCCGCCCACCTCGGCTCCCGGGCTGTCGACCGCTCCCGGGCAGTCGACCGCTCCGGGGCTCTCGACGGCCCCCGGACTGGGGACACCCCCCGGGCTCTCGACGGCCCCCGGGCTGAACAAGCTCAAGTGCTTTTCCGGAATGACCGACGGTGACGACTACGGCGGAACCTGCACGCTCGTGTCCCGCGGCGCGAAGGGGCCTGCCATCCTCGACAACACGGACGAGGTGTTCGAGCCGCTGGGCGCCTACGCCGGTGTCTACGTCGTGGAATCGACGCTGATCGGACAGTCGCTCGCCGACGTCCGGCAGCTGGGCTACCACTACGTCGGCACGATCGACCCGATGCCCGGCAATCTCAGCCTCAACCTGCCGCTCGACACCACGGGCGACGGTGTGAGCGACGGGTACGCATTCATCGACGCCCATTACTGCCCGGGGGTCGACGGCGTGGTCGATGCGATCAACGATCCGGAGTGCGGTGTCTGGTACCTGGGCGTCGAGTACGCGAACTGGGCGGCGCTGGTAGCGGCGTTTCCGACCGGAACCATCGCCACCGACGATTCGCTCCCGTTCGTGGTCGCCGAGCGGACGCCGGCGGAGCCGCCGGCACTCTGGCGGGTCAGCAACGTCAGGCTCGGCAAGGGCGGGAAGTGACCCGTCCCTGACCAGGCGCTTCACGACGGCGGTCCCGGACGCCGCCGCGCGCAGCCCGATCCCCTACGGCGACGACCCCGCTTCGGCGGGGTCGTCGCTTCCGGCATCGTCTTGCCGGGGAGCGACTTCACATCGCATTGCGCACCGGGACCCGGTGTCGGTCGCGATGCGCCGGGAGCGAACGCAGCGGCCGCTCCGCCCGGCACCGGTTCGCCGGGCGAAAGCTGCCGAGTTGAATGAGCGGGAGTCGCGCAGCGTGCTGCGCAGTATCATCCGCTCGTGCGCGTTTCGCGTGCTCGCACGAACAGCCGCCGGAACTCCCGTGAACGATCCCGAAGTGCGTGCCAACCGCAGCGAGGACGTCGCGGCCGTCTCCTGCGCCTCCTGCGAGGCCTGCTGCTGCCGGCTGGAAGTCATGCTCATGGGCGACGACGACGTCCCGCCGGCATTGACCGAGCAGGATCCCTGGGGCGGAACGGTCATGCGCCGTCTCGACGACGGATGGTGCGCGGCGCTGAACCGAAACACGATGCGATGCTCGATCTACGAGCGCCGGCCGAACCTCTGCCGCGACTATCCGGAAGGCGGCGACGACTGTCGGCTCGAGCGATCGACGTACTTCGCGCGGATCCTCGCGCCGTCTCCGGCGAAATCCGGATAGGGTCCGACGTCGCACCGCGCGACAGGCGGCGGCTCGCGGACCGCGAAGGCATTTATCGCCGATCCCGAAGCGGGCGGCTACGCGCGCGATCGAGCCCCCTTCGAGCAGGCGTTCATCCCCGGATCCGCCCGACCGCAACCGTGACGCTCGCGCGTCGCACCGCCGATCGGGATCGCCCGCTGCGCGGCCCCGGCATGCGTCTCGAGGCGCGAGGCGAGGTTCACGGCGCCGTCACCGCCGGCCCGCGCACTCGGGCCGGTATGATGGCGATCGCGCTGCCCCGAGGCCGGCCCCGAAGCCCGCTCCTGTCGCCTTTGCCGCGCGGCGGTCGCCATGCCGGAGCCCTCGACCGCGCACACCCCGTTCCCGAACCCGAGACGAATCCCGCCATGCGCCTGTCCCCCACCACGACCGACTACGACGGCCCGATCGTCATCGTCGGCTTCGGCTCCATCGGCAAGGGAGCCCTGCCGCTGATCCTGCGCCACATCCGGTCGCCCCGCGAACGCATGGTGGTGATCGACCCGGACGACAGCGCACGGCGGCTCGCCGAGCTCGAGGGCGTGAGGTTCGAGAAGGTCGCGCTGCACCCGGACAACTACCGCGAGGTGCTCTCTCCGCTCGTCGCGGGGGGGTTCCTCGTCAACCTGTCGGTGGACGTGTCGTCGACCGCGCTCGTCGCGCTGTGCCGCGAGGTCGGGGCGCTGTACATCGACACCTGCATCGAGCCCTGGGCCGGCGGCTACCTCGACCGGTCGAAGCCGCTCGCCGCGCGCACCAACTACGCGCTGCGCGAGGAGGTCCGGGCGCTGCGCGGCGAAGGACCGACGGCGATCATCGCCCACGGCGCGAATCCCGGCATGGTGAGCCACCTGTTCAAGCGCGCGCTGGTCCGGCTCGCCGCGGACATGGGCCACACCGTCGCGCCGCAGACGCGCGAGGCCTGGGCGCAGCTCGCGATGGACCTGGGCGTGAAGGGCATCCACATCGCCGAGCGCGACACGCAGTGGGCGGACATCCCGAAGAGGCCCGACGAGTTCGTCAACACCTGGTCGGTCGAGGGCTTCGTTTCCGAGGGGCTGCAGCCGGCGGAGCTCGGCTGGGGCTCGCACGAGCGCCACGTGCCGCCCGAGGCGACGTTCCACGAGCACGGCTGCCGCGCGGCGATCTTCCTGACGCGTCCGGGCGCGACGACGCGCGTGCGCTCGTGGACCCCGAACTCGGGACCGATCCAGGGCTACCTGATCACGCACAACGAGTCGATCTCGATCGCCGACTACCTGTCGATCGAGAAGAACGGCGAGACCCTCTACCGGCCGACCGTGCACTACGCGTACCACCCGTGCGACGACACGATTCTCTCGCTGCACGAATTCCAGGGCCGCAACCTGCGGCGGCAGAGCAAGTGGCGGCTGATGAACGACGAGATCGTCGACGGCATGGACGAGCTCGGCGTGCTGCTCTACGGCCACTCGCGCAACGCGTACTGGTACGGCAGCCAGCTCACGATCCACCAGGCCCGCGCGCTCGCGCCCTACCAGAACGCGACCGGACTGCAGGTCACCTCCGCGGTGGTCGCGGGCATGATCTGGGCGATCGAGAACCCGCGGCGCGGCGTCCTCGACGCCGACGAGCTCGACCACGACCGCATCCTCTCGATCCAGGAGCCCTATCTCGGGAAGCTGGTCGGCGCCTACACCGACTGGACGCCGCTCGACAACCGCGACGGCGAGCTCTTCCCGGAGGACGTCGATTTCGACGATCCGTGGCAGTTCCGCAACGTCATCATGCGTTGAACCCCTCCGGCCGCGATCCACGGTCGCACCGGTTCCCCCAGCGGCGCCCCGAGGCGTCAGAAGGAATTCCATGCCGAACATCGGCGCAGTGTTGAAGCAGGAGATCGCGCGGCTGTCGCGCCGCGAAGTTCGCGCCCACGGGCAGGCGACGAAGAAGGCGTCGGCGCAGCATCGGAAGCACATCGCCGCGCTGAGGCGGCAGGTGGCGAAGCTCGAGCGCCAGGTGGCGCTGCTCCAGCGACGGGTGCTCGGCGCCTCGCCTGCCGCCCCGGCCGCTGCGTCGAAGCAGAAGGTCCGGTTCGTCGCCAAGGGGCTCAAGTCGCAGCGCAGCCGCCTCGGCCTTTCCGCCGCCGACTACGGGCGGCTCGTGGGCGTGAGCGCGCAGTCGGTCTACAACTGGGAGCTGGGACACGCGAGCCCGCGCGCCGACCAGGTCAAGGCGATCGCGGCGCTGCGCGGCATCGGCAAGCGGGAAGCGAAGGCGCGGCTGGAGCAGGTCGGCGCGAAAGGCGCGAAGCGGACGCGCAAGGGCTGAGTCGC
>CALDKM010000169.1:0-5497 GCA_937898875.1 uncultured Pseudomonadota bacterium | reverse complement strand
CCCGTGCCGCGCTCGGCACCGATGAATCGGGCGGGACCGCATTCATGGCGCTCAGTCCTCCGGCGAAAACCATGACGGATTCATGGTAATCCTCTTCGGAGACATCTGCCAGCCTCGGGAACCCGCGGCGCGCCGCCCGATGTGAAGCGCGGGAGCAGCGACGAGACTCCGCGCGTGACCGAACGGCGACCGGGCACCCCGGATCGACCGTTTGCATCGATCCGTCGGCCGCGCGGGCCGGAGATCGCGACGCATCGCGACTCATCTCCGCACGGCAAGGCCAATATGCAAAACCCCGCCTTCCGCAAACGCAAAAGCGGCTCGCAGCTCGCGTCGCTAGACTCGCCCACGTTCGTTGTAGGTTACTCCGACGCGAGGAACGCCGAATGAAGATCGCAAGTCTGACCGCCGCCGACGGCATCGGCGGCTACTACTGGCGCGACCAGGAGGCCATCGCCCGCGGCGCGGTGCGCAATGGATTCCTCTACGATGGCGCGCCCGTCACGCCGGGGTTCGACTCGATCATCCAGGTGAGTTCGACCGTGCTGCTGACGGCGCAGACGGACACGGGCCGCGAGCTGCCGGGCGACTGCGCCACCGTCAATCACGCGTTCCGTTCGGGGAGACAGCGGGCGCCGGTCGCGCGGACGCTGATCGCACAGGCCGAAGGTGAAGTCGCCGCATGGCTGCGCACGCGCGACCTCTCGAGCTTCCGCAGCCACGCCGCGGACCTCGACGCCATGACGATCGGCGGCCAGCGGCTGCACATGGCGCTGCGCTACGGCGTCTCGCAGGTGCTGCTTCAAGCCGTCGCGGCGGCACGGGGCGTGACGATGACCGAGGTCGTCACGGCCGAGTACGGGCTGCCCCTCGTCGCGACCCCGGCGCCGCTGCTGGGCTCCTGCGGCGGGAGCTGGCACGAGAACGTCGACAAGGCGATCCTCCGTCGTCTGCCCTTCTTCCCGCAGACCGCGATGGTGCGGCTCGAGCAGCTCGACGCCCTCCTCGAGTACGCGGGCTGGATCGCGAACCGCGTGCGGGCGATCGGCGCTGCCGGCTACACGCCGACGCTGCATTACGACCTGCACGGACTGCTCGTGCAGCGCACCGGCCTCGATATCGACAAGGCGGTGGACTGGCTGCGCCGGATCGAGGAGGCGAGCGCGCCCTACCCTGTGCTCTTCGAGGATCCGCTCGACGCCGGCGAGCGCGAGGCTCAGGTGGAGACGAACCGCCGCCTTCGCGACGCCCTGCGGCGCGCAGGCTCGGGCATCCGGCTCATCGCCGATGAGTGGTGCAACACGCGCGAGGACGTCGAGCACTTCGTTCGCAGCGAATGCTGCGATCTCATCCAGATCAAGATGCCCGACCTCGGCGGAGTGGACAACACGATCGAGGCCTCGCTCGCCTGTCACCGCGGCGGCGTCGGCGTCTACCTCGGCGGAAGCTGCAACGAGACCGACATCTCGGCGCGCGTGGCCGCCCATGTCGCGCTGGCCGTTCGTCCCACCGAGTTCCTCGCGAAGCCCGGACTGGGGGTGGACGAGGGCGTGATGATCGTCACGAACGAGATGGCGCGCGCGATCCGGGCCTACGCCGCGCGCGCGACACGATAAGAGTCCCGATGTCGAGGAGTACGAGAATGAAGAGCTTGAATCGCAGCATCCTGGTCGCCGCCGCCGTCCTGCTGGGCGCCATGTCGACGCCGGCGTGGTCGCAGGCGTATCCCGCGAAACCGATCACGCTGATCGTCCCGACGGGCGCCGGCGGAGGGACCGATGTCGTCGCGCGGGTCATGTCGAAGAGGCTCGGCGAGTTGCTCGGCCAGCCGATAGTGGTCGAGAACAAGGCCGGTGCCGGCGGCATCATCGGCACCCAGTTCGTCGCCAAGTCCGCGCCGGACGGCTACACGCTGCTGATCTCGAGCAACCAGATCGCGATGATCCCGCACCTGTACAAGGATTCCCCGTTCGATCCGATCAAGGATTTCGCGCCGATCACGTCGCTCGCGATGCTCCCGACGGTCGTCGTCGCGAACCCGAAGGCGCCGGTCGGCAGCATGCAGGAGCTCGTCGACTACGCGCGACGCAATCCCGATGCGATCACGTACGGCTCCGCCGGAAACGGTTCGCCGAACCACCTGTTCGCCGAGCTGCTCAACAAGACGGCGAACATCAAGACGCTGCATGTCGCCTACAAGGGCATCGCAGCCGCGCTCACCGACGTGGTCGCGGGCAACGTGACGATGGCGTACGCGAGCCTGCCCACCGTGCAGTCGTTCATCGACACGGGTCGTCTCAAGGCGCTGGCCGTAACGTCGCCGAAGCGGATACCGAGCCTGCCCAACGTGCCGGCCGTCGCGGAATCGGTGCCCGGCTACGAAGCCGAGATCTGGATCGGCTTGTGGGCGGTGGCCGGCACGCCGGCCCCGATCGTCGCGAAGATCCACGAAGCGACCGTCAGGACGCTCGCCGATCCCGAGGTCGCGAAGCGGCTGAACGACGGCGGGATGGTGATCGAGCCGCGAACGTCCGCGGCATTCGGCGCGGTCGTGAAGAACGAGATCGATCGCTGGGGTACGGTCGTCACCGCCCTGGGCAGCGCGATCCAGAAGCAATGACCGCGGCGGCGTCCTCCGATGCGCGCTGGACCGAGGAACTGGCACGCACGCTCGACCGGACGCGCCAGGAGGACATCCCGGACGATGTGCTGCGCACCGGCAAGGCTTGCCTGCTCGACACGCTGTGCGTCGCGCTCGCGGGGTGCCAGGAGCAACTCGTCGACATCCTCGAGTCCGTCGTCTCGGAGTTCGGTCGCACGGAAGGCGCCACCTTGATCGGCCGTGGCCGCAAATCCGGCGCGCCCGACGCGGCGCTCGTGAACGGATCGGCCGCGCACGCGCTCGATTTCGACGACATGCACATCGCATCGGCGTCGCACCCGAGCGTGCCGACGATCGCGGCAGCCCTCGCGGTTGCGGAGCACGTTCACGCAAGCGGCGCCGACCTTCTGCGCGCGATCGTTCTCGGCGTCGAAACGACGGTGCGCATCGGCGAATCGGTGAATCCCTGGCACTACCAGCGGGGCTGGCACGCGACCGGCACGCTCGGACATTTCGGCGCGACCGTCGCCGCTTCGGCGCTGCTGCGGCTGTCCCCCAGCCAGGCGACCATGGCCCTCGGCATTGCGGCGACTCAGGCAGCCGGCCTGAAGCAGATGTTCGGCACGATGGCAAAGCCGCTGCACGCAGGCCACGCGGCACGCGACGGCGTGATGGCGGCGCTTCTCGCGCTGCGCGGGTTCACGAGCAGCGCGCGGGCGCTCGAGGGCAGGTGCGGTTTCGGAAACGTGATGTCCGAGTCGCCCGACTGGAGTCGCCTCGTCGACGGCTGGAGCACGCAATGGTCGATGCGCCGCGTGCTCTACAAGCGCCACGCGTCGTCGTTCTGCACGCAGGCGCTGATCGAGGGTGTGCTCGGGCTCAGGCAGAAGCACGCACTGACGCCCGACGACGTCGCAGCAATGCACATCGCCGTGAGCCGGCAGTCGATCGACAACGCGCGCATCGGCGAGCCCGCGACCGGCATGGAAGGCAAGTTCAGCCTCACCCACGCGGCGGCGCAGGCGCTCGCCTACGGCCAGGCCACGGAGTCCGACTTCACCGACGAACGGGCCGCCGAGCCGCTCCTGCGAGACCTGCGCCAGCGCACGGTGATCGCGCTCGGCGGGGCGCTCGGCTGGGCGGAGTCCTCGGTCGAGATCGAGACGCGCGACGGACGGCGCCTGCGCGAAGACGTCGACCTCCACGAACGCACCTCCGGGGCCGACGAAAAGTGGGCGGTGGTCGAGGCGAAATTCCGTTCGGTCACTGCGCCGCTCCTGCGCGAGGACCGCCGCGAGGCGGTGATCGAGACCGTGCGAACGATCGAGCGGGGTCGCAGGATCGAACCCCTGATGGTACTGGTCGCGACCCTCGCGCAGCCGTAGCGGCGCGAGCGCGGCACGGCTATGCCGCGTCCGTCGTTGCCTCCCCGGCGGACTTCGCGTCAGCCACGAGCAGGTCGACCAGGTCGCGCGCGAACGGCGGCAGGTTGGCGAGGCTGCGCACGCACACCTGCAACTCGCGCACCGCCCATTCGTCCTGCAGCGGGATGCAGGCGATCCTCATCGTGCGGCTGTGCCGGCGCGCCGCCGCCTCAGGCATTATGCCCACACCGACATCCGACTCGACCATCCTGCACGCCGCCTCGAAGTTGCTCACTTGGATGCGAAGCTTGAGGTGCCGGTGCATCTGGTTGCAGATCTGCCGAAGGTAGGCGTGGATGGCGCTCGCTTCGTGCAGGCTCACATGGTCGAGGTCGAGCGTGTCGGCGAACGCGATCGAATCGAGGCGCGCGAGCGGGTGGCCATCGGGCACCGCAAGCACCATCCGGTCCACGCGGTACGGGATCACCTCGAGGTCCCCGGTGGCCACGGTGCTGCCGATGATGCCTATATCGGTCTGCCCCTCGGTGACCGCACGCACAATGACGTGGCTCATCCGCTCGCGCAGGTCGATGTTCACGTCCGGGTGAGACAGCAGGTAGGTGTGCAGCACCGGCGGCAGGAACTCGGAGAGCGCTGTCGTGTTGGCGAACACGCGCAGGTGACCCTTGATGCCGCGCGCGAACTCCTGCATATCGCCGGTCAGGTGCTCGTACTGGTTGAGGATCACGCGCGCGTGGTGCACGAACGCCTGCCCCGGCGGCGTCAGCGTCACGCCCTGGTTCGTGCGGTAGAGAAGCTTCGTCCCGACTGCCTCCTCCAGCGACTTGATGCGCAGGCTCGCTGCCGGCAGCGACAGGTGCACCGATTCCGCACCGCGCGTCAGGCTGTTGGCTTCGGCGATCCGCACCATCAGGCGCAGATCGGTGAGATCGGCATGCACGTCGGGTTCTCCTCCCTGCCGCGCCCGGCCGGAGTCCCGGCCGGTCACCTCGCGGCACGAGCGGGCATGCCGGCGGCGGCGCCTCTCGAAACGAGGCAACGTCAGACAGTATCGGCCGGATTCTATGCCTGGTCGGGTTCGGAACCGGCCTCGGAACTGGCACCGGTGCGTGCCCCTCGCACGAAACTATGCTTCCTCTTCGCTATTGCCCGACACGCAAGCCGCGGCGCCGTGGCCATCCCGAGCCCTCCCATCGACCCCGCACAGGCACTCCGATCCGATTCGACCCCGAGTCCGCGCACGGCAACCGGCCAGAGTGCTCCCGCCCCCACGCCTGTCGCTCCTCCTCGCGGCACTCCTCGTCGCAACGATCGCCCTCGCCGCCCCCGACGACGAAGCGCGCGGCGACCTAGCCCGGGACCCGCCATCTGCTGTCGACGTCGTCGGGCGTCCGGTTCAGCGAGACCTACGGCTGCAGCGACGACGTCGCCACGCCGGCGAGGCTCTCGCCGGGGCGGGAGGCGAAAGCAGGAAGGGCCGCGTCCGGCAACGCCGAACCCGGCCCCTGTG
>CALDKM010000168.1:0-7520 GCA_937898875.1 uncultured Pseudomonadota bacterium | reverse complement strand
CGCCGCCCGCTTCATTTCGGGCGCGCCGGCGATCGCTCCGGGGCGCCGAAGTAGTCGGGGTGGAGCGCGGCGATCGCCTTCGCGAGCGCGAAGTTGCGCTCGAGGTGCTTCGCCATCGCCCGTGTCGCTCGGACCGCTTCCCCGTCGCGCACCGCCCGCACGATGGCGCGGTGGTCGCGGATCGCCTGCGCTGCGCTGCCGAGCTCCGGCACGGCGATCGCCCGGATCCGGTGATGCAGGTCGCGCGCTTCCGCAACGACGCTCCAGACGCCGTCGAGGCCGCTGGCCACGACCAGCGCGTGGTGGAAGCGCGTGTCGGCGTCGAGCGCCGGTCCGATGTCGCCCGCATCGATCGCCGCCGCCTGCTCCGCGACGATCGCGGCGAGGCGCGCAGCGACCGCGACGCGGTCCTCTCGCGCGGCGACACGCTCGAGGATCTGGCACTCGACTGCCCGGCGCACGAACAGCGCCTCCTCGATGCGCCTGAGCGACAGCCGCGCGACGAACGTGCCGCGCTGCGGCTTGACGTCGACGAGGCGCTCGTCGGCGAGCCGCAGCAGCGCCTCGCGCACCGGCGTGCGGCTGACACCGAAGCGCTCGGCGATGTCGTGCTCGGCGATCACGGCGCCCGGCGCCAGCGCGACGTCGAGGATCGCGGCGCGCAGTGCCGCGTGTATGCGTGCGCTCTCCGACAGCCGGCCCGCGATCGCCGCGCCCGGCCCTGCAGGAACCCCAGGCGCGGCGATGGCGAGAACGTGCGCGAGCGCAGGCGACGTTCGACGACTCACGGGACTGCCCCGAACGTCGGCGCGCGCGCGTCGGCGCCGATCGGACGCTCACGCGACAGCGCCGCGAGCTTCGCGTCGGACAGGTAGCCGTAGCGGTTGAGCCACACCGGCAGCCCGCTCTCGCGGGCGACGCGGACGCGCCGCACGACGTCGTCGACGGGACCGTAGGTATGCGCGAACGCGACGACCGGCACGCGGCCCGCCGCCTCGCGCGCCGCATCGAGTTTCCGCCGTTGCGCCGCGGCGCCCACCGGATGCGCCTCGTGCGGCTCCGGGTAGCGCAGCGTCGCGCCGTCCGCGACGAGTCCGTCGGTGAGTCCGAAGAGCTCGGCGATCGCCGCCGTCGCGGCATCGTGGTCGCGCGCGGGCGCAGACGCGCCGATCAGGTCGCGCGCCCAGTAGCGCGAGAGCATCGGCCAGTGCATCGTGTAGAGCTTGACGCCGACGCGGTCCGCTACGCCGTCGAGCGACTCGAGCGGATATCCGGACACACGGTGGAACGGCGGCGGAAACGCCTGCGGCTCCAGCCGCCGCCGCGGCCCGTGCAGCGCGTCGAGCGCGCCGCGCACCGCCCGCAGCAGCCGGAGCACGGCCTCGCGCTTCGCCGCGCGCAGCGGCGCGTAGACCCCGCCCTCGGACAGGAACGCGCCGAGGCCCGCTTCCAGCAACGAACGGCGCACCGCCGCGGGCCCTCGCGGCGCGGCATCCGCCGCCGCGCAGCGCAAGCCCTGCGACCAGGCGAGGACGCTGCGAGCGACCTCCTCCGGTTCGTGCCCTGCGTCGCGCATGAGCGCGGTCATCGACGGATGGAAGTCGAACAACGCACTCTCGAAATCGTAGGGCGGCACCTCGGGCCAGTCGAGCCGGAACCCGGCGACGCCCGGATAGCGCTCGGCGAGCTCGGCGACGAGCGTGGCGGTGTACGCGACGACGTGCGGCGACGCGAGGCTCGCGTTCCGGTCGACGCGCGCGGCGTGCGTCGTCCCGTCGGGCCTCAGGCACTGGTCGTCGTCCAGCACGCCCGAGAACTGGACGCGATAGCCGGGCGGGCACGCGGCCATCACCTGCAGAAGCACCTCGATGCCACGCGCGCGCGCCTCCTCGATCACGCGATCGAGAAGGTCGGCGTGGCGGTGCGTCAGCGCGGTCGCGAGCGAGGGCCGGTAGCGCAGACCGGCGTAGCGAGCGAGATCGTGCTCGAACGCCGGTGCGGTACGCACCCACAGCTCGGTGCGCCCGAAGAGCGGACGGTCGAGCGGGCGAACCCGGCCTGCTTCGCCGTCCGGGGGCGGCTCGCGCCCGCCTTCGCCGTCCGGGGCGGGCTCGAGCACGTAGGGCGACGTCGCGATCGCCGTCGCGCCGAGCGCCGCGACTCGGTCGAGCACCGGTCCGATCCCGTCGCACTGGAACCACTCGGGCATCACGGTGACGCCGAGCTGCGAAGGAACGGAGGAAGTCATCGTCGGTTGTCGGCGAGCCTGTTGTCGACTAGTATATCAGTCCGATCCGACCCCGCGTGGAGCCCTCCCGATGACCCGTTCCCGTCCGCACGCCGGCCGCGCGCTCGCCCACCTCGCCGCCCTCGCCTTCGCGGCGCTCGCCTTCGCGGCGGCCGCGCAGGAGCCGTTCCCGTCGCGCCCGGTCAGGCTCGTCGTGCCGGTCGCCGCGGGCGGCGGCATCGACACCGCGTTCCGCGCGATCGCGCCGGCCTGGTCCGAAAAGCTCGGCCAGCAGGTCGTCGTCGAGAACAAGCCGGGCGGCGGCCAGGTGCTCGGCAGCGACCTCGTCGCCAAGTCGAAGCCCGACGGCTACACGCTGCTCGCGCCCGGCGTGCCGATCGCGTTCAACACGGCGCTCGGCCGCAAGCTTCCCTACGACGCGATCAGGGACTTCACGCCGGTCTCGCACGTCGTGAGCCAGCCGCTGCTCGTCGTCGTCGGTCCGAACGTGCCGGTCAAGACGATGTCGGAGCTCTTCGCGTACGCGAAGGCGCAGAAGGCGCCGCTCCAGTACACGTCGGGCGGCATCGGCAGCTACGGGCACCTGTGGTGGGAGATGGTCCGCTCGCGCCAGGGCATCGACGGGCAGCACATCGCGTACAACGGCATCGCGCCCGCGCTGAAGGACGTGATGGGCGGACAGGTGCCGCTCCTGATCGATGCGATCGTGCCGACCGGCGCGCAGGTGAAGGCGGGCACGGTGCGGGGGCTCGCGATCGTTTCGGCGCAGCGCGCGAAGTCGCTGCCCGACCTGCCGACGCTCGCCGAGCAGGGCTACACCGGGCTCGATGCCGCGCCGTTCTACGGCGTCCTCGGGCCGGCCGGCATGGATCCGGCGGTCGTGCAGAGGCTCTCGTCGACGCTGCAGCAGGCGCTCGCGATGCCCGCCGTGCGCGAGAAGCTGCAGGAGCAGGGCTTCGACGTCGTCGCGAGCTCGCCGGAGGCCTACGCGAAGCTGATCCGCGACGAGATCGAGCGGTGGTCGAAGGTCGTGCGGGAGCAGGGGATTAGGGTTGAATAGAGGCGCCGCGAGGCCTGACGGCCGCGGCGCCTGGAAGAATCACGACGCTGATTGCCTGACGAGAATCTGAAGTAAGGGAAATCGCGGGCGGAGCCCGACGATTTCCTTCGGGTTGGAAGAAACGGGCGTCGTGCGGGACGGCTCGCTCCAGCCGGCCATCAAGGCCGCTGAACTCCGCGCGCGGCCAGTCGGATCCGGTAGAGCGAGGTCGACGCGGCGATGTAGAGCACGTCGCGGTCGGGTCCGCCGAACGTGAGGTTGCCGACCTTCTCGGGAACGCGGATGCGGCCGATCAGCGTGCCGTCGGGATGCAGGACCTGCACGCCGTCCTGCGCGCTGGTGTAGATCCAGCCCTGCGCGTCGAGCCGAAAGCCGTCCGGCACGCCAGGCGAGATCTCGGCGAACACGCGGCCGTTGGCCAGCCGGCATCCGTCGACGAGGTCGAACGCCCAGATGCAGTGGTTGCTGCCGTGCTCCGGCAGCGCGCCCGACGTGTCCGAGACGTAGAGCAGCGACTCGTCCGGCGAGAACGCCAGTCCGTTCGGATGCTCGGGCAGATCGGTGACCGGATCGAGCGCGTTGGTGCGCGGATCGTGCCGGAACACGTAGCAGTCGCCGATCTCCGACTCGCCGCCGTGCCCCTCCTCCGGGATGATCAGTCCGTACGGCGGGTCGGTGAACCAGATCGTCCCGTCGGACTTGACGACGATGTCGTTGGGCGCGTTGAAGCGCCGGCCCTGCCAGCGATCGACGACGGTGCGCTGCGCGCCGCCGTCGACGTTCGTGCGGAACACGGCGCGCAGCCCGTGCGAGCAATGCAGCAGCGAGCCGTCGAGGTCGCGCGCGTGGCCGTTCGTGAACTCGACGCGCTCGCGCCAGACGCGCATGCCGTCCTTCGCCGACCAGCGCAGCATCCGGTCGTTCGGGATGTCGCTCCACAGCACGCTGTCGTCCTCGGCGATCCAGACCGGCCCCTCGCTCCAGATCGCGCCGGTCGCGAGCCGCTCGAGCTCCGGGCCGAGCGCGACCACGGGCGCGAACCGCGGGTCGAGGACGTCGATGTCGGTGGGAACGGGACCGATCGGCTTCTCTGCGTCCATGTCGTGGTCACGCCTTGATGAATTCCTGCTTCGCCCCCAGCCAGCGCGCGAGGTGCGCCTGCGCCGCGTCGGGGAACTTCGCGATCAGTTCGTCGGCCGCGTCGCGCGCCTGCTCGATCAGCGCGGTGTCGCGCTCGAGGTCGGCGAAGCGCAGCAGCGGCACGCCCGACTGCCGCGCGCCGAGGAACTCGCCGGGGCCGCGGATCGCGAGGTCCTGCCGCGCGATCTCGAATCCGTCGGTCGACTCGTAGATCACCTTGAGCCTCGCCTTGGCGGTCTCGGAGAGCGGTTCCTCGAACAGCAGGATGCACTGGCTCTCCGCCGCGCCGCGGCCGACGCGCCCGCGCAACTGGTGCAGCTGCGCGAGGCCGAAGCGCTCGGCGTGCTCGATCACCATGATCGACGCGTTCGGCACGTCGACGCCGACCTCGATCACCGTCGTCGCGACGAGCACGCTCACCTCGCCGCGCACGAACGCGTCCATCACCGCGGCCTTCTCCGCCGGCTTCATCCGTCCGTGGAGCAGGCCCACCCGGGGGGCAGAGACGCGATTCGGCGTCTCTCCCGAGTCTCGTCTCTGCCCCGCGTACGCCGCGGACAACTCGGCATGCAGCGCCACCGCCGTCTGCAGCTCGAGCTTCTCGCTCTCCTCGATCAGCGGGCACACCCAGTAGACCTGCGCGCCCGCCTCGCAGCGCTTACCGACGTGCACGATGATCTCCGCGCGGCGCTTTTGGCTGACGAGCCGCGTGACCACCGGCGTTCGCCCCGGTGGCAACTCGTCCAGCACCGAGACGTCGAGGTCCGCGTAGAACGTCATCGCGAGCGTGCGCGGGATCGGCGTCGCGCTCATCATCAGCTGGTGCGCCTCGGCGAGCCCCTTGCCGCGCAGCGCGAGCCGCTGGGCGACACCGAACCGGTGCTGCTCGTCGACGATCGCCAGCCCCAGCCGGGGCAATCCGACGCCTTCCTGGAACAGCGCGTGCGTGCCGACCGCGAACTGCGCCTCGCCGGTCGCGAGCCGCTCCTGCGCTCGCTTGCGCTCCTTCGCCGGCAGCGATCCCGACAGCCACGCGATCTCGACCGGGAGCCCGGCGAACCACGATGAAAGCTTCCGGTAGTGCTGCTCGGCCAGGAGCTCGGTCGGCGCCATGAACGCGACCTGTCGCCCGCTCTCGATCGCCTGGAGCGCGGCGAGCGCCGCCACGACGGTCTTGCCCGAACCCACGTCGCCCTGCAGCAGCCGCTGCATCGGCATCGAGCGCTTCAGGTCGTGCGCGATCTCGCGCGACACCTTCTGCTGCGCGCGCGTGAGCGTGAAGCCTACGCGGTCGAGGAGCTGCTTCTGCAGCGCGCCGGTTCCCGTCAGGACCGGCGCGTTGCGCTTCGCGCGCGCGGCACGGTGCGCCTTGAGCGAGAGCTGCTGCGCGACGAGCTCGTCGAACTTGAGCCGCGTCCAGGCCGGATGGGTGCGCGCGTCGAGCGCCCTCTGCGTGAGCGCGGCGAGCCGCGGCGGCGGCGTGTGCAGGAACGTGACCGCATCGCCGAACTTCCACAGCGCGCGCTTGCGCACGAATTCGTCGGGCAGCGTCTCGGCCAGCCGCGAGGGATCGGCCGCCAACGCTCGCGCGATCACCTTGCGCAGCGTCTCCTGTCCGAGCCCGGCCGTCGTCGGATAGACGGGCGTCAGCCGGTCCTCGAGCGGCGCACCTTCGTGCACTACCCTGAACTGCGGGTGCACGATCTCCGGGCCGAAGTAACCCTCGCGCACGTCGCCGTAGACGCGAACGCGCGCGCCCTGCGCGAGCGCCTTCTGCTGGTTCGGGTAGAACGAGAAGAAGCGCAGCGTGAGCCCCGACCGGCCGCCGCGCGCGTCGGCCTCCTCGATCCGGCAGACGAGTTGCCGCCGCGGCCGGTAGGCGATGTCGACGTGGACGACCGTGCCCTCGGTCTGCAGCGTCTCGCCGACCTTGACCTGCGAGAGCGGCACGAGGCGCGTGTGGTCCTCGTAGCGCAGCGGGAGGTGGAGAACCAGGTCCTCGTCGCGCGCGACGCCGAGACGGGCGAGCTTGTCGGCGAGGCCTTCGCCGGGCTTGCGCCTGGTCTCCGACCCCGGCGACTTCGGTGTCTTGCCCGCCGTGTTCTTCGCCGCGGTCACCGGCAGGAACGCCAGTCGAGGTCAGGCACCCGTTGCCGGAAGGACGAGGTCGGGCGCCCGCCCCACCGCGTTTCGGGCACCGGGCGCCGACCCCATCACTGCCCCTTCGTCTGGTCGAACGCCTCGCGCCAGCCCGTCTGCGTCGACGCGACGCCTGCGGCGGGCTTCAGCACCGCGACCGCCTCGACCTCGATGCGCGAGCCGCGCGGCAGCGCCGCGACCTGGTAGGTCGAGCGCGCGGGATAGGGTTGCCTGAACGCGGCCGCCATGATCTCGTTCACCTTCGCGAAGTCGCCCAGGTCGACGAGCAGGATCGACAGCTTGACGACGTCGTCGAACGAACCGCCCGCGGCTGCGAGCACCGCGCGCATGTTCGCGAACACGCGTTGCGCCTGCGCCTCGATCCCGCCCTCGACGATCTGCATCGACGTCGGATCGAGCGCGATCTGGCCGGACATCCACAGCGTGTCGCCGGTGCGGATCGCCTGCGAATACGGGCCGATCGCGGCGGGCGCGTCGGGGCTCGAGATCACGTGCTTGGCCATGGCCGGGCTCCCTGTCCGAGCGAGCGAGTGTAGCAGGCGGGCGGACTCGCCTTGACGCGGAAGCCGGCCGCGTTTCCAATGGCAGCCGGGCTCGCGCGCGTCGACGCGAAGGGGGAAGCCATGGCCGTCATCACCAACATCGAGGACCTGCGCGTGATCGCGCAGAAGCGCGTGCCGCGCATGTTCTACGACTACGCGGACTCGGGGTCGTGGACCGAGAGCACCTACCGCGCCAACCAGGCCGACTTCCAGACGATGAAGCTGCGCCAGCGCGTGGCCGTCAACATGGAAGGCCGGACGACCGCGACGCGGATGGTCGGCGTCGACGTCGCGATGCCGGTCGCGATCGCGCCCGTCGGGCTCACCGGCATGCAGCACGCCGACGGCGAGATCCACGCCGCGCGCGCCG
>CALDKM010000167.1:0-17749 GCA_937898875.1 uncultured Pseudomonadota bacterium | reverse complement strand
GCCCGACGGCGGGCGCGGGTGACCGCGTCGCAGGCGACTCGGTCGAACGGGTTCACGGCTCGCACCGATCTGCCCGCCTGCCGCGCGGGGAGGCGTCTCAGCGGGCCGGCGAGTGCCCTGCGCGTCGGGCCATCGCGCGCGCCTCGGCGAGGTCGCGGCGCAGCGCCTCGGGGAATTGCCCGGGCTCGTCCAGGATCGGTTCGTAGCCGAGGGCGTCTATTCGCGCGATCACCTTCGGATCGCGCATGGCCGTCCGATACGCGACCTCGATGCGCGCGATCACCTCCGGCGCCGTGCCGGCCGGCGCGAACAGCCCGTACCAGGGCGTCACCGGGATGTCGACGGGTCCCGCCTCCCCGAACGTCGGGACCGCAGGGATCCGTGCGGCCCGCCGATTGCCGGCGACGGCGAGGATGCGAAGGCGGCCGGCGTCCGCGTGCTGCTTCATCGTCGCGAGCTCGTTGACCTGCAGCTGCGCGCGCCCCGCGACGAGATCGAGCGTCGCCGCGGGTGCGCCGCGGTACTCGACGGTCAGCAGGTCGAGGCCGTGGGCCCGGACGAGCATGTCGACGCACAGCCGCGAGTACGCCGTCGGCCCGGCCGTGGCGAATACGAGCTCGCCGGGCCGGGCGCGGACGTGGGCGACGAGCTCCGCCAGCGTGACGGCCGGCACGTCCGGGTGCACCGCCAGCACGAACGGCACCCACGCGACCCGGCCGATCGCGACCAGCCCGGACTCCGGATCGACGCCGTAGCCCGCGTCCAGCAGCGGCGAGGTGACGATGTTGCTCATGCCGCCGACCAGCAGCGTATAGCCGTCCGGGGTCGCGCGCGCGACGGCCTGCGTGCCGATCGCGCCGCTCGCGCCCGGACGGTTCTCGACGACGGTCGGCTGGCCCCACGCCGACGAAAGCGCGTCGGCCAGCATGCGGGCGACGTGGTCGGTGGCGCTGCCGGCCTGCTGTGCGGCGACGAGCCTGACCGTCCGGTTCGGGAAAGTGTCCGGTTCGCCCCGCGCGGGCTGCGACGCAAGCGTCGCCATGGCCAGGGTGGCGGTCGCGAGCGCCCGCCAGCGCGCCGCACCCGCACACCGGACTGCGCCCGCGAAGCCGGTTCCAACGATGGACGGGCGCGTGTTCATCGGCGGCGATGATAGCGTGGATCGCGCGCGTCGCGCCGGGCGGTCGGGCTATCATCCGGGCGCCCGGTCCGGCCGCCGGGCGCGCGAACGACGCCAGCCATGACCGACGACGTCCAGGCACGATTGCTCGAGCATGCGGCGCGCGATGCCGGCGCGCCCTTCCTGCTCGCGCCCGGATGCGCTCCGGCCAGTTACGGGTCGCTCGCTGCGCACATCGCGCAGGTCCGGGAGCGGTTCGCCGAGTGGGGAATCGCGCGGGGCGACATCGTCGTCGCCCCGGCGTTCGATCGCGCGCTCGCGTCGATGCTCTTCGCGTCGGTGCCTGCCGCGGCGACGATCGCGCTCGTCTCCGAAGCGCTCGCGGCCGACGCGTGCTCGGAACTCGTCGGGCGGATGCGTGCGCGTGCGGTCATCGTCCCGGCGGGACGCCACCACGCGCTTGCACTCGCCGCGCGCGCGAGCGGAGTCGCCCGCATCGAGGTCGAGGTCGGCGGCGACGAGGCGGGCGGGTATCGATTGGAGCTCGCCGACGCGGGCCGCACGCTCGACGGCTCGCCGCCGCTCCATCCGCCCTCGTGGGCGTACGTCGGCGTGACGTCGGGGACGACCGACCGCCCGAAGCTGGTCCCGTACGGCCACCGGTCGCTCGTGCGCGTCTGCGACGCGATGGGCCGGATCCTGGGCGTGACGCGCGCGGACACGTCCGGCCTCGTCACGCCGATCCATCTCGCCAACGGGCAACGCACCGTGCTGCTGCTGCCGGCGATGCACGGCGGCAGCGTGCTGTGTCTTCCCGACGCCGGGCTCGATGCGCTCATCGATGCGATCCGCCGCGACGCGCTGACCTACGTCTCGGCATCGTTCACGATCTTGCGCGGCCTGCTGGAGCGCGTCGGACCGCAGGGAACCGTCCGATCGTCCCGGCTGCGATTCCTGAGGGTGGCGTCCGGATCGCTCGCGCCGCACGAGATCGAGGCGCTGGAACGTGCATTCGGCGTGCCGGTCGTCACCGGGCTCGCGACGACCGAGACGGGCGTGGTCACGCACCAGGCGCTGCCCCCCGCGCCGCGAGCCGCGGGCGGCGTCGGATGGCCCCTCGTCGGCGACGTCCGGCTTGCGGACCCGGCGGGACGCGAGGTGCCGCCCGGCGAGATCGGCGAGGTGCAGGTGCGCGGGCCCCAGGTGTTCGACGGCTATCTCGACGACGACGAACTCGACGCCCGGTCCCGCGTCGACGGCTGGTTCCGCCTGGGCGATCTCGCGCGCGTCGACGCCTCGGGCGAGCTGTTCCTCGTCGGGCGCGCCAGGGAGGTCGTCAATCGCGGCGGCGACAAGATCTCGCCGCTCGAGGTCGACGCGGCGCTGCGCCTGATCCCGGGGATCGTCGACGCCGCCGCGTTCGGCGTGCCGCATCCGACGCTGGGCCAGGAGATCGTCGCGGCGGTGGTTCTCGCGCCCGATGCGCGGCTCACCGAGGGCGCCGTCGCCGCTCTTGCCCGCGACCGCCTGGGGGTGCGCCGGGCGCCGCGGCGCATCTGGTTCGTCGACGCGCTGCCGCGCAACGAAGCGGGCAAGGTCATGCGGTTGTCGCTTCCCGCCGCGGTGGGATTCGAGGCGCTGGAATCGGCGCAGGACGACGATCCCGACCACGCCGGCCGAACGTCGCCGCTCGAGGCGGCCTTGGCGGGCCTGTGGTGCGACGTGCTCGAGGTCGCGAGCGTGCGCCCGGGCGACGCCTTCCGCTCGCTGGGCGGCGACGATGCCAGGGCGGCGCGCATGCTCGACCAGGTGCACGCGGTGTTCGGCGTCGAGCTGCCGCCCGCGGCGATCGACGGCGCTTCGGGGACGCTCGCGGGCATGGCAGGCATGATCGAGCAGGCCCGTCACCGGACGCGTTCGTGAGCGCATCGACGGCCGACGACATCACGGCGACCCTGCTCGCGCATGCCGCCGGGCGGCCGGGCGCGCCGGTGCTGAGCGCGCCTACGCGCGCGCCGATGACATGGGGCACGCTCGCCCAGCGGATCCGGGACGCGCGGGGTCGGCTCGCCTCGTGGGGCATCGAGCGCGGCGACGTGCTGGCCGCCGCGGCGGTCGATCGCGTCGAGTGCGCCGCGGCCATCGCGATCCTGCCCGTGTCGTCGACGTTCGCGGCGCTCGATCCGACGCTTGCCGTCGGCGATTACGTCGATCTTCTGCGGCGAACCGGGGCCAAGGCCGTCCTCGTGCCCGCGCGGGGCGACCATCCGATCGGCGAGGCTGCGCGCCGGCTCGGGATCGCCGAGATCGCGATGATCCCGGATCGTGCGGCCGAGGCCGGGGCGTTCGACCTGGCGCTCGTGCGCGCCACGGCCTCGCTCGACACCGCTCCGCGACGGAACGCCGGATGGGCGTACGTCGGAGCGACGTCGGGAACGACCGGCCGGCCGAAGCTGGTCCCGTACGGGCACCGGCAGGCGCTGGCCACCTCTCGCGCGATGGGCGAGCGCCTCGCGATGACGCCGGGCGACGTGTCGGGCCACCTGACGCCGCTCCATCTCGCCAACGGCCAGCGGCCGGCATTGCTGCTCGCGATGCTCAACGGCGGAAGCGTGCATTGCCTGCCTGAAGCCGATGCGGGCGCGTTCCTCGATGCCGTCGACCGGGATGCGATCACGTACGTGTCGGCCTCGTTCACCATTCAGCGCGAGTTGATCGAGCGTCTGCGCATCGGCCGGCACGTGCGCGCCGGGCGGCTGCGTTTCCTCCGCGTGGCGTCGGGCCGGCTCGAGCCCGACGAATTCGCGCGGCTGGAGGATGCCTTCGGCGTGCCGGCGATCACGGGACTGGGCACGACCGAGGGAGGGATTCTGGTCCACCAGCGCCTGCCGCCCGCGCCGCGGACGCACGGGTCGGTCGGCGACCCGCTCGCGTCCGAGATCCGGATCGTCGGCGACGACGGCCGCGAGGTCGTCGAGGGCGAGGTCGGCGAGTTGCAGGCCCGGGGCCCCCAGGTGTTCGACGGCTACCTCGACGATCCTGCGCTGACCGCGGCGACGTTCGTCGACGGCTGGTACCGCAGCGGCGACCTCGGGCGCGTCGACGCGTCGGGCGACGTGTACCTCGTGGGACGCGCGACCGACGTCATCAATCGCGGAGGCGAGAAGTTCGCGCCGCTGCAGATCGAGGCTGCACTGCGGGCCATTCCCGGCGTCGCCGACGCCGCAGCGTTCGGCGTCCCGCATCCTCGGCTCGGCCAGGAGATCGTGGCGGCCGTCGTGCGCGAGCCCGGCGTGCCGCTGACCGGGGCGGAACTGCAATCTCGCGCTCGAGCCGCGCTCGGCCCCCGTCGCTCGCCGCGGCGCGTCTGGTTCGTCGACGCCATCCCGCGCAATGCGGCAGGCAAGGTGCTGCGGCAGTCGCTCGCGGCGCACGTAGGCCACCTATCCGCGGCGGCATGCGCGTTGCCGCAGGTCGACGACGCGCGGTCCTCGCCGCTGGAAGCGGCGATCGCGGGACTCTGGGCCGCCGTACTCGGCCGCCCGGCCGTCGGTCGCGACGACGATTTCCGGACGATCGGCGGCGATGCCTTCCAGGCAGCGCGACTCGTCGGCGAGGTGCGCACGCTGTTCGCGGTCGAGATCGACGCGGACGCGGTCGAAGGCGAGGCGTCGACGCCCGCGCGAATGGCGCGCCTCGTCGAGCGAGCCATGCGGCACTAGCGCGGCGGCCGGGCCCGCGCCGGAGCGACGGCTATAATTCGCCCTGCGCCGCCGGCTCGTCATCGCTTCCGGCAGTGGAGCCCTTCCCGCCAGGCAGGCGAGCGACGCACGTGACCGCACCCGACCGAAACGATCTCACCCTACGGCTGCTCGCCCTCGCGGAGCGCGAACCGGTTCGTCCCGTCGTGCGTCGCGAGGGCCGCGTCGTCCTGACGTTCGCGGAGCTCGGCCGGCAGATCCTGCGCACGCGGGCCGCGCTTGCCCGCTGGGATCTGCGCCGCGGCGACATCGTCGCGGGAACGGCAGGCACGCGCGAAGTCGAGGCGGCGCTGCTGCTCGCGATGCCGGCATCGTCGACCTACGCGCCGATGGCGTCGTCGCTCGACGCCGATGCGTACGAGGCGTTGCTCTCGCGGCTCGTCCCTCGCGCGGTGGTCCTGCCGGCCGGCGGCGCGCCGGAACTCGACGAGGCAGCGCGCCGGCTCGGCATCGCGACGATCCGCGTCGCGCCGTCCGGCAACCCGGAGGCCCCCGCGTTCGAGCTCGCGCTCGACCGGGAGGGCTCCTCGCTCGCGAGGCCCCGGCGCGGCAGTGCGGACTGGTGCTACGTCAATGCGACGTCCGGAACCTCGGGTCGCTTCAAGCTCGTGCCGACGACGCACCTGCAGATGACCTTCCAGGCCGATCGGATGGGCGAACGGCTGGCCATCGTTCCCGACGACGTGTCCGCACACGTCACCGCGTTCCCCCTCGCCCTCGGCCAGCGCACGACGTTCGTCGTGCCCATCCTCAACGGCGCGAGCATCGAGTGCCTGGACGAGGCGGACGTTTCGGCGCTCGCACGCGCGATCGATGCCGAGCGCGTGAGCTACGTCGCGGCGTCGTTCGCCATCCATCGCGAGCTGCTCGCGCGGTTCGCCGGTCGCCCGCGCCCGCCGGGCGGCAGGCTGCGCGTCGCGGTGGTGAATGCCGGACGCCTCGAGGCCGGCGAGGTCGTCGCGCTCGAAGCGGCACTGGGCGTGCCCGTCGTGACCGCATTCGGGGCGACCGAGATCGGCACGGCGCTCTGCCAGCGGCTTCCGCCCGCCTCGCGCGTTCCCGGCGCAGCCGGAACCCCGATGGGAACGGAGGTGCGCCTGGTCGACGATGCCGATGCCGAAGTGCGTGCCGGGGCGTTCGGCGAGCTCCTCGTGCGCGGACCGATGGTGTTCGACGGGTACCTGGACGACGACGCGCTCACGGCGGAGGTGCTGCGCGACGGCTGGTACCGCACGGGCGACATGGCCCGCGTCGACGCCGCCGGCGAGTTCCACATCGCGGGCCGGCGCGGCGAGATGATCAACCGCGGCGGCGAGAAGATCGCACCGCTCGACGTGGACGCGGCGCTCCGCGCCGTCCCCGGGATCGTCGACGCCGCGGCGTTCGGCGTTCCGCACCCCAGCCTCGGCGAGGAGGTCGTCGCGGCGGTCGTCCGGGCGGCGGGCGCCGCGATCGGCGAAGCCGACGTGCAGTCCCGCGTGCGAAACGCGCTGGGTTCGCGTCTCGCGCCGCGGCGCGTCTGGTTCGTCGACGCGCTGCCGCGCAATGCGGCCGGCAAGATCCTCCGGCGCGACCTGCCTTCCGCCGTCGGCTTCGATCCTTCGACGTTCGCGAAGGACGGCCGGGCGCCGGCGGCCGCGGCGCTCTCTCCCCTCGAGGCCGCGCTCGGCGGTCTCTGGGCAAGGGCCCTGCGGGTCCGCGCCGTGCCGCGCGACGCCGACTTCTTCATGCTGGGCGGCGACTCGTTGCGCGGCGCGTCGCTGCTCGAGCAGGTTCGCGCGCTCTTCGGCGTCGGGATTCCGGTGGACGCGCTCTTCGAGGACGCCGGCACGGTGGCAGGCATGGCCCGGCGCATCGAGCAGTCGCGGGCGAAGTCCGCCGCGGACGCTCCCTCCCGGTCGATTCCTCGCCGACCGCCAGGCGTGCCCGTGCCGCTCTCGCACGCCCAGTCCCGCGCCTGGTTCCTGCATCGGCTCGATCCGGGCAGCGACGCCTACCACGAGACGCGCATCTGGCACGTCGACGGGGACATCGACGTCGCCGCGCTCGCGAAGGCAATCGACCTCGTCGCGCGGAGACAGGCGGTGCTGCGGACGCGGTTCGTCACCTTCGACGGCGAACCGCGCCAGGTCGTCGACGGCGAGCCGTCGCTCGCACTCGAGGTCGTCGACCTCGGCGGCCAGGCGTCCCGTCTAAACGACGAGGTGCGTGCGCGCATCGAGCGGCCGTTCGACCTCGCAGCTGCCGCTCCGGTGCGCTTCACGCTCTTTCGCCTCGGCCCGGCGCGCCACGTGCTGCTGCGCGTGTGGCATCACATCATTGCCGACGGCCTCTCGTCGCCGGTGCTCCAGCGCGACCTCGGCGAGGCGTACGCGGCCGCGCGGGGCGGACGCCCGCCGCGTTGGACGCCTCTCGCCGTCGACTATGCGGACTACGCGGCCTGGCTCGGGTCCGAGCTTCGCGGGCCGGCGTTCGACGAATCGCTCGACGTCTGGAAGCGCCGGCTCGACGGCGTGCCCACGCTCGGGCTCCCGGCCGACCGCGCGCGGCCGGCGACGCAGCGATTCCGCGGCGACGTCGTCTCGCGGCCGCTGGCGGCCGGGGTCGCGGACGCGCTGAAGGCCCTCGGGCGCGAGCACGGCACGACGCCGTTCGTCGCGTTCCTCGCCGCGTTCGAGGTGCTGATCTCGCGCCTGTCGGGCGACGAGGATTTCGCGCTGGGGACGCCCGTCGGCGGCCGCAGCGTGCCGGAGCTCGCGCCGCTCGTCGGCTTCTTCGCCAACACGCTGGTCGTTCGCGCCGACCTGTCGGGGGCGCCGGCGTACACCGAGGTCCTGGCCCGCGCGCGGGAGCGCGTGACCGAAGCGCTTCGGCACCAGCAGGTCCCGTTCGAGCGGATCGTCGACGCGCTCGGCGTCGCGCGCGACCCGTCGCGCAATCCGCTGTTCCAGGTCGTGTTCGCGATGCGCGAGCAAGGCACGGACGAACTGGCGCTGGAAGGGACGGTCGTCCGCCGCGACCCGGAGCGGCACGGCCGCGCCAAGTTCGATCTGACGACGACCGTCCTCGAGGATCGGGACGGCACGATCGTGCACTGGGAGTACTGCGTCGACCTGTTCGAGCGTGCGACCGTCGAGCGGATGGCTCGCCAGTTCGAAGTGCTGCTGGCCTCGATCGTCGCGACGCCGGGGCGCCCGATGACGAGCCTCCGGCTCATGGACGACGCGACGCGCGACAGGATCGTCGTCGACGGGAACCGGACGCAGCGGCCCTATCCGGACGGCACGACGATTCACCGGCGCTACGGAGAGATCGCCGCCGCCCGTCCCGACGCGCCGGCGGTCGGCGGGCTCACGTACGCCGCGCTCGAGTCGAAGGCGAATCGACTGGCGCACGCGCTGCGCGAGAACGGCATGGCCCGCGGCTCGTACGTCGCGGTTTCGCACGCGAACGCGGCGGACATCGCGGTCGCCTGGCTCGCGGTGCTGAAGGCCGGCGGCGCGTACGTGCCCATCGACGCGGAGCTGCCTGCCGAACGCATCGCCTACATGCTCGAGGATGCGCGAGTCGCCCACGTCGTCGCCGACGATTCCGTCGCGGGCCGGCTCGTGCGCTCCGGCGTGCAGGCGATCGCGCCGGGCCGCGACGCCGCCCGCCTGGCGGCGCTGTCCGACGAGTCACCCGACGACGACGCCGGCCCCGCCGACCCTGCGTACGTGATCTACACGTCCGGGTCGACCGGCGCGCCGAAGGGCGTCGTCGTGCCGCACCGGGCCGTGCTGCGGCTCGTGTGCGGCACCGACTACGTCGAGCTCGGCGCGGACGATCGCGTGGCGCAGCTCGCGAATCCCGCGTTCGACGCGTCGACGTTCGAGTTCTGGGGCGCGCTGCTCAACGGCGGCAGGATCGTGCCCATCGGGAAGACGACCGCGATCGCGCCGCGCGCGTTCGCCGCGGCGCTCGAGGCCGAGCGCGTGACGGCGATGTTCGTCACGGCTGCGCTGTTCAACGTGGTTGCGCGCGAGGCTCCCGGCGCGTTCCGCCGCTGCCGGACCGTGCTGGTCGGCGGCGAGGCGGTCGATCCGCGCTGGGCTCGCGAGGTGCTGCGGGCGGGAGGTCCCGCGCGGCTCCTGAACGGGTACGGGCCGACCGAGTCGACCACGTTCGCGATCACGCACGACATCCGGGCCGTGGCGGACGATGCGGTCACCATTCCGATCGGCCGGCCGATCGCGAACACCGAGGCGTACGTGCTGCGCCGCGACGGCGAGGCGGCGGCCCCCGGCGAGCCCGGCGAGATCGCGATCGCCGGGCCGGGCCTCGCGATCGGCTATCTCAACCGGCCCGAGCTCACCGCCGAGCGGTTCGTCGATCGGACGATCGCGCCGCTGCCGGCGCGACGCGTCTACATGACCGGGGACCGCGCGCGCTGGCGCGACGACGGGACGATCGAGTACCTGGGGCGCTTCGACCGGCAGGTCAAGGTTCGCGGCCACCGCATCGAGCTCGACGAGGTCGAGGGCGCGCTCGCGCGCCTGCCGCAGGTGCGCGAGTCGGTGGTGATGGTGCGCGGCGAGACGAGCGACACGCGCCAGATCGTCGCGTGGCTCGTTCCCGCGGATCCCGGCGCGCCGCCGCCGGCGAACCTGTGGCGCGAATTGCGCCGGACGCTTCCCGAATACATGCTTCCCGGCGCGATCGTGTGGCTGCCGGCGCTGCCGCTCAACGCGAACGGCAAGGTCGACCGGCGCGCGTTGCCCGCGCCCGGGGAGAGCGCCCGGCCGAACGAAGGGCTGCGCGTCCCGCCGCGGGACATGTTCGAGGGGGTCCTCGCGCGGATCTGGGAAGAAGTGCTCGGCGCGAAGGACATCGGCGTGCTCGACCACTTCTTCGAGATCGGCGGCCACTCGCTGCTCGCGGCGCGCCTCGTCGACGTCGTCGAGCGCGAGACCGGGCTCCGGGTGCCGCTCACCTCGATGTTCGCCGACGACACGCTCGCAGGCATGGCGCGGCTGCTGAAGGAAGGCGTGCCGGACGGGAAGTCGCCGATCGTCGAGGTCCATCCGGAGGGGACGCGTCCGCCCTTCGTGTTCCTGCACGGCGACTTCACCGCGGGGGGCTTCTACAGCCGCGCGCTCGCGCTGGCGCTCGGCCCCGACCAGCCGACGCTGATCGTGCATCCGCACGGGCTGGTGGACGACCGGGTGCCCGGCACGATCGAGGCGATGGCGGCGGACCACGTCCGGGCGGTACGCGCGCTTCGTCCGCGAGGTCCCTATCTGCTGGGCGGCCACTGCAACGGCGCGTTCGTCGCCTTCGAGATGGCGCGCCAGCTCACGGCCGACGGGGAGGAGGTGCCCGTCGTCGTGCTGATCGAGGCGGAGGCCCCTCGACCCGGCGCGGGTTCGCCCGGCGACGGCGGCGGACAGCGGTTCGTCAAGGTCGGAAAGGACGGTGCGCCGGAAGTGCTCGCTGCGCGCGACCGCGTCTCGGACATCGACCTCAGGTACCGCCACGTGCTCGATGGCTATTCGGGCGCCCCCTGGGGCGGCCATGTCGTCGTGATCCAGGCGCAGGAGCGCAACCGCGGGCCGGGGGCCGGGTGGGGACGACTTGCCCCGGACTGCGAGTCCTTCCTCGTGCCCGGCGGTCACGTGACGCTGATCACCAGGCACCTGGACGAGCTCGCGGCCGTGGTCCGCGCCGCGCTCGCGCGTGCGCAGGAGGTCGCGGCTTGATCGCGCCGTCCGGGGCCGCGCAGCCTCACGTCCCGGTCGTGCGGGTCGACCGGGCGGGACGCGAGGAGAGCGTCCATTGCGGATCGATCGCCGTCGTCGACGCGAGCGGCACGCTCCTCGCGTCGGCGGGCGGTCCCGACTTCCTGGCGTTCACGCGGAGCGCGCTCAAGCCGCTGCAGGCGCTGCCGTTCTTCGCGGCCGGGGGCGCCGCACGATTCGGGCTGGCGGGCGAGCAGGTCGCCGTCGTCTGCGCGAGCCACTCGGGCGAAGCGAAGCACCAGGCCGCCGTCGCCGATCTCCTCCGGCGGGCCGGATGCCGCGTCGACGAACTCGGATGCGGGTCGCACGCGCCCCGCGTCTACGATCTGCTGGACGAGGCGCCGCCGCCGCCGCCGTATTCGCCGCTCGCGCACAACTGCTCGGGCAAGCACGCCGGGATGCTCGCGCATTGCGTCCTGTCCGGCTGGCCGCGGGAAGGTTACCTCGACCCGGCGCACCCGCTGCAGGCTGCGATCCGCGCATCGATCGCTCGCCATGCCGGCGTCCGCGAGGAGGACCTCGTTCCGGCGATCGACGGCTGCTCGGCGCCCAACTACGCGCTGCCGCTCGCCGCGCTCGCTCGGGCTTACGCGAGGATCGCGCACCCCGACGACGGCGGGCCGGATGCCGAGGCGCGACGCGCGATCGCCGATGCGATGACGGCCCACCCGGACTACGTGTCCGGGGAACGCCGCTTCGATCTGGCGCTGATGCGCGCGGGGCGGGGCGATTGGGTCGCCAAGGTCGGTGCGGAGGGCGTCCAGGCGGTCGGGTTGAGGCGCGCGGGACTGGGGATCGCGATCAAGGTGGGGGATGGTGCGGGCCGTGCGCTCCCTCCGGCGACGATCGCGGTGCTCGAAGCGCTGGGCGTCGTCGACGAGCGGGCGCGGCGAGAACTGGCCCCATGGGCGGCGCCGACGCTGCACAATGCGCGCGGGACGGCGGTGGGCGCCATTCGGAGCGCGGTTGTCCTGGACAAACCGAACGGGCATCGGGAAGCTCCGGCGCCCACGGCCGGGCGGTGAACTTGGGGACGCCTGCGTGGTCAGTTGGAGCAAGCGCGTGCCCCGGCGGTCGGCGCAAGGGTGGTCGTCCGGGCGCATCACCGGGTCTTCCCGGACGTGCGCCCGTCGGCCGGCGGGCATAAGAACGAACGACTCAGGGAAGAGCAGACCGGCGGATGGGTGATCGCGAAGTCGATCAACAGCTGGTCGAGCGCGCGCAGCGGGGCGACAAGCGCGCGTTCGAGCTGTTGGTGATGAAGTACCAGCGGAAGCTGGGGAGGCTCCTGTCGCGGATGGTGCGCGACCCGGGAGAGGTCGAGGACGTCACGCAGGAGGCTTTCATCAAGGCGTACCGCGCGCTTCCGAACTTCCGCGGCGAGAGTGCGTTCTATACGTGGCTGTACCGGATTGCGATCAACACGGCGAAGAACTACCTGGTCGCGCTGGGACGCCGGGCGCCGACGACGACCGAATTCGACAACGAGGATGCGGAGTCCTTCGACGATGCCGATGCGCTGCGGGACACCGCGACGCCGGAGAACGAGCTGATGGGCCGCGAGGTCGCGGCTGCGGTGAACAAGGCGGTGGATTCGCTGCCCGACGACCTGAGGACGGCGATCACGCTGCGCGAGATCGAAGGCCTGAGCTACGAGGAAATTGCAGGTGTCATGAACTGCCCGATCGGCACCGTGCGATCCCGGATCTTCCGGGCGCGCGAGGCGATCGCCGTCGAGCTGCGACCGCTGCTCGGCACCGACGAGAACCGGAGATGGTGATGAACGAGGACATTTCGCGCCTGATGGACGGCGAGCTCGAGGACGACGGCGCGGTCGACCGAACGCTCGCCGGCCTGCGGCAGGACGGTGCGATGGCGACGTGGATGTGCTACCACGTGATCGGCGACACGCTGCGCGGCGACGTCACGCCGGCGACGCGGGTGTCGCGCCGGCTCGCCGCGGCGCTTGCCGACGAGCCGACGGTGCTGGCGCCGCAGAGGCGCGTCGACCGGCCGGCGACGTGGGCCTGGGCGATGGCGGCCACGGTCGCCGCGGTTGCCGTGGTCGGCTGGACCGCCGTGTCGCTCACCGACACGCCCGCGTCGACGGTGGCGCTCGCGCGAGAGGCCGCGTCCCTGCGGGCCGATTCGCTGCGTCCGCAGGTGATTCCTGCCGAATACCTGATGGCGCACCGGGAAATCTCCCCGACGACGCCGATCCAGGGGCTCGGGCCGATCCAGCGTGTCTCGGTCTCGGGCGACGCGGCGATCGCCCGGTGACCGCGGGAGGTCCGATGCGGCTGGGCATTCCCGCGATGCGGCGGACGGTAGCGTCCTTCGTCGCCGGCGCGGCGCTCGCGCTCGCCGTCCCGGCCGTGGCCCAGGACGCGACGGCGCTGCTCGGCCGTGCGGCAGACGCAGCGCGCACGCTCAACTACACGGGGACCATCGTCTACCAGCGCGCGTCCGGCGTCGAGACGGCGCGCCTCATCCACGTGAACGACGGCGGCGAGGAGTACGAGAAGCTGTTCAACCTCGACGGACCGGCGCGCGAAGTGATCCGCAGGGACGGCGAGGTGCGCTGCTACTACCCGGATGCGAAAGTGGTTCGCGTCGAGCCGCGCACGTTCCGCAACGCGTTTCCTTCGCTGTCGCCGCAGCAGCTGTCGTCCCTGGGTCAGTACTACACGGTGCGCAAGGGCGGGATCTCCCGCGTCGCGGGGCTCGAGGCCCAGGCGTGGACGTTCGAACCGAAGGACGGGATGCGCTACGGCCACGAGCTGTGGACCGACCCGACGACCGGCATCCTGCTCAAGGCGCGCATGCTCAACGAGCGCGGCGAGGTCGTCGAGCAGATCGCGTTCCTCGACATCGTGCTGGGCGCGAAGATCGGCCCCGACGCGGCAAAGCCCACCTGGCCGGTGTCGCCGCCGGACTGGCAGGTCAGGCGGCCCCGGACGGGCAAGGCGGTCGAATCGGAGACCGGATGGACGGTCTCGAAGCTGCCCCCCGGCTTCACGAAGGTGATGGAATCCCGCCTGGGCGGGCGCGGCGGCAAGACCGACGGCGCCGCCCAGCTCGTGTACTCCGACGGCATCGTGGCGGTGAGCGTATTCATCGACCAGCGCGGAGGGCCGCAGCGCCACGTCGGGCGCGCGCGGCAGGGGGGCCTCAACCAGTACTCGGTCAAGCAGGACGACTACGTGATCACCGCGCTCGGCGAGGCGCCGCCCGACGCCGTGCAGGCGATCGCCTCGTCGGTGACGCGCCGCTAGATCGCCTCCGGAATTTTCCGTCGATGCCACGGCCGGCGGGAGCGCGTGTCGCGCTCCGATGCCGGCCCGTCGATTCCCGCCAAGAGGAAACCATGACTCATCCGCTCACCCGTCCGTTCGCCGCGCTGGTGCTGGCCGCCTCGCTCGCCAGTCCGCTCGCGCTCCCGGTCGCCCACGCGCAGGGGCGCGCCGTGTTGCTGCCCGACTTCACCGAGCTCTACGAGAAGCAGGGCCCGGCCGTGGTTTCGATCGACGTGACGCAGCGCGCGCGTCGCGGACCGCAGACGCCCGAGCTGTCCGAAGACGATCCGTTCTACGACTTCTTCCGCCGCTTCGGGCCGATCCCCCGCCGCGGCACGCCGCGCGACCAGGAAGCCCAGTCGACCGGCTCGGGCTTCATCGTCGGGTCCGACGGCTACATCGTGACCAATGCGCACGTGGTCGACGGCGCGGACGAGGTGAAGGTGCGGCTCTCGGATCGCCGCGAGTTCGTCGCGAAGGTCGTCGGGACCGACAAGCGCACCGACGTCGCTCTCCTGCGCATCGAGGCGAAGGACCTGCCGAAGGTCACCGTCGGCGATCCCGACAAGCTCAAGGTCGGCGAGTGGGTCGTCGCGATCGGCAAGCCGTTCGGCCTCGAGAACACGATGACGGCCGGCATCGTCAGCGCCAAGGGGCGCGACCTGCCGCAGGAGAACCTCGTGCCGTTCATCCAGACCGACGTGGCGATCAACCCGGGCAACTCGGGCGGTCCGCTGTTCAACCTGAAGGGCGAGGTCGTCGGCATCAACTCGATGATCTACTCGCGCACCGGCGGCTACATGGGGCTCGCGTTCGCGATCCCGATCGACGTCGCGATGAACACGGTCAACCAGCTGAAGGACAAGGGCCGCGTGACCCGCGGACGCATCGGCGTCACGATCCAGGAGGTCTCGAAGGAGGCCGCGGAGGCGTTCGGACTGAAGTCACCGACCGGCGCGCTCGTGAACTCGGTCGAGAAGGGGGGCCCGGCGGAGAAGGGCGGCGTCGAGGCCGGCGACATCATCCTCAAGGCGGACGGCCGCGACGTGAAGAGCAGCAACGACCTGCCGCGCATCATCACGGCGCTCCGGCCGGGCCAGCAGGTGAAGCTCGTCGTCTGGCGCAAGGGGTCGCAGCGCGAGACGACGGTGACCGTCGCCGAGCTCCGCGAGGAGCCCGCCCAGGCGCAGCGCCGCTCCGCGCCCGTACCGAAGGAAAAGGCGAAGCCGAACCGGATGGGGCTCGTCCTGTCCGACCTCACCGACGAGCAGAAGAAGGAAGCCGACGTGAAGTCGGGCGTGCTGGTCGAGGACGTCACGAACGGCGTGCGCGGCAACGTGCAGCCGGGGGACGTGATCCTCGAGGTCGTGAGCAAGGGCGCGACCACCGAGGCGAAGAGCGCCGCGCAGGTCAACGAGCTGCTGGGCAAGCTCGAGAAGGGCTCGGCGGTGACGCTGCGGCTCAAGCGCGGCGACAACCAGTTCTACGCGACCGTGCGCCTGCTGAACGGCGAGCCGTGATCCGCGGGGCGCGCGGCGCCGACGTGCCCTTCGACACGAAGCGGTAACGTTGACGCGGCAACGTCGCCATCTTCTGGCGCAGCCTGGGCCGGACACCGGGGATGCCGGTGCCGGCCCGGCGCTGACGCTGGTCGTGCGCTCGTGGTGCAGCCTCTGCGACACGATGCGCGCGGCGCTGGCGCCCGTCGCCTCGCGCCACGGCGTGCGCGTCGTCGAGGCGGACCTCGATGCCCATCCCGACTGGGAGGAGCGCTTGGGCGAGCGCGTTCCGCTCCTGCTCGCGGGCGAGGCGCCCGACGGCGAGCCGCTCGCCGAGCTCGAACTCGACGCGGAATCGCTCGATGCGTGGCTCGCGGCGCGCGCGGTCGCGCGCGGTCTCGATTTCCGTTAGAATTCAAGGTTTTCCGCATCGCCAGCCCCGGCGCAGCTCCGTGCCGGCGCCGGCCGGGCCGTTCGCGGCCGACAGGGACACGTGAAGCCGATCCGCAACTTCTCCATCATCGCCCACATCGACCACGGCAAGTCGACGCTCGCCGACCGCTTCATCCAGCGCTGCGGCGGCCTCGCCGACCGGGAGATGGAGGCGCAGGTGCTCGACTCGATGGACCTCGAGCGCGAGCGCGGGATCACGATCAAGGCGCAGACCGCGGCACTCACCTACACCGCGCGCGACGGCGTCGTCTATCGCCTCAACCTGATCGACACCCCCGGCCACGTCGACTTCGCCTACGAGGTCTCGCGCTCGCTCGCCGCCTGCGAAGGCGCGCTGCTCGTGGTCGACGCCTCGCAGGGCGTCGAGGCGCAGACGGTCGCGAACTGCTACACCGCGACCGAGCAGGGGGTCGAGGTGATCCCGGTGCTCAACAAGATCGACCTGCCCTCCGCCGATCCCGCCCGCGTGATCGAGGAGATCGAGGACATCATCGGCATCCCGGCGCAGGATGCGATCCACGCCTCCGCGAAGACCGGCGTCGGCATCGACGACATCCTCGAGTCGGTGATCGCGCGCGTTCCGCCGCCGTCGGGCGACGACGCCGCGCCGCTGCAGGCGCTGGTGATCGACGCGTGGTTCGACAACTACGTCGGCGTCATCATGCTGGTGCGCGTGATGAACGGCGTGCTGAAGCCGCGCGACAAGCTGCTGTTCATGGCCACCGGGGCGGCCCACGGCTGCGAGCAGGTCGGCGTGTTCACGCCGAAGGCCGTCGCGCGCGATTCGCTCTCCAGCGGCGAGGTCGGCTTCGTCGTCGCGGGCATCAAGGAACTGGCCGAGGCGAAGGTCGGCGACACGATCACGCACTCGACGCGTCCGGCCCCGAGCCCGCTGCCCGGCTTCAAGGAAGTGAAGCCGCAGGTGTTCGCCGGCCTCTTCCCGGTCGAGTCGAACCAGTACGAGGCGCTGCGCGAGGCGCTCACCAAGCTCAAGCTGAACGACGCGTCGCTGCACTTCGAGCCCGAGGTCTCGCAGGCGCTGGGCTTCGGCTTCCGCTGCGGCTTCCTCGGCCTCCTGCACATGGACATCGTGCAGGAACGGCTCGAGCGCGAGTACGACATGGACCTGATCACGACCGCGCCGTCGGTGATCTACGAGATCCTCCACCGCGACGGGACCGTGGTCGAGATCGACAATCCCTCGAAGCTCCCGGACCTTTCGCGCGTCGAGGAGATCCGCGAACCGATCATCACCGTCACGATCCTCGTGCCGCAGGACTACGTCGGTCCGGTCCTCACGCTTTGCACCGAGAAGCGCGGCGTCCAGAAGGACATGCAGTACCGAGGCCGCCAGGTGGTCATCCACTACGAGCTTCCGCTCGCCGAGGTCGTGATGGACTTCTTCGACCGGCTGAAGAGCGTCTCGCGCGGCTACGCGTCGATGGACTACGAGTTCAGGGAGTTCCGCGCCGCGGACGTCGTGAAGCTCGACATCCTGATCAACGGCGATCGCGTCGACGCGCTGTCGGTCATGGTCCACCGCTCGGTGGCGCAGTTCCGCGGCCGCGAGGTGGTGTCGAAGATGCGGGGCCTCATCCCGCGGCAGATGTTCGACGTCGCGATCCAGGCGGCGGTCGGCTCGCAGATCATCGCGCGCGAGTCGGTGAAGGCGATGCGCAAGGACGTGATCGCCAAGTGCTACGGCGGCGACATCACGCGCAAGCGCAAGCTGCTCGAGAAGCAGAAGGAAGGCAAGAAGCGGATGAAGACCATGGGCTCGGTCGAAATCCCGCAGGAAGCCTTCATGGCGATGCTGAAGCTGGAAGATTAGCTATTGCCGAAA
>CALDKM010000166.1:0-5757 GCA_937898875.1 uncultured Pseudomonadota bacterium | reverse complement strand
CGTGCCCGCGCCCCGCGCGCAGCGGGCAGCCCCCACGGACGCGCCGGCAGCGCGAAGTGACGATGGTTCAACGTCGTTCTGACGGACGATCCGGGATGCAGGACGGTTTCCGGCGTGATCCCGGAACCCGGCGCCTGCACCCTCGCCGCCACCCACGACGGCCCGATCCGGAGCTTTGCGAGGGACGACGTCACCGCGAGGCCGGACCACGTCTGCGACCGCGTGTTCCATCCACTCCAGGGCCGGCCGGAGAACCTCGACCGCACCGCATCGCCGACCAGGACCCGGATCCGCACCGAACCGCTCGTCGGCACCGGCGTTCACGACGCGTACTTCGATCGCGGCGTCGCCCTGTCGGCACCCCAGGAGCTCGCCGGCCCGGGTTCCAATCGCGTTTCCGATCGGGACGATCGGCCACGCCGATCGACCCCGGGCACGCGCCTTCATTCGGCGCCCGGGGCCTTGAGCGTCCGGAGCTCGACCGACACCGTGCGCTCGCCGTCGGAGACGAACACGTGGCCGTCCTGGATCGTGCACTGGAGCTTCATCGTGCGCGCCGCCAGCCCGGCGAGCGCGCGACTCGCATCCTGCGGCACCTCGTGCACCGCGAGCGACGGCTGCCGCGCGAGGGTGGAACCCGCCTTTTCCCACCAGAGCGCGCACGCGCGGCCGCCGTACGCGTAGACGTGCACTTCGCGTGCACGGCCGCATGCCTTGCGCACGTCGCGTTCGTCGGGCAGGCCGACGTCGATCCACAGCTCGATCGCGCCGGTCAGGTCGCGGCGCACGAGGTCGGCCTCGTCTTCGGCGGAAAGACCGCGGCCGAAGGCCAGCGCATCGTCCGCATGAAGCGCGAACGCCAGCAGCCGCACCATCATGCGCTCGTCCGTCTCCGACGGATGGCGCGCGAGCGTCAGCGCATGGTCGCGGTAGTACCCGCGGTCGATGTCGGCGACCGAGAGGTCCGCCTTGAAGACAGTCGCCTTGAGGGCCATGGGGGCGTGGGGGATCCGGACTCCCGGCAGCGAGGTTCGATGGGGAGCCGCGCTCCGGCCGTCGACCGATCCGGCTCGAGTGCCGCTCAGCCGCTCGTGCCCGCGAACCGGCGCCAGACCCAGCTCGACGGCACGTCGCGCCCGAGCAGCACCCAGTCGCGCACCCCGTCGGAATGGCACAGCTGCGCAAGCGCGCGGCGCCCGGAGGACCGGCCGGCGAATACGATCTCGTCGCCCGGCGCGAGCGCGACTTCGTCGCCCGGCGCGAGCACCGTCTCCTCGCCGCGAACGAGCATGAGCGGCACCGCAGGGATCGCTTTGCCGCCCTCCTCGCGTTCGCGCAGCAGTTCCCCGATCGTGAGGGTCCGCTTCGCCGCGAACCACCGGAGGAGCGCAGGCGCGTCTTCGGCATCCAGCCGCACCAGCCACCGCGACGGCACGCGTTCGCCGCAGAGCTCCTCCAGGCGGGAGACGAGCGCCGCGGCCCACGCGTCGCCTTCGCCCGGGACGGCGGCAAGGAAGCGCGCCAGCAGCGGCGCGGTGATGATCGGAAGGATCTCGTGCACGAGGATCTGCGACGCGATCATCGCGAAGTCGACGCGGACCGCGCGGAACAGCGGCGCGTTCGGCGGCTGGTTCTGGCGCGCGACGACGTAGAGCGCCGGATTGAGCTTGCGCGCCTCGGCGATCACCGACAGGTTCGTCGTGTCGTTGTCGGTCGCCGCGACGAGCGCCACCGCGTCCTGCGGCCGCGCGCTGGCCAGCACGTCGGACTCCGTCACCGAACCGGTGATGATGGCCGGGTCGTCGGCAGTCGCTTCGGCCGCCTCGATCACGGTCACCTCGAGCCCCTCGGCCCGGAGGTCCGCCGCGACCTCGGCACCGAATCGGCCGTAGCCGCAGACGATCCAGCGCCCGCGCGGCGGGGTGCGAAGCGGAGGACGGGATGCCTGCGGATCCGCCGAGATCCACTCGATCAGCTGCAGCGAGGACGGGGCGCGCAGCGCGATGCGGAGGTAGTCGCCGTACAGGTCGAACGGGTTGACGACGACGGGTACCCCGAACGCGCGCATGCGCCCCGCCACCACCGGCGACTCGGCGCGCGCGATCACCGGCAGGCCGGGTCGCTCGAGGGCCGCGGCCATGGTCACCGCGAGGTTGGCCTCGTCGTCGCCGGTCAGCGCGACGACCGTCGCGCATGCCGCGCTCCCCAATCCCGCCAGCATCAGGTGATCCGGATTGCGCGCGTCGATCGCGAGCGCCGGGGCGTCGACGCGGAAGGGCTCGAGCGCGAGCTCGTCGATGCGGTCCTGCGCGACGTCGACGACGACGAACCGGCGGCCGATCGCGTCGAGCGACCGCGCGAGCCTCCGGCCGGCGCGGCCGCAGCCCGCCACGAGCACGAACGGCTCCTTCAGCGCGCGCACGCGCGAAGCGAAGCGGCGGACGGCGAGCGCCTGCCGGAAGCTGCGATCCTGCAGCATCGCGAGCATCGTGCCGATCGCATACGCCCAGCCGATCACCGTCAGGTAGATCGAGAACGTGACCCACATGCGCTGCGCGTCGGAGAACGCGTACGGGATCTCGCCGAAGCCGATCGTCGTCGCCGTGTAACTCATGAAGTAGAACGCATGGAAGATGCTCATCCGCCACGGCCTGCCTTCGGCGTCGACGCCCGGAATCATCGTGAGCCCGAGCACGGCGATCGCGTAGATAACGATCAGCACGATCAGCGGTGCGCGCATCCGCCGCAGCACGAGGAAGATCGTGCTCGTCGCCTGTCCCGGGACCGAGTGGGCGAGGCGGCTCCTGACGCGCTCGCGCGGCCGCCCGCGCTGCTCCTCCGGCTCGGTCTCGAGGAACTGCTGCAGGAAGACGAGGAGCGGGCTCGACATGGCGGGCGCCGGCGAGCGTCAGCGCCGCTGGAACGAGAGCGTCTCGGCGACGAGCATCACGACCGAGACGAAGTTCGCGAGCAGCGCGCCGACCGCGAGCGAGACGATGCCGGCAAGTGCGTGGGGCGTGAGTCCGTCGGCGCTCACGTGGCTGGCGTAGGTCCAGGCGATCGTCGCGGCGATCAGCTGCAGGTCGGCGACGAGGCTCGTCGCGAGGTGCACGGCCCCGATCTGCGTACGGTCGCCGAACTTGAGCACGGTCGCGATGAGGCTCACGACGACCGCGGCGAAGAGCTCGTAGACGTTGTGGTGCGTCAGGTCGTCGATGTCGCCGTAGACGAAGCCGAAGTTGAGCGTCGCGGCGAGCAGGACGAAGAAGCCGAAGATCACCTTCTCGAGGTTCATGCGGGGCTTTCGGGCGGAGGACGTCGGGACATTCTACGGGCGACCGCGAGGCGCAAGCGCAAGGCGGGTTGCGCCAGGTCAAGCCTGGACCGCGCCCCTCCCCGAAACGCGATCGGGCGCCCGGGAAAGGGGCGATGTTGCGGCGGGGATACGGCGCAAACGTCCGCCGGCGCGGTTTCCTTCCGTTCCCGTGGTCCGGGCACCTAGAATGCGGGAACCCCATGCCGCCGAAAACGGAGACTCGAATGACTCGCCTGCGCGACGTCGTTGTTGCGGCTGCCGCCGCCGTCGTACTCGGCACCGCCGTCCCGGACGAGGCGCATGCGGCCGGCACCGTAGGCACCGGGTCCGCGGCGAGTTGCACCGAAGCGTCGTTCGATGCGGCCCTCGTCGGCGGGGGCGCGGTCGGCTTCGACTGCGGCGGCCCCGCGACGATCACGTTCACGGCGACCAAGTCGATCACGGTGGCGACGTCGATCACCGGCTCGCCCGGCATCGTGCTCTCCGGCGGCGATGCCGTGCGCCTGTTCAACGTGACCGGCGGCAGCCTCACGATCGATGGCCTTACCCTCGATGCGGGCCGCGATTCGGCCGGGCAACCGGGCGCTGCTGCGATCAACGCCTCGACGCCGGTGCAGATCCTCAACAGCACGATCAGCAACCACCACACCACGAACGGCGGCTGCCCCGCGATCGCGATGTCCGGCGCGACGCTCACGATCACGCGCTCGACGGTCACCGGCAATGTGAATTCGGCCGCAGCCCTCGGGTTCGCCGTGTGCGGCAACAACACTAGCGACCTGCAGATCTCCCTCAGCACGTTCAGCGGCAACACCGGCGGCGCGATCCTGTCGAGCGGATCGTCGACCGTCTACGGGAGCACGATCGCGGGCAACACCTCGACCGGCGGCGGAAACACGGGCGGCATTCAGGTGTTCGGTGCCAGCGGTGCCATGAACCTCGGCCACTCGATCGTCGCCAACAACATCGGGACGGGTCAGTGCCTCACGTTCGGCGGGGGCGCCGTCAACGACCAGGGCAGCAACCTCCAGTTTCCCGACAACGCCTGCGGCGCGACGATTCCCGTCCTCGACCCGCGGCTCGGCGCGCTCGCGGGCAACGGCGGACCGACGCAGACGATGGCGCTGCTTCCGGGCAGCCCGGCGATCGACCGCGGCGTCTCGCTCGTCTGCCCGCTCGTCGACCAGCGCGGCGTGCCGCCGCAGGATGGCGATGGCAATGGCTCGGTCGTCTGCGACGCGGGCGCCTACGAGGCCCCCACGTTCGTCCCGCCTCCGAAGCCCGCCCCGGTACCGATCAGCGGTCAGGTGCTTGCCGCGCTTGCGATGCTGCTCGCCCTGTGCGCTACCGCCGAGCTCCGCAGGCGCGCGCGGCGGGCCTGACGCCCGCGCGCTACGTCAGCCGGACCCGTCGCGTTCGGGTGCACGCGTCGGTCCGGACGCCGCATCGCGCGCCGCGAGCTTCGCGGTGATGTAGTCGCGGTGCGAAACGTAGAGCAGGTCCGAGAGCTTGCGGATCAGGTGCTCTTCGTAGGCCGACAGCGCCGCGTCGGCGTGCGCGACCTCCCACATCAGCGAGACGACCCGGACCTTCTCCTCGTAGCTGAAGCGCTGGTTGACGACCGACGTGAATTGCCAGTAGTCGTTGGCCTGCCGCGCCTCCTCCTCGGCGAGCGCGATCAGGCGTTCCGCCTCGTCGGGCGAGAGACCGAACTTCCCGCGCACGGCCCGGAGCACCACCCCGCGCTCCGCGGCGTCGGCCCCGCTGTCCATGCGCATCACCTCGACCAGCAGCGCCGCGGTCGCGAGCTCGATGCCGTGGCCGCGCTGCGCCTCGCCGCCGCCGAGCGCCTGGTCGAAGAAGTCCCGGATGGATTTGAGCATCGTGCCGCCGCGCGCCCCGCGAAAGGCCGATTCTCGCACTTCGTGCCCGGCAGGCATCGGTTGGCCCGGCGGCGCGGGGTGCATGCGGCGCCGCGACAGGCGACAATGGCGGCCCATCGCGGCACGGGGAACCCCGGGCTTCCGCCGTTGCCCCAGATCGGGGCTGGCGATTCCGACGACCCTGCCCGGCTCGCCTCCCATGTCGGGCATGCCCGGTGCCCGCCCGCGATCGACGACCGTTGCGCCTTCCCGACTTCCTCTACCGCCCGCTCCCGCGCCGCCTGCCGGCCTGGGCCTTCGTCGTGTCGATTGCCCTTCACGCGATCGCGATGTGGGAGTGGTGGCCGCCCATGCAGCCGCAGCAGATCGCGGCGCAGGCGGCAACCGAACCCGACGCGCCCCTGGTCGCCCGCCTCGAGCGCGGCGCGGACGCGAGGCGGCCGACGCCGAAACCTCCCGAGCCGGCACCGGCGAAGCAACCGCCGCCGGAGCGGCCGCGCCGCGTCGGCCCCGTTCCCCGCCCCGCGCCCCCCGTGATCGCCGTCGAACCCCGCCTCG
>CALDKM010000165.1:0-22441 GCA_937898875.1 uncultured Pseudomonadota bacterium | reverse complement strand
TCGTCGCCTCGCACGGCGAACCCGCGGGCGCGGACGGCGACGCGCCGCAGCCGCTGGTCGTCGTCGGCATGGGCAAGCTGGGCGGGGGCGAGCTCAACGTCTCGTCCGACATCGACCTCGTCTTTCTCTACCCCGAGGAAGGCGAGACGGCCGGGCCGCGCGTCGTCGCGAACCGCGAGTTCTTCGACCGGCTCGGCCGGCGCGTGATCGCGATGCTCGACGACGCGACCGCCGAGGGGTTCGTGTTCCGCGTCGACATGCGCCTGCGCCCCTACGGCGAGAGCGGGCCGCTCACGATGTCGTACGCCGCGCTCGAGAATTACCTGGTGACGCAGGGACGCGCCTGGGAGCGATACGCGTGGCTCAAGGCGCGCGCGCTGACGGGCGTGCCGCAGGAGGAGCTCGACGCGATCGTCGGGCCCTTCGTCTACCGCAAGTACCTCGACTACGACGCGTACGCCGGGCTGCGCGACGTCCACCGCCAGATCCGCGAGCAGGCGGCTCGGCGCGACGCGCGCGACAACGTGAAGCTCGGCCCGGGCGGCATCCGCGAGATCGAGTTCGTCGTCCAGGCGCTGCAGATCGTCCGCGGCGGGCGCGAGCCGGGGTTGCGCATCCGCAACACGCGCGCGGCACTCGCGGCGCTCGCCTCGCGCGGCCACCTGCCGGATTCGGCCGCCGCCGTGCTCGACGCCGCCTACGTGTTCCTGCGCGACACCGAGCACCGGCTGCAGTACCGCGACGACCAGCAGACGCAGGCGCTGCCCGACGACGAGGGCGAGCTCGACGCGCTCGCGCGCGCGATGCGGTTCGCGTCGGCGGCGGCGTTCCGCGCGGCGCTCGACGCCCACCGCCTCGAGGCCGGCCGGCAATTCGATTCCGTGTTCGGCGCGGCGGACGCCGATGCCGGCGCCGATGCCGGATGGCGCGGCGTGTGGGACGCCCCCGACGTCACCGACGAGCACGTCGCCCAGCTCGGGCGCGCGGGCTTCGACGATCCGCCCGCGCTGCTCGGCACGCTTGCGCGCGCGCGCGGGGGGACGCGCTATTCGGCCCTGCCCGCACAGTCGAAGGAGCGGTTCGACAAGCTGGTGCCGCGCATGCTCGCCGCCGCCGCCGCGAGCCCGGGCGCCAGCGGAGCACAGGCGACGTTCATGCGCCTGCTCGGCCTGCTCGAGGCGGTGGCGCGCCGCAGCGCCTATCTCGCGCTCGTCATCGAGCATCCGCCGCTGATTCCGCGGCTCGCCGCGCTGATGGGCGCGTCCGCGTGGGCCGCCGACTACCTGACGCGGCACCCGATCCTGCTCGACGAGCTGCTCGACGCGCGCGTGCTGATGGAAGAGCCCGATCACGGGTCCTGGCGCGCCGAGCTCGCGCGCATGCTCGCGGAGAACGCGGGCGACCAGGAGCGCGAGATGGACGCGCTGCGGCACTTCCAGCACGCGCAGTCGTTCCGGCTGCTCGCGCAGGACCTGGCCGGCCGGCTCACCGTCGAGCGGCTCGCCGACCACCTGTCCGCGCTCGCCGACGTCGTCCTCGAGGCGACGCTCGCCGCGTGCTGGAGGCATCTCGCCGGATCGGACGCGCCGCCGCCGCGCTTCGCGATCATCGGCTACGGCAAGCTCGGCGGGAAAGAGCTGGGCTACGCCTCCGACCTCGACATCGTGTTCGTCTACGACGTCGACGCCGACGATCCCGACGGCGACGCGAAGCTCGCCCGCTACTCGCGCCTCGCGCAGCGCATGAACACGTGGCTCACGAGCAACACGCCGGCGGGCCAGCTCTACGACACCGACCTGCGCCTGCGGCCCGACGGCGCGAAGGGGCTCATCGCCTCGTCGCTGGGCGCGTTCAAGCGCTACCAGCGCGAGCAGGCGTGGACCTGGGAACACCAGGCGCTGACGCGCGCGCGCCACTGCGCGGGCGACGCCGCGATCGGCGCCGCGTTCGAGGCCGAGCGCGAAGCGATCCTGCGCCTGTCGCGCGACCGTCCGAAGCTCGCGGGCGAAGTCGTCGCGATGCGCCGGCGCATGCACGACGGCCATCCGAACCCGACCGCCCTCTTCGACCTCAAGCACGATCCGGGCGGCATGGTCGACATCGAATTCGCCGTCCAGTACCTGGTGCTCGCGCACGCGCACGACCACCCGCGCCTCACCGGGAACCTCGGCAACATCGCGCTCCTGAGGATCGCGGGCGAGCTCGGGCTCGTGCCGGCCGACCTCGCCGCGCGCGTCGCGGACGCGTATCGCGAGTACCGGAAGGTCCAGCACGCGATCCGGCTGACCGGCGCGCCGCACGTGCGAATCGATCCGGCGACGCACGCGCAGCGTCGGAACGACGTCGACGCGCTGTGGAAGGCCGTGTTCGGAGGTGCCTGGCGCGGGTGAGCCGGCAGCGTCCTTCTTCTCCCGAAGGTTCTCGGACGCCGTCCGGATCGCCGATCTGGAGCCCTCGCCGCCCGTCGCCCCGGTCGTGATTCCCGGCGCCACCCGGCAGCCGGCCGCCGCCTCGGGCGGCTACGGAGGCATCCGGCTGCTTCCCCTGCCGCTCGCCGCCGCAGCCGACGAGGCGGTGAGATCGAAGACGTTCGCCCAGGCCGCGGTCGACGCCGGCTTCGATCCGGGTGACACGCTGGCCGAGGCGCCCGCCGCGCTCTCCGGTCAGTCGATCTCGCGCCCCGACCGCGCGAGCTCGTCGGCGGCGAGTCTCGACATCGTCGCGCGCCATCCCGACGCGTCGCGCGCGTCACCCGCCGCGAAGATCGCCCGGAAGTGCCGCCGCTGCAGCGCCGACAGCCTTCCCTCCAGCGCGCGCCCGGCCGCCGTGAGCGACAGTCGCTTCACGCGCGCATCCCCCTCCTCGCGCTCCCAGGCGATCAGGTCCTGCCCCTTCAGGTCGCGCAACGGCGCGTTCAGCGACTGTTTCGACACCGCGAGCGTGCGCAGCAGCTCGCCCACGGTCGGCCGCCCGAGGCGCGCGACGAAGAAGAGGATCCGGTGGTGGGCGCGGCCCAGCTTCCGCGCCTCGAGCACGCGGTCGGGCTTCGCCACCATCCCCCGGTAGGCGAAGTACATGAGCTCGATCGCCGCGTCGAGTGTCGCCCTGCGATTCCGGCCGTCCATCGGGTCTCCTTGACGCGGCCCCGGGCCGCGAGGCAGAATGAGTCAGGTTTATTGACCTATTATGCCCGCACGCCACGCCGGGCGGCAAGCCCCGGCCACCGGCCGGGATCCGCCGGGCGCGGTGCGGTAAAATCCCCCTTTCGCCCGAGGAGATGCTCGATGTCGATGGCCGACCGCGACGGCTGGATCTGGTACGACGGAAAGATGGTGCCGTGGCGCGATGCCACGACCCACGTCCTGACCCACACGCTGCACTACGGGATGGGCGTCTTCGAGGGCGTCCGCTGCTACGAGACGATCGACGGGCCGGCGATCTTCCGCCTGCGCGACCACACCGACCGGCTGTTCCGCTCGGCGCAGATCTTCGGCATGAAGATCCCGTTCGCGAAGGACGTGGTCGAAGAGGCGCAGAAGGACGTCGTGCGCCGGAACAAGCTCGGCTCCTGCTACATCCGCCCGATCGCGTTCTACGGCAGCAACGCGCTCGGCGTCGCCGCGAAGACGAACCCGGTGCTGGTCGCGATCGCCGCCTGGCCGTGGGGCGCGTACCTCGGCGCCGACGGCATCGAGAAGGGCATCCGCGTGAAGACCTCGTCGTTCACGCACCACCACCCGAACGTCACGATGTGCAAGGCGAAGGCGGTGGGCAACTACCCGGTGTCGATCCTCGCGAACCAGGAGGCGACGCACGACGGCTACGAGGAGGCGATGCTGCTCGACCCCCAGGGCTTCCTGTGCCAGGGCTCGGGCGAGAACGTGTTCATCGTCCGCAACGGCGCGCTGCACACGCCCGACCTCGCGGGCGGCGCGCTCGAAGGCATCACGCGCGAGACGATCATCGAGTTCGCGCACGAGCTCGGGATCCCCGTGCACGAGCGGCGCATCACGCGCGACGAGGTCTACATCGCCGACGAGGCTTTCTTCACCGGCACCGCCGCCGAGGTGACGCCGATCCGCGAGTACGACCAGCGGCCGATCGGGTCGGGGACGCGCGGACCGATCACCGAGAAGCTGCAGTCGATGTTCTTCGACACGGTGAACGGTCGCAACGCGTCGAAGAAGCACTGGCTCGCCAGGGTGTGACGATGAGCGCGACGCCCGCCACGCAGACCGACGCAGTGATGGTCGATACGAAGGATCTCCCGGCGTTCTGCCCGAACAAGGCGATGCCGCTGTGGAGCTCGCACCCGCGCGTGTTCCTCGACCTCGAGGCCACGGGCGAGGCGAGCTGCCCGTACTGCGGCACGCGCTACGCGCTCGTGGGCGGCGCGCGCCCCGGCGCCCACCATTGATCGCTCCCGGTCCCTCGCGCGAGACCGCACGATGGACCGCACCCTGATCGTCGCGCCTTCGTGGGTCGGCGACGCGATCCTCGCGGAGCCGCTCATCTCTCTGCTGCGCGAGCCCTACGAGGATCCCGCGATCGACGTGCTCGCGCCGCCCTGGTGCGCGCCCGTGTACCAGCGCATGCGCGGCGTGAGGCGCATCGTCGAGAACCCGATCCCGCACAGGCGCTTCGACCTCGCCACGCGCAGGCGCATCGCGGCGCAGCTCGGGCTCGAGGGCTACGCGCGTGCGATCGTGCTTCCGATGAGCTGGAAGTCTGCGCTGATCCCCTTCCTCGCGCGCATCCCCCGGCGCATCGGTTTCAAAGGCGAGGCGCGGTACGTGCTGCTCAACGACATGCGAAAGCTCGACCGCGAGGCGCTGCCCCGCCTCGTCGACCGCTTCTGCGCGCTCGCGGGTCCGGCCGGCACCAACGTCCCCATGCCGCCCGCTCCCGTGCTGGTGCCCGACCTCGCCAACCGCGATGCGGCGATCCGCGCGCTGCGCCTCAAGGGCGAGGATCCGGTCGCGATCCTGTGCCCCGGCGCCGAGTACGGGCCGGCGAAGCGCTGGCCGCCGACGCATTTCGCCGACCTCGCGCGGCGGCTGCTCGAGGGTGGTGCGCGCGTCTGGATCGTGGGCTCGCCCAACGACAAGCTCGCCGCCGACGCGGTGATCGGCGCGGCGGGCGAGAGCGCGAAGCGCATCCGCGACCTCACCGGAAAGACTGACCTCGGCACCGCGATCGACCTCCTCTCGGCCGCGTCGGTCGTGATAAGCAACGACTCGGGGCTCATGCACGCGGCCGCCGCGGTCGGCGCGCCGGTCGTCGCGCTGTTCGGGTCCTCGTCGCCCGCCTATACGCCGCCGCTGTCGCCGCAGGCGCGGATCGCCAGGATAGCGATCGAGTGCAGCCCCTGCTTCAAGCGCGAGTGCCCGCTCGGCCACTTCAAGTGCATGCGCGAGCTCGCGCCCGAGCTGGTCTACAATCTGGCGCGCTCGACGATGCCCGTCCATTGAGCGATCGAATCATGGCCAAGGTCCGCACGCCCCCGATCTACACGACGCCGCAGGACGCGGCGCTCGCGTTCTATCACGCGTTCGAGGCGCGCGACCTCGACGCGATGATGGCGACCTGGGCCGACGACGAGGAGATCGTCTGCGTGCATCCGGGCGGCCCGCGGCTCGTCGGGTTCGACGCGATCCGCAACTCGTGGGAGCAACTCTTCTCCGGCGACGTGCGCCTCAGGTTCCGGATCGAGCAGCCGATCGCGATCGACACGGTCGGGCTCGCCGTGCAGAGCGCGATCGAGCACGTGTTCCTCGCCGACGGCGCCTCCCGGGGCATGGCGGTCGCGACCAACGTCTTCATGCGCACCCCGACGGGCTGGCGCATGGTGTGCCATCACTCGTCGCCGACGCCGGCGGTCGCCGCGCCCGCCCCGGCGGGACCGCTGCACTGACCCCGGCCCGCGGGAACGCCTGCCGGGTGGCCGCAGCCGGGCACGCAGGCGTGTATTGCGGCCGCCCGTTCCCGCCGCGCCCGATCGCATGACGCAACGAAGACGCAATCCCCTGCGGGATCTCCGGGGCGTCGGACGCATGGCCGTCGACGCGACGATCGGGATCACCGATCTGGTCGAAGCGATGCACTCGCGCATCGCCCGCGCGCCGACGCGGCTCGGCGGTCCCGTCGGACTCGCGGTCCGGAGCGTCACCGGCCACGTCTATCGAGCGGTGCGCGGCGTCACGATCGCCGTCGGCGGCGGCCTGGACGCATTGCTCGGGCAGCTCGCGCCGCTGGTCGACGACGTGCCCGGCACGCCGGCGCGCGAAGCGCTCGTGGCCGCGCTCAACGGCGTGCTGGGCGACTACCTGGAGCGCACCGGCAACCCGCTGGCGATCCCCATGCGCCTGCGACACGATGGCGTGCCCCTGGACCTCGGGCACGACGCGACGGCCGCTCGCGTCCCGCAGCCGTCGTCCACGCTAGTCGTCGCGGCACACGGCCTGTGCATGAACGACCTCCAGTGGTCGCGCGCCGGGCACGACCACGCCGAGGCGCTGGCGCGCGACCTCGGCGGCACCGCCGTCTACCTGCACTACAACAGCGGCCTGCACGTGTCCGCCAACGGACGCCGGTTCGCCGCCATCCTCGAGACGCTGGTGGAGGCGTGGCCGGTCCCGGTCGTGCGCATCGTCGTCCTCGGGCACAGCATGGGCGGGCTGGTCGCGCGGAGCGCGGCCCACTACGGCGAGCTCGCGGGCCACCGCTGGCGCACCGCCCTCGAGAGCCTCGCCTTCCTCGGGACGCCGCACCAGGGATCGCCGCTCGAACGCGGGGGCCACGGCCTCAACGAGCTGCTCGACGCGCTGCCGTTCGCCACGCCGTTCGGGCGGCTCGGGCGCGTGCGCAGCGCGGGCATCACCGACCTGCGCCACGGCAGCGTTCTCGACGACGATTGGGAGGGCCGGGACCGGTTCGCGCGCGGGTCGGGCGTGCGCCACCCGCTGCCGCTGCCCGTCGACGTCACTTGCTGTGCGATCGCCGCGACCCTGGCCGCGAAGGCGCGCGAAGACGGTCGCGGCGTGCGCGGCGACGGCCTCGTGCCGGTCGCGAGTGCGCTCGGGTTCCACGCCGACCCGCGCCTCGCGCTCGCGATTCCCGCACCGAACCGGTGGATCGCGACCTCGACCGGGCATCTCGACCTGCTCTCGTCGCCGGCCGTGTACGAGCGACTTCGGGGTTGGCTCGTCCGAGCGCCCGACGCTCGCGGCCCGACGCGCTTGCCGTCGCGCTGACCGGGGAGGCGCCGCGGATCGAGCCGGTCCCTCGACGCGCCGCGCCGTCAGCGGGTCCCGCCGACCGTCATCTTCTCGATGCGCAGCGTCGGCTGGCCGACGCCCACCGGCACGCTCTGCCCGTCCTTGCCGCAGGTGCCCACGCCGGTGTCCATCCGCATGTCGTTGCCGACCATCGTGACGTGCGTCAGGGCGTCGGGGCCGTTGCCGATCAGCGTCGCCCCCTTCACCGGATACGCGAGCTTCCCGTTCTCGACCTTCCACGCCTCCGATGCCGAGAACACGAACTTGCCGCTGGTGATGTCGACCTGCCCGCCGCCGAAGTTCGCGGCGTAGAGGCCGTCGTCGATCGACGCGAGGATCTCGGCGGGGTCGTGCGAGCCGGCAAGCATGATCGTGTTGGTCATGCGCGGCATCGGAAGGTGCGCGAACGACTCGCGGCGGCCGTTCCCGGTCGGCGCGACCTTCATCAGCGCGGCGTTCAGGCGGTCCTGCATGTAGCCGGTCAGCACGCCGTCCTCGATCAGCACGGTGCGCCGCGTCGCGTGGCCCTCGTCGTCGACGTTGAGCGAGCCGCGGCGCTGCTCGATCGTGCCGTCGTCGATCACCGTGATGCCCTTGGCGGCGACGCGTTGCCCGACGCGGCCCGAGAACGCGCTCGTTCCCTTGCGGTTGAAGTCGCCTTCGAGGCCGTGCCCGATCGCCTCGTGCAGCAGGATGCCGGGCCAGCCGGGTCCGAGCACGACCGTCATCGGGCCCGCCGGCGCGTCTCGCGCCGAGAGATTGAGCAGCGCACCGTCGACCGCGTGCTTCGCGTATTCCTCGAGCCGCGCGTCGTCGAAGTGCGCGTAGCCGAACCGTCCGCCGCCGCCGCCGTGGCCCTGCTCGCGACGCCCGTTCTCCTCGACGATCACCGTGATCGACACGCGCACGAGCGGGCGCACGTCGGCGACGATCTCGCCGTCGCTCCGCGCGATCAGCACCGTCTCCTGCTCGCCCGCGAGCGACGCCATCACCTGCACGACGCGCGAATCGCGCGCGCGCGCCATCTTCTCGAGTCGCTCGAGCAGCGCGACCTTCGCCGCCTCGTCGAGGCTTGCGACGGGATCGTCGCCCCGGTACAGCGCACGCGCCGGCCCGAGGCGCGAGACGGGCGCCGACGCGGACTGTCCCTGCCGCCCGATCGCCCGCACCGCGGCGGCGGCCTCGTCGAGCGCCGCGGGCGAGATGTCGTCCGAGTACGCGTACGCCTGCCGGTCGCCCGAGACCGCGCGGACGCCGACGCCGCGGTCGATCGAGAAGCTGCCGGCCTTCACGATGCCTTCCTCGAGGCTCCAGCTCTCGAAACGCGCGTGCTGGAAGTAGAGGTCGGCGAAATCGACGTCGCGCCGGTGGATCGACGCGATCACCTCAGACAGGCGCGCCGGCGAGAGCCCCGCGGGGGCGAGCAGGAGCGCCGAGGCCTCGGCGACGAGCGATTCGGAGACGGGAGGGACGGACAGGTCGGTCATGGTCGGGATTCGGATGTCGGTGGACGGTCGACCGTCGGAAATCTCGGGCATCGGCGCACGCGCGGCGCGCGTGGCGACCCCCAAGGATACGCCGGTGCGCGAGGCCGATTGGCCCTGCGCGCAACGCGGGAACGCGTCAGTGAGCTGCGCCCTGCCCGAGGTAGGTCGCGGCGACGCGGGGATTCGCGGCCAGCTCGGCGCTGGGTCCGGACAGCACGAGGTCGCCGGTCTCGAGCACGTAGCCCTGGTCGGACACCTGCAGGGCCGCGCGCGCGTTCTGCTCGATCAGCAGGATCGATACGCCGGACTGGCGGAGCGCGACGATGATGCTGAAGATCTCGCGCACGATCAGCGGCGCGAGGCCGAGCGACGGCTCGTCGAGCATCAGGAGCTTCGGCCGCCCCATGAGCGCGCGGCCGAGCGCGAGCATTTGCCGCTCCCCGCCCGACAGCGTGCCGGCCAGCTGCCCCCGGCGCTCGAGCAGGCGCGGAAAGCGCTGATAGACCTCGTCGAGCGTGCGCCGCGTCGCGGCCTCGCCTTCGCGCCGGCGCGCGAACGCGCCCAGTTCGAGATTGTCGGCGACGGTCATCGACGCGAACAGCTCGCGCTTCTCGGGAACGAGCACGAGTCCCCTCGCGACGCGATCCTCGACGTCCATGGCGGCGACGGACTCGCCGAGATAGCGGATCTCGCCCTGCGCCGGCAGGAGCCCCATGATCGCGCCGAGCAGCGTCGTCTTGCCGGCGCCGTTCGGCCCGATGACCGAGACGATCCTGCCCTCGCCCGCCTCGATCGAGACGTCGTGGACGGCCTCGACCTTGCCGTAGCGGACCGAGAGGTTGCGGACTTCGAGCAACGCGGCCATCGTCGCTCCGTTCAGACGCCGCCCAGATACGCTTCGCGCACCGCGGGATTCCTCTGGATCTCCGCGGGCAGTCCCTCCGCGAGCTTCTGCCCGAACTCCATCACGACCAGCCGGTCGGTGAGCCCCATCACGAAGTCCATGTCGTGCTCGACGAGCAGGATCGTCATGCCCTCCGACTTCAGCGTGCGCAGGAGCTTCGCGAGCTCCTGCTTCTCGAGGAAGCGCAGCCCCGCCGCGGGCTCGTCGAGCAGGAGCAGCGTCGGGTCGCAGGCGAGTGCGCGCGCGATCTCGACGACTCGCTGCTGGCCGAGAGGGAGGCTGCCCGCGGCGTCGAAGGTGTGCGCCGCGAGCCCGCAGCGCGCGATCTGGCGCGCAGCTTCGGCGCGCGTGAGCGCCTCCTCGCGCCGGTCGAGCCGCAGCGCCGCCTTGAAGACGCCCGTGCTCCCGCGCAGGTAGGCGCCGAGCGCCACGTTGTCGAGCACGCTCATCGTCGGGATCAGCTTCACGTGCTGGAACGTCCTCCCGATGCCGCGGCGCGCGACTTCGAACGGCGGGCGGCTGCCGATCGACGCGCCCCGGAACACGACCTCGCCCGACGTGAGCGGCAGCGCCCCGGAGATGAGCGCGAACGTCGTGCTCTTGCCCGCGCCATTGGGGCCGATCAGGCCGAGGATCTCCCCGTGGCGGATCTCGAACGACAGGTCGTTCACCGCGACGAGCCCGCCGAACTGCTTGCGCGCGGCCCTCACCTCGAGCAGCGCCCCGTCCGTCGCCGCGTGGTGGCGCACGGCAAGCGGCGGCGCCTCGCGCACCGGAGGCGGCGGCGCACGGGGCAGCAGCTTCTCGATCCACGGCCATACGCCGTCGCGCGCGCGCTGCAGCAGCACGATCAGCAGCACGCCGAACACGATCATCTCGAAGTTGCCCGACCGGCCGAGGATCTGCGGCAGGACGTCCTGAAGCACCTGCTTCAGCAGCGTGATGAGCGTCGCGCCGACGACGGCTCCCCAGACGCTGCCGGCGCCGCCCACCACCGCCATGAACAGGTACTCGATGCCCTGGACGATCGAGAACGGCGTCGGGTTCACGAACCGCTGCAGGTGCGCGTAGAGCCAGCCCGAGATGCACGCGAGCAGCGCGGCGTAGACGAACACGACGATCTTGAGCCGGGCGCCGTCGACGCCCATCGCCTCGGCCATGTCGAGACCGCCGCGCAGCGACCGGATCGCGCGTCCCGGCCGCGAGTCGAGCAGGTTGTTCGTGCACCACAGCGCCGCGAGCGCGATCGCCCAGATCAGGTACCAGATCACGCGCTCGTTCTTGAGCTCGAGCGGTCCGATCGCAAGCGCCGGGATGCCCGACAATCCCGTGTGCCCGCCCAGGAACTCCAGGTTGCCGAACAGGAACGAGAGGCTGATGCCCCACGCGATCGTCGCGAGCGGCAGGTAGTGCCCCTTCATGCGCAGCGTGATGAACCCGAGGGCCAGCGCGACGAGCGCGGTGACCGCGAGCCCGACGACCAGCGTGAGCCAGGGCGACGTCCCGTACTGCGTCGTCAGCCACGCGGACGCGTAGGCGCCCAGCCCGACGAACGCCGCCTGACCGAACGAGGTCTGGCCCGCGACGCCGGTCAGCAGCACCAGTCCCAGCGCGACGATGCTGTAGAGGCCGATGTAGTTGCCGAGCGTCACCCAGAACTGCGGCGCGGCGACCGGCGCGACCGCGACCACGACGAGGAACGCCGCTAGCGCCGCCGTCGACCACGTGAGCCTCACTCCTCCTCCTCGTGGTGGTGCGTCGTGAGGCTGCGCCACAGCAGGACCGGGATGATCAGCGTGAAGACGATCACCTCCTTGAACGCGCTCGCCCAGAAGGACGAGAACGACTCGAGGAGCCCGACGAGGAGCGCGCCCGCCGCGGCCACCGGGTAGCTCGAGAGGCCGCCGATGATCGCGCCGACGAAGCCCTTGAGCGAGATCAGGAAGCCCGAGTCGTAGTAGACGGTCGTGATCGGGCCGATCAGCACGCCGCAGAACGCGCAGACGAGCGCACCGAGCGTGAACGTCAGCGTGCCGGCGAACGTCGGCGAGATGCCGGCGAGACGGGCGCCGACGCGGTTGACCGCCGTCGCCCGGAGCGCCCGGCCGTAGAGCGTGCGGTTGAAGAACAGCGCGAGCGCCACGATCAGCGCGAGGCTCGTGAGCACGACGAGCAGGCTCTGCCCGCTCACGGTGACCGAACCCCACTCGAACGACGCCGACGTGAACGGCGGCGTCCGGGAGCCTTCCGCGCCGAAGAACCACAGGCCGAGGCCCAGCAGCGTGAAGTGCAGCGCGACCGACACGATCAGCAGCACGAGCACGCTGGCCTCGGCGATCGGCTGGTAGGCGATCCGGTAGAAGAGCGGCCCGAGGGCCGTCACCGCGGTCAGCGTGAGCAGGATCTGGACGAGGAACGGCGGCTGCAGCGGTGCGACGACGTGGATCAGCGCGGCGATCGCGAGCGGAACGCCGGCCCAGAGCAGGAGACGTCGCGCGAGGCCGCGCGCCTCGCCGTGCCGGATCGCGCTCGCGATCTCCATCAGGCCGGCGACGACCGCCATCGCCGCCAGCATCCCGGCGATGCCCGACGCCTTGCCGAGCTGCAGGCCGGCGAGCGTCAGCGTGCCGTACGCGACGAACTCGCCCGAGGGGACCCAGATGACGCGGGTAACCGCGAAGACCAGCACCAGCGCCAATGCGAGCAGCGCGTAGACGGCACCGTTCGTGATGCCGTCCTGCGCGAGCAGCGCGACGATCGGTAGGTCCATCGGCGTATTGTGCACCCTCCCGACAAGCGACGGGCCGGCGCGGTCGTCCCGCGGCCGGCCCGTGCCGGAGGTCAGCCCCTTACTTGACGAGGACCCACTTGCCGTCGTCGATCCTCACCATCATGCGGGCCCGGTTGTCGAGGCCGTTGTGATCGTGCGGCGTCATCACGTAGACGCCGTGCGTCGCGACGACGTTCGCCTTCTCGAGCGCATCGCGCAGCGCCGCGCGGAACTCCTTCGTGCCCGGCCTGGCCTTCTTGAGCGCCTCCGGGATCGCCGCGCTGAGCAGCAGGTAGGAGTCGTAGGCGTGGCCGCCGAACGTCGAGCGCGTGCCGAACTTCTTCTCGTACTGCGTCACGTACTCGGCCGCGACCTTCTTGACCGGGTTGCTGTCGGGCAGCTGCTCGTACACGAGCATCGGGCCGGCCGGCAGCAGCGTGCCGTTGCCGTCCTTGCCGACGACGCGCAGGAAGTCGGGGTTCGCGACGCCGTGCGTCTGGTAGATCTTGCCCTTGTAGCCGCGGGCGACGAGCTCCTTCTGCGGCGTCGCGCCGGGCGTGCCCGCCGCGCCGATCAGCACGGCGTCGGGCTTCGCGGCGATGAGCTTCAGCACCTGGCCGGTCACCGACGTGTCCGCGCGGTTGTACTTCTCCTCGGCGATCACCTGGATGCCGGCCGTCTGCGCCGAACGCTTCATCTCGGCGAGCCAGCCGTCGCCGTAGGCGTCGGCGAATCCGATGTAGCCCATCGTCTTGATGCCGGCGGCCTTCATGCTGACCGCGATCGCGTCGGCCATCAGCGCGTCGGACTGCGGCGTCTTGTAGATCCACCGGGTCTTCGGGTTCGCCGGGTCGACGATGCGGGCCGAGGCCGCCATCGAGATCATAGGCGTCTCGCCCTCGACCGCGGCGTCGATCATCGCGAGCGAGGCGGGCGTGATCGTCGAGCCGACGAGCACGTCGACCTTGTTCTCGCCGATCAGCTTCTTCGCGTTCTGGACCGCCTTCGTCGTGTCGGAGCCGTCGTCCAGCACGATCCAGTTGACCTTCTCGCCGCCGATGGTCGTCGGCAGCAGGTCGAACGTGTTCTTCTCCGGGATGCCGAGCGACGCGGCCGGGCCGGTCGCCGAGACGGTCACGCCGACGTTGATGTCGGCGAGCGCGGTCCCCGCGACGCCGAACGAGAATGCGGCGGCGAGCGCCGTCACGAGCTTGCGTTGAAGCATGGAACTCCTCCAGAGCCTCGGGATGGGAAAGGTCGGGAGGTCGCGGTCTTCCGCCGCGCACCGCCCGCCACGGGCATCATTCTCGCACGCCGGGCACGCGCTCGATGCGCGATGTGTCTCCGGGGCGAGGGTTCCGGGCGATTCTGGCAAGCCGCCGGCACGCGGTCAATGCAAGGCCTTGACCACGATCAAGTGCGCGCCAACCCCCGACTTGCGCCCCGGGGACAGCGTCAGCGGGGCGCGCACATCGCGACCGCGCCGGGGCCGTAGCCCTCCGCGACGCCGCCTGCGGCCACCATCGCGTCCCGCACCGCCGGACTTGTCGTGTACCGGTGGTTCGTGTCGGACCTGCGGTTCCAGATGCGGAAGACGGGCTGCGTCGCCGGATCCGCGCAATCCCCCGCGAGCGGATCCGGCGCGGCAAGGTGCATCGCCGCCTCCGATTCGAGCGCGAATGCCGGGTTGGCAACGCGCACCCTCTCGCACTCCGCGGGGTCGGCGGAGTAGAAGTGCGAATCGCCGAACCCCGGCGGCAGGTAGAACCGGCAGATCGGCGTGCGCCCCGCGGCCGCCGAGGGCCAGGCGCGGAATCCTTCGCCCGTGCGCTGCCAGCCGGCGAACACGCCCGCGTCGAGGCCGGCGATCTCGTCCGGGGCCGACGTGATGAAGTAGTGATCGAGACCCGCGTGGCGGTACTCGACGACCGGCACGGTTCCGGGCGTGTCCGGGGGCCCCAGGCGCATCACGCGCCCGCCTCCCATGTCGGCGACGTAGACCTCGCCGGACTCGTCGCGGCCGAACGCGCTTATCTTGAACCCGGTCCGGCCGAGTTCGTGGACCGCGTAGTGGGCGGGCGGAACCGCCTGCTGCAGCACGTAGACGGCGCCGGTGCAGAAGTCGCCGAACAGGTACCTGCCGCCCAGCGTCGCCGCGAGCGCCGTCCCGCGATACACCTCGCCTCCCGTGATCGAGCACCCGGTGTCGTGCGTGTATTCGACGACGGGCGGAGTGAGCGCAGCGGAGTCGCACGCCGGACCGCCGGGCAGCCCGGTGCAGCGCGTGCCTTCCGCCACCCGCCAGCCGAAGTTCGGTCCGGGGCCGGGGCCGACGGCGACCACGTCCAGTTCCTCGCGCTGGTTCTGGCCGACGTCGCCGACGTAGAGCAGCATCCCGTCGAAGGCCAGCTTCCACGGGTTGCGCAGCCCCGTCGCCCAGATCTCCGGACGCCCCCCGGCACCGTTAGCGTAGGGATTGCCGGGCGGGATCGCATACGGCGGCGCGCCGTCGACGTCGACGCGCAGGATCTTGCCGAGCAGGCTCTGCGGGTCCTGCGCGCGGTCCTGCGGGTCGTAGGCGCCGCCGCCGTCGCCCATCCCCACGTAGAGGAGCACGTCCGGACCGAATCGCACCGCGCCGCCGTTGTGGTTCGCGTACGGCTGCGCGATCACGAGCAGCTCCTGCGCCGAGGCGGGATCGGCGACGTCGGGCGTCGCCTCCGGCACGCGGTAGCGCGCCACGACCGTCGCGCCGTCGGGCTTGCGCGTGTAGTTGACGTAGAACTGGCGCGTCGTCGCGAACCTCGGGTGGAAGGCGAGGCCGAGCAACCCGCGCTCGTCGCCGGAGAGCACGAGCGCGGCGATGTCCAGGAGCGGCTGCGCCACGAGCGCGCCGTCGCGCACGATCCGGACGCGTCCCGGCTTCTCGGCGACGAACAGGCGGCCGCCGCCGTCGCCGGCATGGACGATGTCGACCGGCAGTTCGAGGCCCGTGGCAACCGCGACCAGCGGCAGCGGCGTCGGGCTTTGCGGCGGGAACACGATCAGCGCGTCGGCCGCGGCGGCGAGCGTCAGCGCGACCGCACCGATCGCTCGCAGCGCAAAGCGGCGGGAGGATCCGGGCACCTGCGGCTCCCTCGCTTCGGCGCCCTCCCCCCGGTCGGGCGCCGGTTCGCGGTCGGCTACTTCTTCAGCGCGTCGCGGATCTCGCGCAGCAGCACGACGTCCTCGGGCGGCGCGGCGAGGGCGGCCGGCGGCGTCTCGCGCTTCAGTCGATTGATCTGCTTCACCATCAGGAAGATGATGAACGCGAGGATCAGGAAGTTGATCGCCACCGTGATGAAGTTGCCGTACGCGAACAGCGGCACGCCGGCTTTCGTGAGCGCCTCGTAGGTCTGCGGGCCGCTGTAGCCGGCCGGCGGGTTGCCGAGCGCGATGAACCAGTTCGAGAAGTCGAGCCCGCCGAAGATCCGGCCGACGATCGGCATCACGAGATCCTTGACGAGCGAATCGACGATCTTGCCGAACGCCCCGCCGATGATGACGCCGACCGCGAGGTCGACGACGTTTCCCTTGACCGCGAATTCCCTGAACTCACTGGCGAATGACATGCCCGCTCTCCGGTTGGGTGCTCGAGGTGCCCGGTCGCCCGGGCCCGGTCAGTTCCGAATGCGCGCGTCGTCCGCCGGCCGACGGTCAGATGGCCGACTCGCCCGACTCGCCGGTCCGGATGCGCACGACCTGCTCGACGGCCGTGACGAAGATCTTGCCGTCGCCGATCTTGCCGGTGCGCGCGGCCTTCACGATCGCTTCGATGGCGCGCTCGACCAGATCGTCCTGCAGGATCACCTCGACCTTGACCTTGGGAAGGAAGTCGACGACGTATTCGGCGCCCCGGTAGAGCTCGGTGTGGCCCTTCTGGCGCCCGAAGCCCTTCACCTCGGTGACCGTGAGGCCGGTCACCCCGATGTCCGAGAGCGACTCGCGCACCTCGTCGAGCTTGAACGGCTTGACGACCGCTTCGATCTTCTTCATGGCTTCCCCGCAGGCACGGCGAAAGGTACCGGACGTTGCCGCAAGCTTACACGACGACGCCCGCGCCGCGCTACGGGGCGGCTCCGGGGAGGTGGTCCCAGTCGCGCCACGCCGACGTGATCGGGAAGCGCCAGTCCTTGCCGAAGCCGCGCGGCGTGATGCGGATCCCGACGGCGGACTGCCGGCGCTTGTACTCGCTCACCTTGATCAGCCTGACGACGCGCGCGACCGCCTCCGCCGGCCATCCGCGGGCGACGATCTCGGCGGGGCTAGCGTTCTCCTCGACGTACGCCTCCAGGATCGCGTCCAGCACGTCGTACGGCGGCAGCGAGTCCTGGTCGGTCTGGTTCTCGCGCAACTCGGCCGACGGGGCCCGCGTGATGATCCGTTCGGGGATCACGCGGCCCAGCGAGTTGCGGTAGCGAGCGAGCCGGTAGACGAGCGTCTTGCTGATGTCCTTCAGCACGGCGAAGCCGCCTGCCATGTCGCCGTAGAGCGTTGCGTAGCCGACCGCCATCTCGCTCTTGTTGCCGGTCGTGAGCACGATCGCGCCGGACTTGTTCGAGAGCGCCATCATCAGCATCCCGCGGATGCGCGCCTGGATGTTCTCCTCGGTCGCGTCGGCGGGCAGGCCGCGAAACTCGTCCGCGAGCGCGTCCAGCATCGCGGCGAACGGCCCCTCGATCGGGATCTCGTCGTGGCGCACGCCGAGGATTCCCGCCATCTCGCGCGCGTCGTCGACGCTCATCGCCGACGTGTAGCGCGACGGCATCATCACCGCGCGGACCCTGTCGGCGCCGAGCGCGTCCACTGCGATCGCCAGCGTGAGCGCCGAGTCGACCCCGCCGGACAGGCCGAGCAGCACGCCGGGAAAGCCGTTCTTGCCGACGTAGTCGCGCACGCCCATCACGAGCGCGTGCCAGACGTGGGCCTCGAGCCGCGGGTCGAGGCTTCCCCGAACCGGACGCGGCACCGCGCCGTCGAACGCCGCCAGCGCGACGGTCTCGTGCCACGCGGGCACCTGCTGCGCGACCGAACCGTCCGCCGCGACGACGAACGAGGCGCCGTCGAACACCAGCTCGTCCTGGCCGCCGACGCGGTTCACGTAGACGATCGGCACGCCGTTCTCGCGCGCCCGCGACGACACGACGGCCAGGCGCGCGCCCTGCTGGCGCGTGTGGTAGGGCGAGCCGTTCGGAACGACGATGGCCTGCGCGCCGGCGACCTTCGCCTGCGCCGCCGGCTCCGGGTACCAGACGTCCTCGCACACGATCAGCCCGAAGCGCACGCCGCCGACGTCGACGATGCACGGCGCGTCGCCCGGCGAAAAATAGCGCTGCTCGTCGAAGACCGTGTAGTTGGGCAGCCGCTGCTTGCGGCCGACGCTCTCGACGCGCCCGTCGCGGATCACCGCGAGCGCGTTGTGGCGACGTCCGTCCCGCCTCTCGGGGAACCCGACGACGAGCGTCGTGTCGCGCACCGCCGCCGCGAGCGCGGCGAGCTCGGACTCGCAGGCGTCGAGGAACGCCGGCCGCAGCAGGAGGTCCTCGGGCGGATAGCCGCAAAGCGACAGCTCGGGGGTGACCACGAGGGACGCGCCGCCCCGCCGCGCGGCGCCGGCCGCGTCGAGGATCCGGCGCGCGTTCCCCGAAAGATCGCCGACGACCTGGTCGAGCTGCGCCAGCGCGATGTGCATCGGATCATGGTAGCAGACGCCCGGCGAGGGACGGGGACGCCTCCCGCATGCCGATGCCCGGATTCGGCGATGCCGGGCGCGAGGGTCGTCCCGGACCCTCCTTTCGGCGACAATCGGAGTCATCGCATGCGTGCCCCCGTCCTTCGACCCGATCCGCCGTTCCCGGTGCCCGCATCGCCGGTGATCCGCGACGACGTACCGCTCGGCGCGATCGTGCCGGAGCAGTGGGACGCCCTCGCCGGCGGGCACCCGTTCCTGCGGCATGCCTTCCTGCAGGCGCTGCACGAGACGGGCTGCGCGAGCCCGTCGTCCGGGTGGACGCCGCGCTACGTGACCGCATGGGACGCCGGACGCCTCGCCGGGGCCATCCCGCTCTACGCGAAGGCGCATTCGTACGGCGAGTACGTGTTCGACTGGGCCTGGGCCGACGCGTACCGCAGGCACGGCATGCGCTACTACCCGAAGCTCGTCGCCGCGGTCCCGTTCACGCCGGTCACGGGCCCCCGCCTCCTCGGCCGCGACGCGGCGACGCGGCGCGCGCTGCTCGACGCCGCGCTCGCCGCGGTCGCGGACGGGAGCCACTCGTCGCTGCACGTCCTTTTCGCGACGGACGCGGAGGCGCGCGCGCTCGACGCGGCCGGGATGATCGCGCGCCGCAGCGTGCAGTTCCACTGGACGAATGCAGGCTGGCGCGACTTCGGCGACTTCCTCGCCGCGTTCTCGCACGACAAGCGCAAGAAGATCCGGCAGGACCGCCGCAAGCTCGCCGAGCGAGGCGTGGCGTTCGAGCGCAGACGCGGCAGCGAGCTCGGTCCGGCCGACTGGGCGTTCTTCTACCGCTGCTACGAAGCCACCTACCGCGCGCACCGTTCGACGCCCTACCTGACGCTGGAGTGCTTCGAGCGCATCGGCGCCGCGCTGGGCGACGACGTGCTGATGGTGACCGGCTCGCGCGACGGGCGCCCGCTCTGCGCGGCGCTCGACGTGACCGACGGCACGACGATGTGGGGTCGCTACTGGGGCGCGATCGACTACGTGCCGGGCCTCCACTTCGAGGCCTGTTACTACCAGGCGATCGAGCACTGCCTCGCGCACGGCATCTCGCGGTTCGAAGGCGGCGCACAGGGCGTGCACAAGCTGGCGCGCGGTCTCGAACCGGTCGCCACGTGCTCGGCGCACGCGATCGGCGATCGCGGGTTCTCCGTCGCGATCGCCGACTACTGCGCACGGGAGCGCGCCGACGTGCTGAGGACCGTGGACGAGCTCGCGGAGTCCAGCCCCTACAAGTCGATGGCGGCGACCGACGACGCCTGAGGAACGCTTCGGTCCGCGCGTCGCTCCGGTCCCGCATCGGCGATGGCCCCGCAATGATCTACACGTCGAATGCCTTCGTCCTGCCGCTTCCGTCCGGGCACCGGTTCCCGATGGCGAAGTACGCGCGCCTCGCCGAGCGCGTCTCCCGGCTCGCCGGTCCGCTGACGCGCGTCGCCGCGGCCGCCGGCGACCGGGAACTCCTGCGCGCGCACGACGCCGGCTACGTCGCAGCGGTCGCCGGCGGCACGCTCGACGAGCGTGCATTGCGCCGGATCGGCTTCCCGTGGTCGCCCGCGATGGTCGAGCGTTCGCGCCGGTCCGCGGGCGCGACGCTCGCGGCCTGCCGCAGCGCGCTCGACCGGGGCCTCGGCATCAACCTCGCCGGCGGCACGCACCATGCGCATCGCGCGCACGGCGAGGGGTTCTGCGTGTTCAACGACGCGGCGGTCGCGGCTCGCGCGATGCAGGCCGAGGGGCTCGCCCGCCGCGTGCTCGTCGTCGACCTCGACGTGCACCAGGGGGACGGCACCGCCGCGATCTTCTCCGGAGATGCGACCGTGACCACGCTCTCGGTCCACGGGCGCGGGAACTTCCCGTTCCGGAAGTCGACGAGCGCGATCGACGTCGAGCTCGACGACGGCACGGCCGACGACGTCTATCTCGCCACGCTCGCCACCGTGCTTCCGCGCGCAATCGACCGCGCCCGTCCCGACCTCGCGATCTATCTCGCGGGCGCGGACCCGTTCGAAGGCGACCGGCTCGGCAGGCTCTCCCTCTCCAAGGCTGGATTGGCCGACCGCGACCGGATGGTGCTCGACCGGCTCGCCGCGCTCGGCGTTCCGGTCGCGATCGCGATGGCCGGCGGCTACGCCGAGGACGTCGACGACGTCGTCGACATCCACTTCGCCACCGTCGCGCTCGCGCTCGAGCGCGCAGGCGCCCTACCATGCGCCGGAACGGCAATGGCTGCGTGCTAGACTGAAAATCGTCTCGGGCGCACTTCCGCGTTTCCACGATTCCGCCGCAGGCGCCCCGCCCTCGCCGCCTCCTACCGCTCCGCATGAACGAAACCGTCCTGCTCGCACGCGCCGGCCCCGTCGCCACGCTGACGCTCAACCGCCCCGACGCGCTCAACGTCCTCGACGAGGCGATGGTCGACGCGCTGATCCCGGCCGCCGCCGAGGTCGCCGCCGACCCCGCGATCCGCGTCCTCGTCGTGCGCGGCGCCGGCAAGCACTTCATGGCCGGCGGCGACATCCGCACGTTCGCGCGCGAGTCGTCGCGGCCGCCGGACGAGCGCCAGCGCAGCTTCCAGCGCCTCGTCGAGCGCGTGCACGTCGCCGTCGAGACGATCGCGCGCATGCCGCAGCCGGTCGTCGCGCGCGTGCAGGGCGCCGTCGCGGGATTCGGCCTTTCGCTGATGAACGCCTGCGACCTCGCGGTTGCCTCCGACGACGCGTACTTCGCCGCGGGCTACCGTCAGATCGGCATCACCCCCGACGGCGGCGGCACGTGGTCGCTGCCCCGCCTCGTCGGGCAGCGGCGCGCGCTCGGCATCCTGCTGCTGGGCGAGCGCTTCGGCGCCGCCGATGCGCTCTCGATGGGGCTCGTCAACCGCGTCGTGCCGCTCGCCGAGCTGGACGCCGCCGTGGAAGCGGTCGCGCAGGCACTCGCCGGCGGCCCGCGCGAAGCGCTCTCCGCGACCAAGCGCCTCGTGCGCGACTCGCTCGATCGCACGCTTTCCGAACAGCTGCAGGCCGAAGCCGTGAGCTTCGGGCGCCTGTCCGCCACCGACGACTTCGTCGAGGGCGTCGCTTCGTTCGTCGAGAAGCGCCCGCCGCGCTTCTCCCGCTGAGGCCGTCGTGGGCGACCTGGCGGGCAGGACCCTTTTCGTCACCGGGGGATCGCGCGGCATCGGGCTCGCGATCGCGGTCCGCGCCGCGCGCGACGGCGCGAACGTCGCGATCGCGGCCAAGACCGATACGCCGCATCCCAGGCTTCCCGGGACGATCCACACGGCGGCGCGCGAGATCGAAGCCGCCGGCGGGCGTGCGCTGCCGCTCGTGTGCGACCTGCGCGACGACGGCGATCTCGAGCGCGCGGTCGCGGCCACCGTGACGCACTTCGGCGGCATCGACATCCTCGTCAACAACGCGAGCGCGATCAGCCTGACGGGCACCGAGGCGACGCCGATGAAGCGCTACGACCTGATGATGGACGTGAACGTGCGCGGCACCTATGCCGCGACGCGTGCGTGCCTGCCCCACCTGAAGGCGTCCGCGCGCGCGGGCCGCGGGCCGCACGTGCTGACGCTCGCGCCACCGCCGACGCTGGACCCGCGCTGGTACCGCGACCACGTCGCGTACACGATCGCCAAGATGGGGATGAGCCTGTGCGTGATCGGGCACGCGGAGGAATTCCGCGCCGACGGCATCGGCGTCAACGCGCTGTGGCCGCGCACCGTGATCATGACCGCGGCGATCGCGATGCTGCCCGGCGTCCCGGGACACGCGGGGCGCCTGCGCAAGCCGGAGATCGTCGCGGACGCGGCGCGCGCGATCCTCGTGCGCGACCCGAGGCACTGCACGGGCCGCTTCTTCATCGACGAGGAGGCGCTGCGCGAAGCCGGCGTCGCCGACTTCGACCGCTATGCGGTCGAGCCCGGGCACGCCGACCTGATGCCCGACCTGTTCCTCGATTGAGCCGGCGTCGGCCTGACGGCCGACGCACGGTGCGCGACGTCAGACGGACTCTTCCTCGTCGCGCGGCAGGCCGACCCATTTCTGGGTGCCGGGGCCTTTCGCACCGCCACCGCCACCGCCACCGCCACCACGCCCGCGGCGCCGGCGCTTCTTCGCCCCGGCGCCCTGACCCGCCCCTTGCCCGGCCGCCGCGCCCTGACCCGGCGCAACGTTGCCGTTCACCTCGCGCGCCGGCGAACGGGGGCCACGCGCTTCC
>CALDKM010000164.1:0-7567 GCA_937898875.1 uncultured Pseudomonadota bacterium | reverse complement strand
TGGGGCGGCATGATCAACGGCATCATGACGCTGTCGGGCGCCTGGCACAAGCTGCGCGACGACCCGATCCTCAAGTTCCTGATCGTCTCGCTCTCCTTCTACGGCATGAGCACGTTCGAGGGTCCGATGATGTCGATCAAGACCGTCAACGCGCTATCGCACTACACCGACTGGACCATCGGCCACGTGCACTCGGGCGCGCTCGGCTGGGTCGCGTTCATCTCGATCGGCTCGATCTACTACCTGATCCCGCGGATGTTCGGCAAGACCGAGATGTGGTCGACGCGCCTCATCACCGCGCACTTCTGGATCGCGACGATCGGCGTCGTGCTCTACATCGCGGCGATGTGGATCGCCGGGGTGATGCAGGGCCTGATGTGGCGCGCCACGAATCCCGACGGCACGCTCACCTACGCGTTCGTCGAGAGCGTGAAGGCGACCTATCCGTTCTACACGATCCGGCTCGTCGGCGGCCTCCTGTTCCTCACGGGCATGCTGATCATGGCCTACAACACGATCCGCACGGTCGCGGGCGGGAACGCGTACGAAGCGCCGATCCCGCTCGGCGCGGCCGCGCACGCGTGATCCCGGGGAGACAGCCATGGCCATGACCCACGAAACCATCGAGACCCGAGTCGGGTGGCTGATCGTGCTCACCGTCCTCGCGGTGAGCTTCGGCGGACTCGCGCAGATCGTTCCGCTGTTCTTCCAGAAGTCCACGACCGAGCCGGTCGCCGGGCTGAAGCCCTACTCGCCGCTGCAGCTGACCGGGCGCGACGTCTACGTCCGCGAGGGTTGCTACAACTGCCACTCGCAGATGGTGCGGCCGTTCCGTGCCGAGACGGAACGCTACGGGCACTACTCGGTCGCAGGCGAGTTCGTCTACGACCGCCCGTTCCAGTGGGGCAGCAAGCGCACCGGACCGGATCTCGCCCGCGTCGGCGGTCGCTACTCGGACGAGTGGCACCGCACGCACCTGCAGAACCCGCGCAACGTCGTGCCGGAATCGAACATGCCCGCCTACACGTGGCTCGCGAAGACGCCGATCGACGCCTCGAACATCGAGGCGAAGATGCGCACGCTTCGCATGCTGGGCGCGCCTTACACCGACGCCGAGATCGCGAAGGCGGGGTCCGAGCTCGCAGGCAAGACCGAGGAGGACGCGGTGGTCGCGTACCTGCAGAACCTCGGCACCGTGATGAAGAACGCGAGGTGAGCCGATGGACATCGTTTCGCTGATCGGAAGCACGACGACGGTCGTTTCCTTCGCGGCGTTCGTCGGCGTCGTGGTGTGGGCCTACAGCGGCAGGCGCAAACGGGCGTTCGACGACGCCGCGAACGCGCCGTTCGCGCTGCCTGACGACGCCGGCGGCGTCACGGGGGCGCGCATGCATTCGGGGGAGCGGCAGTCATGAGCGATTTCACTTCCGGCTTCTGGAACGTCTGGGTCATCGCGATCACGCTGGGCGGCATCGCGTTCTGCGCGTGGATCCTGCTGGGGCAGAGCAAGGCGAAGTCGCTGCCCCCGGCAGGCGATGCGGTCGAGACGACCGGTCACGTGTGGGACGAGGACCTCCGCGAGCTCAACAACCCGCTGCCCAAGTGGTGGAGCAACCTGTTCTGGATCACGATCGTGTTCGCGCTCGTGTACCTGGCGCTCTATCCCGGCCTCGGCACGACGAAGGGCGTGCTCGGCTGGACGTCGGTCGGCCAGTACGAGAAGGAGCGCGGCGAGGTCGACGCGCGCGTCAAGCCGCTCTACGACAGGTTCCTCGCGATGGAGCTCCCGGCCGTGGCGGCCGACCCCGAGGCCCGGGCGATGGGCGAGCGCATCTTCCTCAACAACTGCGCGCAATGCCACGGCTCGGACGCCGGCGGGGCGCGCGGCTTCCCGAACCTGCGCGACGCCGACTGGCTCTACGGCGGCACGCCGGAGAAGCTTCTCGAGACCGTGACCGGCGGCCGCATGGGCGTGATGCCGGCGATGGGCGCCGTGCTGGGCGAACAGGGCACGAAGGACACCGCGGCGTACGTCCGGTCGCTGTCGGGCCTGCCGCACGACCCGCTGCGCGCACAGCTCGGCAAGCCGCTGTTCGAGCAGAACTGCGCGGCCTGCCACGGCGCCGACGGCAAGGGCAACCAGGCGGTCGGTGCGCCGAATCTGACCGACGGCGTCTGGTTGTTCGGCAGCTCGGAGGCGATCATCATCGAGGGCATCACGAAGGGCCGCAACGTCAACGTCTCGGAAGGCACGCTCGCGATGCCGACGTTCAAGGAGACGCTGGGACCCGAGAAGATCCACCTGGTCGCGGCCTACGTCTGGGGCCTGTCGAACAAGCCGGCGAAGTAACGCGAAGCAACCGACCCATACGCCGGCGCGAGGGAGCGGAGCCCTCGCGCCGGCAATTCATTTCGGCAACGCCCTTGGACGCCCCTTCGAAGACCATCCCGATCGTCCCGGCTCCCGCGGCGTCCGCGACGCCCGAGGAAGTCTCGCTCTACGAGATCTCGCGCAAGATCTATCCGCGCGCGGTCCACGGCTGGTTCGCGGGCTGGCGCTGGGCGCTCGTCTGGCTCACGCAGATCGTCTTCTACGGGTTGCCGTGGCTGGCCTGGAACGGACGCCAGGCGGTGCTCTTCGACCTGGGCGCGCGCAAGTTCTACATCTTCGGCCTCGTGTTCTGGCCGCAGGACGTCATCTACCTGACCGTCCTGCTGATCCTCTCCGCCTACGCGCTGTTCCTGTTCACGGCGGTCGCCGGACGCCTGTGGTGCGGCTACGCCTGCCCGCAGACCGTCTACACCGAGATCTTCCTGTGGGTCGAGCGGAGGATCGAGGGCGACCGCGTCGCGCGCATGCGGCTCGACGGCGAGCCGCTCTCGGCGCGGAAGTTCGGCAAGAAGGCCGCCAAGCACGCGGCATGGGCGGCGATCGGCCTGTGGACCGGCATCACGTTCGTCGGCTACTTCACGCCGATACGGGATCTCGTTCGCGCCATCCCGTTCGCGCTCGGCCCCTGGGAGACGTTCTGGATCCTGTTCTACGGTTTCGCGACCTACGGGAACGCGGGCTGGATGCGCGAGCAGGTCTGCAAGTACATGTGCCCGTACGCGCGGTTCCAGTCGGTCATGTTCGACCAGGACACGATGATCATCGCGTACGACACCGAGCGCGGCGAGCCGCGCGGCGCGCGCTCGCGCAAGGCCGATCCGAAGGAGAAGGGCCTCGGACACTGCGTCGACTGCGAGATCTGCGTCCAGGTGTGCCCGACCGGCATCGACATCCGCAAGGGGCTGCAGTACGAGTGCATCGGCTGCGCCGCCTGCATCGACGGATGCAACCAGGTGATGGACAAGATGGGCTACCCGCAGGGGCTCATCCGCTACGCGTCGCAGAACGCGCTCACGCGGCACTTCGGCGCGAAGGAGATGTGGAAGCACGTGCTGCGGCCGCGCACGTTGATCTACTCGGCGATCCTGCTCCTGATCGTCGTGGCGGCGGGCGTTTCGCTCGCGCTGCGCAACCCGCTGAAGGTCGACGTGCTGCGCGATCGCGGCGCACTCGCGCGCGAGTCGCAGCCGGGCCTGATCGAGAACGTCTACCGGCTGCAGATCATGAACACGACGGAGACGCCGCACGCGTTCACGATCCGCGCGACGGGCCTGCCCGGAATCGCGGTCATCGGCGTCGACCAGCCGGTGAAGATCGAGGGCGCGGCGGTGCAGACCGTGCCCATCCGTCTGCAGGTGCCCGCCGACGCCGCTCCGGCGGGGCCGCACAAGATCGAGATCCACGTGCAGGCGACCGACGAGCCGACGATGAAGCGCGAGGAGCGCTCGACGTTCATCCTGCCCAGGCTTTGAACCCGACGAAACCCGACCCGATGAACGACGCCACCGCCTGCGCGATGTCCGCCTCCGGAACGCCCTGGTACCGCCAGCGCTGGCCGTGGCTCCTGATGCTCGGCCCGGCGATTGTCGTCGTCGCCGGCATCGCGACCGCGGTCATCGCGATCGAGACCGACGACGGCCTGGTGACCGACGACTATTACAGGCGCGGGCTCGCGATCAACCAGACGCTCGAGCGCGCGGCGCGGACCGCGACGCTCGGACTGGCGGCAACGGTCGACGTCGCCGCGGACGGCGGCGTCGTCGTCGTGCTCGACTCGGCCTCCGCGGAGGCGGATGCGCGCCCCGCATCGCTGCGCTTCCGGCTCGCGCACCCGACGCGTGCCGGGGAGGACCGCGCCGCCATGCTGACGCCGGCCGGTCCGGGTCGCTACGCGGGCCGCGTGACGCCCGTGCATCCCGGCCGCTGGCGCGTGATCGTCGAGACCGACCGCTGGCGCCTGCCCGCCGTCGAGACCAACGCCCCGATCGAGGGCGTCCGGCTGGACCCGCCGGCGAAGCCCTGACGGGCACGTACAACGCTCGAACTCTAGACGAGGAGACCGGCGATGCGGCTCGACGCCAATCTGATGCGACGGATGATGTGGGTGGTCTGGCCGGCGTTCCTCGTGGCCGCGGTGGCCGAGACGATCTTCTTCACGCTCTTCGACCCGTTCGACCTGCACTTCTTCGGCGCGCCGCTCGAGATGTCGCGCGAGGCGATCTACACGCTCGGGTTCTTCGGGTTCTGGGCGCTCGGCGTCGCGTCGTCGGCGCTCACCGTGTTCCTCGAGCGCTCGCCGTGGGAGGTGAACCGCTGCACGCTCGAGCCCGCCGACAGGCCGCCCGGCTGTCCGAAGCGCGACGTCGGAGGGTGCGTCCCGGACGGCGCGCCGGTGTCCGCTCCGCGCGAGGCGTGACCGCCACGCGCCCGGCGGCATCGCGCGGTCCGTCTGCAGCGTGGCATCGCCGGCGGTTCGCCGGCGCCGGCCCGGCATCGCTTCCCGACGCCGGTGAGACGCCTTTCGCGCGGATGCGTCCGCGGGGAGCGGGCCACGCGCGACGGCGTTCGGCTATCCCGTCAGGTGCGCTGACCGACGAGGCGGCGCAGCGCCGCGATGTCGGTGAGCTTGACGTTGCGCCCGCTGACCTTGAGGAGTCCCTCTTCCTGAAAGCGGGAGAAGAGGCGGCTGACGGTCTCGAGCTTCAGACCGAGGTAGCTGCCGATCTCCTCGCGCGTCATCCGCAGCACGAACTCGGTCGACGAGTAGCCGCGGCTGCGATAGCGTTCGGAGAGGTTCAGGAGGAAGGACGCGAGTCGCTCCTCGGCGCGCATGCTGCCGAGCAGGAGCATCACGCTGTGATCCCTCGAGATCTCGCGCGCGAGGAACTGGTGGAGATTGCGCTGGAGCGGCGGGAGGTCGCGGGCGAGCTCCTCGAGGTGCTCGAACGGGATCGTGCAGACCTCGCTGTCCTCGAGCGCCACCGCACCGCATCCGTGCCGGTCGGTGCCCAGGCCGTCGAGGCCGATGATGTCGCCCTGGAGGTGGTAGCCTGCGACCTGTTCGCGACCGTCCTCGGCGAGCACCGTCGTCTTGAGCGTGCCGAGGCGGACCGCGTAGAGCGCCGCGAACGCGTCCCCTGCACGGTAGAGCGAATCGCCCTTCTTGAGCCGCGCGCGGTTGCCCACCGCTGCGTCGACCGCCTTCAGGTCGTCGCCGGAGAGTCCGACCGGGAGGCACAGCTCGCGCATCGAGCACGTCGAGCAGTGCGTCTTGAGTTCGCGCAGCGACACCACCTGTCCGGTGCGGCCGCAGGAGTCGCCTGCGTGAGGAGCAGCGGGTCGCGGAGACGAACTCGGCATGGGGGCGGCAAACCTTGATCCGGATCAAACTGGTGCAGTGTACCAAACCTCCCCGGCGGGTTCGTGAACCTATTTGCGGGACGTCCGCGGGACCGTGCTGAACGATGCCGCAAACAGCCATGTTGGCAGCGTGGTTGGCCGGGCTCCTCGGCGGGCTCCACTGCCTGGCGATGTGCGGCGCGTACGTGACGATCGTGCAGCGACCCGCGGCGGCGCCGCTCGAGCCGCGGCGCGACATCGTCGCGGGTCTGGCCGCCGCCCATGCCGGGCGGGTGCTCACCTACGTGGTGCTCGGCACGCTGTTCGGGGCAGTCGGGGGTACCGCGTTCGCGCAGGCGCTCTCTCCGCTCCAGCGTGGCCTCTACGTCGCCGCCAACGTGATGCTGCTGCTTCTGGCCTGGGGGATCGCGCGCGGCCGGACCGCGCCGGCGGCACTGGAGGCCCTCGGGCTCAAGGCGTATTCGGCGCTCGCACCGGCGGCCGGGCGGGCCTTGCGCCGGCGAGGCATCGCCTCGCGGTTCGCGCTGGGCACGCTCTGGGGGCTCACGCCGTGCGCGCTGGTCTACGGGGTGCTGCCGCTCGCGCTGCTGTCGGGCGGCGCCTGGCAGGGCGCGCTGATCATGCTCGCGTTCGGTGTGGGCACGTTGCCGAACCTGCTCGCCGCCGGCTGGGCGCTCTCGCGCGCGAAGCGATGGCTCGAGGCGAAGGCCGTGCGCTGGTCGGCCGGGGCGATCGTCGCGGCGTTCGCGCTCGCGGGGCTGTGGCGCGCACTGTTCGTGCCCGCGTCGATCGGCTCCGGTCCGTTCTGCCTCACCTGACGTGCGCGGTCCGCAGGGACGCTCGCCCCCCGCGTGCGAGAATCCCGCGCCTGCGAGCGCCTACTCGATGATTCCCGATCCCCGGACGTTCCCCCCTGCCGACGCCGCGAACGCCTCGGCGCGCGCGCTGCACGCGCAGGCCGACGCGAGCCTCGGCGCCGCGACCGGACTCGTCGCCGACGCGTGCGAGGCGGAGCTCGGCGGGCGCATCGGCGCGCTGATCGACGCCGGGGACGGCGCGTCGCTCGCGGACGCGCTCGCGACGAGCCCGTCGGCTGCGATCCATCGTCACCTCTGGCGCGCCATCGTCGCATGCGTCGAGCGTCCGCGCGATGGAAGCCTCGCGCCGGTACTGTTCGCGCTGCCGGTCGTGATCGTTGCCGCCGCGGAAGGCGACGCCGAACGCACGCTCGATGCGGTGATCGCGGAGCCAGGCGAGCTCGCGGCGATTCTCACCGAGCACGGGGCGCTCGGCGGCAGCCGCCAGTTCGCGCTGTCCGGCGGGCTGTGCTCCGCCGACGCGATCGACGTTGCGGCGATGCCGGCGCTGATGCGCGCTGCGGCGCTTCCGGCGCACGACGCGCCGCGCGTCCCGCTGGACCTCGCCCCTGCGCCGTTCGCCGCGGTGCCCGGCGGCGAGCGCGTGCACCTGCGATTCGTCGTCGGTTCGGCGCTCGCTGCGTCGCCGACGGCAGTCGTCGGCAGCGCGGGCGTCGGCAAGTGGGGTATCCCGTTCGCGCAGGCGCTGTCGCGTTCGCTCGCGCGACCCGGCGTCTCGGTGGTTGCGTTGCCGCGCGCGCCGCAGTCGCTGCCCGCGGCCATCGCCACGGGCCGCAGCGTCCAGCGCGAGGCGGGCGCGGCGCTCTTCGCGAGCAACGCGATCAGGCGACTGCGCGCGTCGGTGGGCGAACCGGTCGCGGTGATCAGCGCACACCGCGTGCCGGGCGCGCCCGCGGGCGGAGAGCTCCGCCTGTCTCTTTCGTCGCCGTTCGAGCCG
>CALDKM010000163.1:0-2540 GCA_937898875.1 uncultured Pseudomonadota bacterium | reverse complement strand
CTGGTGGTGATTGACGAAGTGCAACGCGCGCCTGACCTATTCCAGTTGTTGCGTGTGCTTGCGGACCGCCGGCCGTTGCCCGCGCGCTTCCTCATCCTTGGCAGCGCGTCCGGCGCCCTGCTGCACCAGAGTTCCGAGAGCCTGGCCGGTCGCGTCGAGCACATTCGCATGGGCGGCTTCACGCTGGACGAGGTGGGCACCCACCACGCCGACACCTTGTGGCAACGCGGGGGCTTTCCCGATGCGTTCCTGGCACCGGCGGAGGACGTTTCCGTCGCGTGGCGACGCAGCTTCATCGACACGCTGGTGGAGCGCGACCTGCTGCAATGGGGCGTTCGCGTGTCCCCGACGGCCATGCTTCGATTCTGGCACATGGTGGCGCACCACCACGGCCAGGTCTGGAGCAACGCCGATCCCGCGCGCGCGCTGGCCCACGCCCGGGCGATGCTCGCGGACGGCGCCGACATCGTCGACGTCGGGGGCGAGTCGACGCGGCCGGGCGCCGCGCCGGTCGACGAGGCGGCCGAGATCGCGCGCGTCGTGCCGGTGATCGAGGCGCTCGCCCGAGACGGTGCGCTCGTCTCGGTCGACACGATGAAACCGGGCGTGATGCGCGCGGCGATCGCCGCAGGAGCTTCGATCGTCAACGACGTGCGCGCGCTTTCGGAGCCCGGCGCGATCGACGCGGTGGCCGCGAGCGGCGCGGCCGTCTGCCTGATGCACATGCGTGGCATGCCCGCGACGATGCAGACCGCTCCCGACTACCGCGACGTCGTCGCCGAGGTGCGCGACTTCCTCGCGGCCCGCGCGCGCGAGTGTGAAGCCGCCGGCATCGCCCGCGACCGGATCGTCGTCGACCCCGGCTTCGGCTTCGGCAAGACGAGGGCGCATAATCTCGACTTGCTCGCAGGGTTGCCGGCGATCGCCGCGGTCGGCTACCCGGTGCTCGCGGGGCTGTCGCGCAAGTCGATGCTCGGCGCGATCACCGGGCGGCCGGAAGGCGAGCGCGAGGCGGCGAGCGTGGCGGCCGCGCTCCTCGCGGTCGAGCGCGGCGCGGCGATCGTGCGCGTGCACGACGTGCGCGGGACGGTGGACGCGCTCGCGGTGTGGCAAGCAATGGCCGAGCAGGAGCGGAAGCGATGAAGCGCGAGTATTTCGGTACCGACGGCGTGCGCGGACGAGTGGGGGAGCCGCCGATCACGCCCGATCTCGTGATGAAGCTCGGCTGGGCGGCGGGGCGCACGTTCGCGGCCGACCCGCGCCGGCCGTCCGGGCGGCCCGCCGTGCTGATCGGCAAGGACACGCGCATCTCGGGCTACCTGCTCGAAGCGGCGCTCGAGGCGGGCCTGTCCGCGGCCGGTGTCGACGTCGCGCTGTGCGGGCCGCTGCCGACGCCCGGCATCGCGTACCTCACTCGCGCGCTGCGCCTCACGGCGGGCATCGTGATCAGCGCGTCGCACAATCCCTACGACGACAACGGCATCAAGTTCTTCTCGTCCGCGGGCACGAAGCTGCCCGACGCGACCGAGGCCGCGATCGAGTCCGCGATGGCCGCCCCGCTCGAGTGCGTCGCGTCCGCCGATCTCGGCAAGGCGCGCCGCGTCGCCGACGCGGCCGGGCGCTACGTCGAGTTCTGCAAGTCGACGTTCCCGACATCGCTCGACCTGCGCGGCGTGACCGTCGTCGTCGACTGCGCGCACGGCGCCGGGTACCACGTCGCTCCGCCGGTCTTCAGCGAGCTGGGCGCGACCGTGATCCCGACCGGAGTCGCGCCCGACGGCCTCAACATCAACGACGGCTGCGGCGCGACGCACCCGAAGCACCTGGCGGCGGAGGTCGTGAAGCATCGCGCGGACCTCGGCATCGCGCTCGACGGCGACGGCGACAGGCTGGCGATGGTCGACCGCGACGGGCGCGTCTACGGCGGCGACGAGCTGCTCTACGTGGTCGCGATGGACGCGAAGCGGCGGGGCGCGCTGACCGGAGGCGTCGTCGGAACCGTGATGTCGAACCTCGGGTTCGAGCAGGCGCTCGCTCGGGAGGGCGTGAAGCTCGAGCGCGCGAAGGTCGGCGACCGCCACGTGCTCGAGAAGCTCGTCGAGCACGGCTGGACGCTCGGCGGCGAGAATTCCGGTCACCTGATCTGCCTCGACAAGCACACGACCGGCGATGCGATCATCGCGTCGCTCGCGGTTCTGCGGGCGCTGATCGAGACCGGTTCGACGCTCGCGCAGGCCACCGCGCCGGTCGCGATGTTCCCGCAGACGCTCATCAACGTCCCGATCCGTCGCGGCTGGGACTGGCAGGGCAGCGACGCGGTCAAGCGCTCGCGCGACCATGCGGTGCGCGCACTCGGGGAGAAGGGGCGCGTGCTCCTGCGCCCGTCGGGCACCGAGCCGGTGCTGCGCGTGATGGTCGAGGCGCGCGACAAGGCGGCGGCCGACGAGCACGCCGGCGCGATCGCCGAGTCGATCGCGCGGGCGGCGGGCGCGCCGCCCTGAGGGTGGGGTCGCGCCGCCCGTAACTGCGTCACCACGCAA
>CALDKM010000162.1:0-10451 GCA_937898875.1 uncultured Pseudomonadota bacterium | reverse complement strand
CCGCGCGCCGCGTCACCGTGGCGATCGACCCGGGCCACGGCGGCGAGGATCCCGGCGCGATCGGTCGCCGCGGGACCTACGAGAAGCACGTCGCGCTCGCGATCTCGCGCAAGCTCCGGACGATCCTCGACGGCGACGCGACGGTGAGGCCGGTGCTCACTCGCGACGACGACTACTTCGTGCCGCTCGCGATGCGCGTGCAGAAGGCCCGTCGCGCGCAGGCCGACCTCCTGGTGTCGATCCACGCCGACGCCTTCCGCGAGCCGAGGGCGCGCGGCTCGTCGGTGTTCGCGCTGTCCGAGAACGGCGCGACGAGCGCGGCGGCGCGCTGGCTCGCGCAGAAGGAGAACGACGCGGACCTGATCGGCGGCGTCAACCTCGACACGCGGGATCCCGTGCTGGCGCGCACGCTGCTCGACCTGTCCCAGGCCGCGCAGATCAACGACAGCCTGAAGGCCGGCCGCCACGTGCTGCAGGAGCTCGCCGAGGTCAACGCGCTGCACAAGCGCGAGGTCGAGCAGGCCGGCTTCGCGGTGCTGAAGGCGCCGGACGTGCCGTCGATCCTGATCGAGACCGCGTTCATCTCGAACCCGGACGAGGAGCTCAAGCTGCGCGACCCGCGTCACCAGGCGCGCTACGCCGAGTCGATCGCCGACGGCATCAAGCGCTATTTCTCGCGCAATCCGCCGCTGGCAAGAGGCTGAGCGCTGGTTTGTCGTAGAATCCGCGCGTGCTCCGCTTCTTCGTCCTGTTCCTGCTGATCCAGGCCACGCTCTTCGGGCTCGAGCTCACGCCGCCCGTGCAGCGGTGGTTCGTCGTCCCGTGGACGAACGCACTCGCGCAGATATCGACGGCGATCGTCACGTCCTTCGACCCGAACGTCGTCGCCGTCGGCAAGGTGATGCGCAGCACGACCAACGGTTTCGCGGTCTCGATCGAGGCCGGCTGCAACGGCGTCGAGGCGACGATCGTGCTGCTCGCGGCGATCCTCGCGTTCCCGGCGCCGTGGAAGCACAAGCTGGCGGGACTGGCCGCCGGCATCGTGGCGGTCCAGGGTCTGAACATCCTGCGCGTGATCAGCCTGTTCTACCTCGGCCAGTGGGACTTCGAGGTCTTCGAGTGGGCGCACCTGTACGTCTGGCAGGCGCTCATCATGCTCGACGTGCTGATCGTGTGGCTGGTCTGGGTGCGCACGCTGCCCCGCGCGCCGGAGGACGATCGCGCGCCTCCCGGCCCGCCCGATGCGGCCGTCGCCTCCGCCTGACGTGGACGCGCCGCCGACACCCGACGACGCACCGGCCGGCGTGCCGCGCGGCCGCTCGCCGCTCGCCCGCTTCGTCCTCACGGTGATCCTGTGGCTGCCGGTGACCTTCGCGGTCTGGTACCTCGTGTCGCCCGCGCTGATGTGGGTCGTGAAGCTCGTCGCCGGCGTCGCGGTGATGCCCTTCGGCGACCTCGTCCGCACGGTCGAGCAGACCGGGTCGACGCTGCAGTTCGTGACCTCGCTGAAGCCCGGGCAGGCGGCCGGCGCGGGCGTCGTGAGCGTCTCGGTCGACGGGCTGCTCTACTCGTTCGGGATGCCGATGTTCGCGGCGCTCACGCTCGCCGCGCGCGAGGAGGGGCGCTGGAAGGTGCTCGCGATCGGCATCGCCGCGCTCGTGCCGTTCGTCACGTTCGGCATCGTCGCCGACTTCCTGAAGAACGTCGCGATCACGTCGGGGCCGCTGGTCGCGTCGCAGGCCGGCTTCTCCGGGCCGCAGCGCGAGGTGATCGCGTTCGCGTACCAGTTCGGCACGCTGATCATGCCGACGGTCGTGCCCGCCGTCGTGTGGGTCGTGACCCACCGGGCGTTCCTCGAGCGGATGCGCAGCGCGACGCCCGTGCGCCGATAGGTCCCGCCTGCGCCGCGGGCGGGCGCGGGCGGAAGGCGATCGCGGACCGGGCTCAGCCGGACGCCTTGCCGGACCGGCGCTCGCGCTCGCGTTCGCGCAGCACCCGACGCTGCACCTTGCCCGTCGTCGTCATCGGCAACGCGTCGATGAACTCGATCTCGCGCGGATACTCGTAGGGCGCGAGCTTGCCGCGGACGTGCTGCCGGATGTCGTCCTCGAGCGCGGCCGAGGGCGAGTGCCCGGGCGCGAGCACGATGTACGCCTTGACCACGTTGCCGCGCTCCTCGTCCGGCGACGGGACGACCGCGGCGTTCGCGACCGCCGCGTGCTTCACGAGGCAGTTCTCGATCTCGGAGGGACCGATCCGGTAGCCGGCGGCCTTGAACATGTCGTCGGCGCGACCCTGGTACCAGAGGTCGCCGTGCTCGTCCATCGTGGCGACGTCGCCGGTGCGACACCAGTCGCCCGTGTACTTCGCGCGCGTCCCCTCGGGGTTGCCCGCGTACTCGATGAAGAACACCGGGTCGGGCGTGCCGTCGGGGGCGATCCGGTGGACCGCGACCTCGCCGGGTTCGCCGCGCGGCAGCTCGCGTCCGTCGTCGTCGATGACGGCGACGCGGTGGCCCGGGTAGGGGCGGCCCATCGAGCCGGGCTTCGCCGGCCACAGCTCGTGCGAGTTGCCGACGATGTAGTTCATCTCGGTCTGGCCGAACATCTCGTTGATCGTGACGCCCAGCGCGTCGCGCGCCCACTCGAACACGGTCGAGCCGACCGACTCTCCGGCGCTCATGATCGAGCGCAGCGGGACCTCGAAGCGCTCGCGCGGGCGCGGGAACGCCTTCATCATCATCTTGAGCGCGGTCGGGAACAGGAACGCGTTGCGCACGCCGTACTTCTCGATCAGCGCGAACGCGCGCTCCGGATCGAAGCGCCCGCGGTAACCGAGGATCGGCTGGCCGAGGCACAGCGCCGGGAGCAGCGCATCCATGAGGCCGCCGGTCCACGCCCAGTCGGCCGGGGACCAGAAGAGGTCTCCCTCGCGCGGATAGCCGTCGTGCGAATGCGTGAAGCCGGGCAGGTTGCCGATCAGGCACGAGTGCGGCATCAGCGCGCCCTTCGGCGGGCCGGTGGTTCCGCTCGTGTAGATGACGAGCGCCGGGTCGGTCGGCTTCGTCGCGACCGGATCGTAGTGCGGCGACGCCTGCGCGAGCAGGTCGTCCCACGCGCGGACGCCGGCATCGCGAGCGCCGGCCACGCCGATCACGTGCGCGACGCCGGGGCAGCGGTCGCGGATCGGCGCGAGGTTCGGCAGCGACTGCGGGTCGACGATCGCGACCTTGGCCGCGCTGTGCACGAGTCGGTACTCGAGCGCCTCGGGGCCGAAGAGGAACGACAGCGGCACCGCGACGGCGCCCATCTGGTAGACGGCGATGTGCGCGATCGCCGTCTCGGGACGCTGCGGGAGCATCAGCGCGACGCGGTCGCCGCGCCCGACGCCGAGCGCGGCGAGCGCGTTGGACAGGCGGTTCGCGCGCCGCTGGAGGTCCCAGTACGTCCAGGCGGCGGTCTCGCCGGACTCGTCCTCCCAGTAGAGGGCGAAGCGCGTCCGGTCGTTCGCCCAGCGCCCGCAGCAGGCCCGGCCGATGTTGAACGACGCGGGCACGTCCCAGCGGAACGCGCGGTGGATCTCGGCGTAGCGGTCCGTCATCGAGCGAAAGAATACCGCGTCGGGCCGTCGTTGCGCGAACCGGCAGCCTCGTTGCGCTGCCTGCGCATTGCGTGGTGCCGGCCGTCAGCGGCGGCTGAACCCGGGCGCGACGGTCGCGGGAGAGAGCGAGTCACCGTTCCCGAGGTCGAGCGGCTCGACCGCCGCCCACACCCAGTCCGGCTGCTGCTCGATGAGCCGTCCGAAGCGGACCGGAACGGTCTGGCGCGGCGTGTTGAGGCGGAAGCGCCGCGCCGGCTGGTACTCGACCGCGGGGACGATCAGCGACTGGACCGCGGTCTCGCTGTCGCGCTTGCGCAGTGCGAGGAACAGGCCGGCGAACACGCGTCCGTCGAGCGTCGAGTTCTCGCCCTCGACCGAGTAGGGGCTCTCGCTTCCGCGCCTCTGCTCGCAGAGCTCGACGCCGATCAGCGTGTTCGCGATCACCTGCAGCCCGATCTCCGCGCGGTCGGACGTGAGGCGCCTCATCCGGCGGACGATGCCCAGCGTCCAGAACGCGTGTCCGTAGGGCCGGATCGCCGCCAGCGTGTTGAGCGTCACCGCGGAGGCCGCGCTCATCGGCGCGACCAGCCGGAATCCGGTCTGCGAGATGTCCTTCACTTCCCACGGGCCGCCGGCCGCGCCCCACGTCGAGAGGCGGTGGCGCGCAAGCTCCCGCCTCAGGTCGTCCTCGTTCCGCGAGCGGCCGAACACCGCCAGCTCCATCGTGCCGCCGAAGCTCTTGCCGGGCTCGATGCGGGGCAGCGGGTCGCGCTCCTCCTCGTGCAGGAAGCCCGCGATCTTCGAGAAGCCGACGATCGCGTCGACGACGCCGACGGCGGCCGTGCGCTCGCCCCGGCGCGCGAACGGCCGGAACTCCGGGTCGACCTGCGAGGCGAGCTTCGTGAGGAGCGCGAGTTGCTCGCTGCGCCGCGGCGTCCGGTCGGAGAGCGGCTGGTGGCGGATCTTCTGCTCGATCACGACGACGTTCTGCATCAGCATCGCGTGCAGCGGCCGCGTGTCGAGGAACAGCACGCGGCCCTCGAGCGGCGCGGACGTCCGTCGCTTCAACCCCTCGCGGCTCCCGAGGTCGACGTAGAACGAGGACACCGACGACGGCTCGAGGGTGAGGCGCAGCGGCGCGCACCATTCGTCGAGCTCGCCCGCGACCCACTCGAGGTGGCGCGCGGTCAGGTTGCCCGCGTTCATGAGCTGGAGCACGAGCACCGTCAGGTACGCGTGCTCGATCGTCGACGCGCTCGCGCCTTCGCCGCCGACGCTCTGGCGCTCGATCTTGTGGCTGCATGCGAGAGAGAAGAGCGAGTGCAGTTCCCCCCACTTGGCCGGGATCCACTGCTCGTAGCGGTAGAGCCGGATCTTCGCCTCGAGGCCGAGATGCACGATCTGCCGTGCGATCAGCTCCGGCAGGAGCGCCTGCCACTTGCCGCTCTGCGCCCGGTCGGAGACGTCGCGCGAGAACGCCGCGTACGCGAGCAGGAACGCCTGCGTCATGTCGAACATCGCGGACCACAGCTGGTGCTCGATGCGCGAGCTGCGGCTCGCGTGCTCGATGTACTGGGCGGTCAGCGCCTCGCGGACCGGCTGCGCGAGCGTGTCCGCGCGGAACACCGCCTCGAGCATGGCGGGCGTCCGCGGGCGACCGCGCTCGGCGGTCGCGCCGAGCGAGCTCATGAGCTCCGCGTGGATCGCGAGCGGATCCCCGGCGGGCTGCGCGGCGAACCAGCGCTCCGCCGACTTCGCGTCGGCGAGCGGGTCCCTGGGGGTCTTGCCGAATCCGAACATGGCATGCACGCCGCGTCCGGGCGGCGCGGACCGCCCCTCCGGCGGAGCGGTCGGCCGCGCCGGCACGGACGACCTTGCGCGTGGCGCTCCGGGCGGGTGGACGAACGGCCGATCTTCGCCCAAGCCGACCTGTGGGGCAAGGTTGTGCGACGTTCGGTGGCACGCATTGTGCTGTTCAGTCCGTGCCGCTGCGGGTCGCGTACGGGCGGCGCGAAAATTCCCGGTGGGCCGGACCGTGTGATCGATCCGCCGCCATTCGTGGTAGTTTGTGCATTACAGACTGAACGGCTCAACTGACGCCGTTCGAACAGGACCGACGCTCATGGGCATCTTGATCAAGGCACCCACCCGCCGCAGCGAGCCCAGGCCGGCTTCGCCCGACACGCCGGCCCCGGCGGGAGACCTGCGAGGGGCGCTGCACATCCGCGAGGTGGTCCGGACGACCGGACTGCGCCGGGAGCAGCTGTACATGTGGCAGCGCAGGTACGGCTTCCCGTCACCCCTGCGCGACGGTTTCGGCGACCGCGTCTATCCGCCCGACCAGGTCGCGCGCCTCAAGCTCGTCAAGCAGCTCCTGTCGGAAGGCTGGCGGGCCGGGGCGGTGGTGCCGTTGTCCGGCACGGCCCTCAATTCGATGCTCGGGCTCGCCGTCGACGACCCGACCCCGCTGCCGCAGGAGATCGAGACCGCGGTGAAGCTGCTTTCCCAGCACCGCGTGGGCGAGATGCAGAACCACCTGTCCAAGCTGCTCGTCGGCCAGGGACTGCGGCGCTTCCTCGAGCAGACGCTGATCCCGCTGAACGAGGCGGTCCACGAGCGCGTCGTCCGCGGCGACATGCAGAATTTCCAGGAGCTGCGCTTCGCCGACCTCGCGCAGCGCCTGCTGCGCGACGTGACGCGCCTCGTGCGTCCCACGCGGGACGCGAAGCTCGTGCTGCTCGCGACCCCGCCCAACGATCCGAACCAGCTCGGGCTGGCGATCCTCGAGCTCCTGCTGTTCACCGACGGCGTCAACTGCCTGACGCTCGGCGCCGGCGTGCCGGCGCAGGAGATCGCCGGTGCCGCCGCCGCCTACAAGGTCGCCGGCGTCGTGCTGCTGTTCGACCGCGGCATCTCGGGCAAGATCGCCGGCCAGGAGATCCGCAGCCTTCGGCAGGCGCTGCCGCCGACGATGCCGCTGATGGTGAGCGGACGCGCGGTCAACCTGCTCGCAAAGCCGATCCCGGATGTCCGGACCGCGGTGGACTTCAGCTCCGTGATGGCCTCGATCCGCGACCTGGGCGTGCTGCCGGCGTCGCCGGTCGCGCTGGTGGGCGTCGTTCCGCAGGAGCCGCAGCGGGCGTAAAATCGCGGGGTGTCCACCACCCCGCTGCCGTCCTCGTCCGGTCCGTCGCCGCGCTCGCGCTGGTCGCGCGTGGCGCTGCACCTGATCGGCGTCCTGGCGGCGGGCGTGATCGCGTGGCTCCTGTGGCGCGGCTGGCGCCAGCCGGAGCTGCTGCTCGACATCGCCAACATGCGCCTGTGCTGAGCGCGGATCGCGGGTGACGCTCGCGTCGATCCGTCGCGCACTCGGCATCGCCGGCACGCTGCTGCTGGGCGGTGCGCTCGCCCTCGCGCCGATCGCGGCGTTCGGCGGCGACATGCGCGTCGTGTCCGGCACGGGCATCGCCGGGATCGTGCTGCTGATCGTCATGCGCCTGCTGCCCCGCCCGTCCGAACCCGCCGGCGACGGCAATCCGGCAACCGGCGACGACGTGCCGCCGCCGCCGTAACGACGCGCGGCGCCCTTCGACGATGATCCGCACGCTCGCCCTGTTCACGCTGCTCGCCGGATTCGCGCTGGGTGCGCTCGCGCAGTTGGGCGAGGCGCCCGGGCTCGTGCCCTGGAGCTTCGGTGCGGCCGTGGCTGCGCTGGCGCTCTGGCTCGCGGGCGCGGTCGTCGACGGGCGGACGAACCCGGGCGAAGCGGACGGCGGGGCATACGGTCCCGGTCCCGCGGCGCGGGACAGTCACCGGGGAACGAAGGACACTGCGCACGGCGAGACCGGCGCGCCGGAGGGCGGCGACGCGTGATCGCCGCCCCCCTTCAGGGTTCATCGAGGAAGTCGTCGAGCGCGCGGCGGTCGCGCTTCGTGGGCCGGCCGGGAAACCGGGGGGCGGCGGCGGCCCTGCGCAGCGCGATCTCCTTCTCGCGCGCGGCCACGCTCGCTTCGTCCTCGCGGTAGAGCTTCGCCGCCTCCGTCGCCGAGCCGCGACGCTCCGCGAGCGCGACGACCTCGAACTCCCACGCGACGCTCCCCTTGCGCACGGCGACGCGGTCGCCGGCCTTGACGGCGCGCGACGGCTTCGCGCGCTCGCCGTCGACGCGCACGTGCCCGGTCTCGATGGCTTCGCACGCGAGCGCGCGCGTCCTGTAGAAGCGCGCGGCCCACAGCCACTTGTCGAGGCGAAACCGGCGAACCGCCGCCTCCGGCGCCTGGTCGCCGCGGCTCATGGCGCGTCGGGATCGGCGCAGGCGCGCTCGTCGGGCTCGAAGCGGCGGGGGAGGTGGAGGGACATGGCGTGTGATCCCCGGTCGCCGCGGCGCGTGCTAGAGGGCGCCGTCCCGGCGCGCGGCGGCCGCCTCGAAGAACGACCGCGCCTGCGCCGGCGTGTAGGTGTAGCGCCGTGCGCAGTACTCGCAGGTCACCACGACCTCGCCCGTCTCGGCGAGCGCCGCCTCGACCTCGTCGCGGCCGGCGATGCGCAGCGCCTGCTCGACGCGGGCGTTCGAGCAGCGGCAGGCGAAGCGCGGCGTGCGCGGTTCGAACACGCGCAGATCGCGGGCCGGGAACAGCGCGACGAGCACGCCGGTCGGGTCGTCGGCGGCGAAGAGGTCCTCCGCCGACGCGCTGCCGACGACGCGCGCGGCCTCGTCCCACGCTCCGGCGTCGTCGTCGCGTGCGCCGGGCAGCCTCTGAACCAGAACGCCTCCGACGCGGCCGTCGGTCGCGCACAGCGCGAGCCGACTTTCGATCTGCTCGGACGACGCGAGATAGTGCTGCAGCAGCGTCGCGACCGAGCCCGCCTCGAGCGCGACGATGCCCTGGTAGAGCGGCCCGTCCTCGGGATCGAGCGTGATCGCGAGGCGCGCCCGGGTCGCGTCGCCCGCCATCTCCGCCAGCGATGCGTCGGCCGCCAGCCGCGAGACGGCGTCGCGGTCCCACTGCGCGGTCGCGCGGAGCGAAAGCGCCTGGTCGCATTCGATCACCGCGAGCTTCACCGGGCCGGGCCCCGCGAGCTGGACGACGAGCGAGCCGCGGAACTTGAGGCTCGCTGCCAGGAGCGTCGCGGCGGCGATGAGCTCGCCCAGCACCCGCTTCAGCGGTGCCGGGTAGTCGTGCGCGGCCAGCGCGTCGTGCACGGCAGTGTCCATGCGGACGCAGGCACCGCGCACGGCGGCGCCTTCGAGCACGAACGGGACGAGCGCGTCGGTCATCAGCCGGCGAGCTTGAGCGTGTGGATCGACATGGGCAGCGCGGAGTTCCGGTCGAACGTCGCGCCGGCCTCGACGCCGACGCGCGCCACCGCCGCGGCGGTCTTCATCCGCGGGTAGAGCGCGTTCATCGCGCCCAGCGCGAACTCGCGGCCCGACCCCACCGCCCAGAACCGCGTGTACTCGAACACCTCGCGCATCGAGTAGACGCCGAAGATTCCGTGCCCGTTCGCGATCAGCGCGGTGATCTGCGTCGACTCGTACGGGTCGTCCTCCTCCTCCTTCGGGTTCAGGAAATGCTGGTCCTTCAGGATCGGGTGGAGCTTGCGCAGCGTGTCGAAGATCGCCAGCCGGCCCGAGAAGTCGAGGTCCTCCCGGCTCGCGAGCAGGCTCTCGAACACGAGCTGGTGCGCGGCCGAGCCGCACAGCCCGAGGTAGGTCCCGCGGTAGTGCACGATCTTCTCCGGGCTCCGGTCGAACGCGGAGGCGAGCTTCAGGTCGCCGAACGTCGTGAGCGAGTCGGCGGCGATGGCGATTTCGTCGTGCTTGCGCACGGCAACGAGCGTGGTCATTCGGGGGTTCCGGGCATTGCGCCGGAGTGCTCCGGCGCTTCGGGTGAAAGAGTCGCGGCGCGCTGCGTGGCTGCGTCGGGGCCGGCCGCCGGAGGACGGCTTGCGCAGGACGCCGACGCTCGAGCGCGGCAGGGGCGAATCATACAGCGAGCGCCGAGCGCGGCGCCGGCAGCGCTTTCACCGGCGGCAGCCTCGCGGGCGACCACGCCGCGATCGCGTGCGTCCAGAACTCCGCGAGCGTGGCGGGCTCGACGTCGGGCTGGCCGAGAAATCGCCACGCCGCGACGAGCGCCGGAAGCGGATCGTCGGGCAGCGCGCGTGCGAGCGTCTGCTTGGAAAGCTTCCCGCCCGACGCGTTGACCGCGACCGGAACGTGCAGGTAGGACGGCGTCGGGACGCGAAGCGCGCGCTGCAGGTGGATCTGGCGCGGCGTCGACGCGAGCAGATCCGCGCCGCGCACGACGTGCGTCACGCGCTGGTCCGCGTCGTCGACGACGACGGCGAGCTGGTAGGCGGCAAGGCCATCCGCCCGGCGCACGACGAAGTCGCCGACGTCGCGCGCGAGATCCTGCCGCTGCGGGCCCTGCAGGCGGTCGACGAACTCGACGACCTCGTCGTCGACCCGCAAGCGGATCGAGCGCTGCGCGCGCGATGCGCGTCCGGCGGGGATGCCGTGGCGGCAGGTGCCGGGATACACGCGCTCCCCCGTGGGCGCGAGCGGCGCGGTGTCGAGCTCGCGCCGCGTGCACGCGCACGGATAGACGAGGCCGAGCGCATCGAGCGCGGCCAGCGCGCTCCCGTAGCGCGCGCCGCGATCCGACTGCCGCACGACGGGCTCGTCGGCGGCGAAGCCGTATCGCACCAGCGTGTCGAGGATCCCGCGCTCGGCGCCCGGGACCGAGCGCGGCTCGTCGACGTCCTCGATCCGCACGAGCCAGCGTCCGCCGGCGGCGCGCGCGTCGCAGCAGCTCGCGAGCGCCGCGACGAGCGATCCGAAGTGCAGG
>CALDKM010000161.1:0-8793 GCA_937898875.1 uncultured Pseudomonadota bacterium | reverse complement strand
AGCGCATCAGGTTCGCCGCCTCGACCTCGATGAACGCCTCGGCGATCGGGAACTGCACGCCCTGGTTCTGGCCGATCGGGCGGCCGAACACGACCCGCTCGTTCACGTACTTCGTCACGCGGTCGATGAACCAGTAGCCGTCGCCGATGCACTCGGCCGCGATCAGCGTCCGTTCGGCGTTGAGCCCGTCGAGGATGTACTTGAAGCCCCGGCCCTCCTCGCCGATCAGGTTCTCCGCCGGGATCTCGAGGTCCTCGAAGAAGAGCTCGTTGGTCTCGTGGTTGACCATGTTCGGGATCGGCCGGACCGTAAGCCCGTTACCGATCGCGTGGTGCAGGTCGACGATGAAGATCGACATGCCCTCCGACTTCTTCTTCACCTCGGCGAGCGGCGTCGTCCGCGCGAGCAGGATCATCAGGTCCGAGTGCTGCACGCGCGAGATCCAGACCTTCTGGCCGTTGACCACGTACCGGTCGCCCTTCCTCACGGCGGTGGTCTTGATCTTCGTCGTGTCGGTGCCCGTCGAGGGCTCGGTGACGCCCATCGACTGCAGGCGCAGTTCGCCGGTCGCGATCTTCGGCAGGTAGGCGCGCTTCTGCGCCTCCGAGCCGTGGCGCAGCAGCGTGCCCATGTTGTACATCTGCCCGTGGCAGGCGCCCGAGTTGCCGCCCGCCCGGTTGATCTCCTCCATGATCACCGTCGCCTCGGTGAGCCCGAGCCCCGAGCCGCCGTACTCCTGCGGGATCATCGCCGCGAGCCAGCCGGCCTTCGTGAGCGCGTCGACGAACTCCTCCGGATAGCCGCGCTTCTCGTCGACCTTGCGGTGGTACTCGTCGGGAAACGCCGCGCAGAGAGCGCGCACGGCGTCGCGGATGTCCTGGTGCTCGTCGGCGGTGTGCTTGATCATGGTGTCTTCCTGCAGGGGTTCAGGCGAGTTCGGCGGAGGCTTCCATCGCGAGCGCGCCCTCGTGGTCGCGCGCCCACAGCGCGTGGCGGCTTGTGCCGTCCGGTCGTCCGCAGACGTGGAAGCGGTGAATGTCGAAGATCGGGCGCACGGCCTTGAACTGGAAGCGTCGCACGCGCGCGTCGGGAAGCTGCCGGCGCAGCAGGTCGACGAGCAGCGTCGCGATCAGCGGCCCGTGCACGATCAGTCCCGGATAGCCCTCGACGCCGGTCACGTAGCTGCGGTCGTAGTGGATGCGATGGCCGTTGAACGTGAGCGCCGAGTAGCGGAACAGCAGCACCGGGTCGGGAGCGATCTCGCGCGAATACTCGTCGCCCGCGGGGGCGGGCTGCGGCGCCGGGGCGGGCGCATTCGCCGACGCCGGCGGAGGATTGTCGCGGTAGACGATGTCGTGCTCCTCGGTCAGCGCGACGCCGCGCGCATCGGCGATCTCGTGGCGCACGCAGACGAACACGAGCTTGCCGCTGCGTCCTTCCTTGACGCTGACGTCGGCGATGCGCGATACGCGCGTGATCTCGTCGCCGACGAGGAGCGGACGTTCGAACGTGAGCCGCCCGCCCGCCCACATGCGGCGCGGCTGCGGGACCGGCGGCAGGAATCCGCCGCGCTTCGGGTGGCCGTCGGGGCCGATCCCGCTCTGACGCGCGACGGGCAGGAAGTAGAGCCAGTGCCAGAGCGGCGGCACCTCGGAGCCCGGCACCGGCTCGGGATCGTCGCGATCGAGCGTCGCGGACAGCATCGCGAGGGGAGCGGGCGTCGCGAGGTCGGACCGGCGCTCGGTCCGGCCGATCCAGTCGCGCCAGGGATTCGATTCGGAGGGCATGGCGGCATTGCTGCGGGCGTGGGGGAAGACCCGAAGCTTCACCCCAAACCGTGCCCCGGGCAATTCATGATTCGGGAAGCGGGCGTTAGGCGCGGATTAGGGCCGCTCGACGCCACCGGGGCGCGCGCGCCGGGATTGCGGTCCGGACCGGCGACGCGAGGAACGAATCGCCGGCGCGCATGGACAAGCCCCGCGCCCCTGGCATACCGTTGCACCGGCGCGCGCGTTGCGCGAGGGGACGCCCTCCGACGCGCCGCCGTCATCGGGGCAGCACCCGCACCGGACTCGCCATGAAGCCCAGGATCCGTGTCGCCTTCGCCCATTTCTGGCCCGCGTTCACGCCCGACGACTTCCGGAGCTGGTTTCCCTTCGTCCACGAGAAGTACGACCTCGTCGTCTCCCGGTCACCCGAGATCGTCTTCTACTCGGTGTTCTCGCGGCGATACCGGGGCCGCTCCGATCCCCGCTTTCCGGACGCCACGGCCCGCTACCGCCGGGGCGACTATCTGCGCGTGTTCGTCACCGGCGAGAACGTCGAGCCCCTGATGGACGATTGCGAGTTCGCGATCGGCTTCTCGTCGCTCACGGACCACCCGCGCTTCCTGCGACTGCCGCACTGGGTATACGAGAACCGGGGATGGGGATTCGGACCCGAGCGCCTCGTCAAGGCGGCGGACACCGACTGGGAGCGCGTAGCCGCGGAAAAGACGGCCTTCTGCAACTTCGTCTACTCGTGGAACGCCGAATTCCGCAACGCCATCGCCACGCAGCTCGGACGCTACAAGCGCGTGGACGCCGCGGGGCCGATCATGAACAACATGAACGGCTGGTGCGTGCCGAAGACGCCGAACCGCATCGCCGGCAAGACGGCGTTCATGCGCCGCTACAAGTTCACGCTCGCGATCGAGAACTCCATCTGGCCGGGCTACACGACCGAGAAGCTGGTCGACCCGATGTACGTCGACAGCATTCCCCTCTACGTCGGCGATCCGCAGGCGAGCGCGACCTTCGATACCGCGAGCTACGTCGACGCCGCGCGATTCGGCAGTCTCAGGGAGATGTTCGAGTTCGTGCGCGAGGTGGACAACGACCGCGCGCTCCATCTCGCGATGCTGGCCGCGCCGTGGTATCTCGGCAATGTCCAGCCGGCGTACACGCGCGACGAGACCATCGCCGCCTTCTTCGACCGCATCGTCGACGCCGCGCTCGCGCGGAGGGGCCGTGACGCCTGACGCTGCGGCGGACTTCCGTCCGGCAGGCGCCGGCGCATCCCGCGTGCCGATCACCGTCGTGCTTGCGACGCGCAATCGCCCGGGCGGGGCGGCCCGCGCGGCGCAGTCGATCCTCGCCTCCGACTATCCTTCGTACGCGGTGATCATCGTGGACCAGAGCGACGACGCGTCGACGCGCGCCGCGCTGCGCGGCGTGTCGGACGATCCGCGGATCACCGTGATCGAGACGCCGCCGCAGGGACTCGCCGCCGCGCGCAATCTGGGGGTCGCGCAGTGCAGGACGCCGCTCGTCGCCTTCACCGACGACGACTGCGTCGCCGCGCCCGGGTGGCTGGCCGGATTCGCCGACGCCTTCGCCGCCGACCCCGCGGTCGGCATCGTGTTCGGTTCCGTGGTCGCGACGGCCTACGACCGCGGCGCGGGATTCATTCCCGCCTACCTCGTCGTGCGCGCCCGCACGGCGCGCTCGCTGGCCGGCAAGCCGACGGTCGAGGGCATCGGCGCGTGCATGGCGGTCCGTCGAACGACGTGGGAGACGCTCGGCGGCTTCGACGAGTGCCTCGGCGCGGGAAGCGCCCTGTGCGCGGGCGAGGACACCGACTTCGCCGTCCGCACGCTGATCGCCGGCGGCAGCGTGCACGAGACGCCCGCGGCGAGCGTGACTCACCTCGGCTTCCGACGTTGGGACGAGGGTCCGGCGACCATCGCGGGATACATGATCGGTCTCGGTGCGGTTCACGCGAAGATGCTGCGGCTCGCCGGCCTCGGAGCGCTGGGGCCGCTGACGGCGCTCGCCTGGCGATGGCTGGCTCGCGGACCCGTGGTGGATCTCAACCACCGGCCGCCGCGCGTCGCCCGTCTCGCCGCCTTCCTGCGCGGCGCATGGTCCGGGTGGCGCAAGCCGCTCGACCGGCACAGGGGCCACTTCCGCCGGGCACCGGCCGTCGCGGTCCCCGCGACCCCGAACCCGCGGTAGCGCGCCTGCGCGCAGCCACCGGCGCGGCCGCACCACTCAGCCCGGAGGCGAGTCGGGTCGAGTCATCGCCGCCGGGTCGATCCAGCGGTCGAAGTCCGCGGCCGGGACGAGCCCGAGCGCGAGCGCCGCCTCGCGCAGGCTCGTGCCCTCGCGGTGCGCCTTCTGCGCGATCTTCGCGGCGTTCTCGTAGCCGATGTGCGGATTGAGCGCAGTCACGAGCATCAGCGAGCGTTCGAGGTTCGCGCGGATCCGCTCGCGGTCGGGCTCGATTCCCCGCGCGCAGCGAAGATCGAACGACGCGAGCGCGTCGGCGAGGAGCTCGACCGACTCGAGCGCGGCGTGCAGCATCACCGGCTTGTAGACGTTCAGCTGGAAATTGCCCTGCGTGCCGGCGAACGCGACCGTCGCGTCGTTGCCGAACACGCGTGCCGCCACCATCGTCAGCGCCTCGCACTGCGTCGGGTTGACCTTGCCGGGCATGATCGACGACCCGGGCTCGTTGTCGGGGATCGTGATCTCGGCCAGCCCCGCGCGGGGGCCGCTCGCGTGCCAGCGCACGTCGTTGGCGATCTTCATCGCCGCGCCGGCGAGCGTCCGCACCGCGGCGCTGGCATTGACGACCGCGTCGTGCGCGGACAGCGCCGCGAACTTGTCGGGCGCGGGCACGAACGGGTGGCCGGTCAGCGCCGCGATCTCGGCGGCGACCGCCTCGGCGAACCCTGCCGGCGCGTTGAGCCCCGTCCCGACGGCCGTGCCGCCGAGCGCGAGCGGGAACAGCGCATCGCGCGCCGAGGCGACGTAGCGACGCGCCTCGCCCAGCTGCGCCGCCCAGCCGCCGATCGCCTGGCCGAGCGTCACCGGCGTCGCGTCCATCAGGTGCGTGCGCCCGAGCATCACGACGTCGGCGAACTCGCGCGACTTCGCGGCGAGCGTCGCTGCCAGCGCGTCGACGGCTGGCAGCAGGCGCGCGTCGATCGCCTCGACGAGCGCCACGTGCATGACCGCGGGAAACGCGTCGTTGGACGACTGGCTGCGATTGACGTCGTCGTTGGGATGAACCGGCTTCTTCGAGCCCACGACGCCGCCCGCGAGCTGGATCGCCCGGTTGGCGATCACCTCGTTCGCATTCATGTTGGACTGCGTGCCCGAACCCGTCTGGAACACGACCAGCGGAAACTCGGCGTCGAGCTTGCCGTCGACGACCTCGCGGGCGGCGCGTTCGATCAGCTGCGCTTTTTCGGCCGTCAGCACGCCGACCTTCGCGTTGGCGCGCGCGGCGGCCAGCTTCACGATGCCCATGGCGCGGATCACCGGCCTGTCCCAGCGGAATCGCGGAACGCCGATCGGGAAATTCGCGATCGAGCGCTGCGTCTGCGCGCCCCACAGCCGCTCCGCGGGCACGCGCACCTCGCCGAGCGCGTCCTTCTCGATCCGGTAAGCGTCGCTCATGGGCGAATGCTACTCCGCTAGACCCCCAGCGCGGAGCGCACGTGGCGCGCTATCATCAGCTCCTCGTCGGTCGGAACGACGTACGCCGGCACGCGCGACGTGTCCGACGTGATCCGCCGCTTGCCCGCGGCGTTCGCGTCGTCGTCGAGCGCGAGCCCGAGCCAGGACGCGCCGCGGACGATCGCCGCGCGGATCGGCGCCGCGTGCTCGCCGATCCCGCCGGTGAACACCAGCGCGTCGAGGCCGCCCAGCGCGGCGGCGAGCGATCCCAGCTCGCGGCCGGCGCGGTAGCAGAAGAGCTCGATCGCCAGCTTCGCGCGGGGCTCGTCGCTCGCGAGCAGCGTGCGCATGTCCGACGAGACGCCCGAGACGCCGAGCAGTCCCGACCGGTGATAGAGCAGGCGCTCGAGGTCGCGCGGCCCCATGCCCATCTGGTCCATCAGCCAGATCATCACGCCGGGATCGATCGTCCCGCTGCGAGTACCCATCACGAGGCCGTCGAGCGCGGTGAAACCCATCGTCGAGGCAACGCTCCTGCCGCTGGCCATCGCGCACATCGACGCGCCGTTTCCCAGGTGCGCGACGACGACTCGCCCGGCGGCGGCGCGCACGTCGAGCGTCCGCATCGCGCCGGCGACGTACTCGTAGGACAGGCCGTGGAACCCGTAGCGGCGCACGCCCTGGCCGGTGATCTCCGGCGGCAGCGCGAACGCCTGTGCCACCGGCGGCTGGTCGTGGTGGAACGCCGTGTCGAAGCACGCAACCTGCGGCAGCGCGGGCATGCGCGCGGCGATCGCGCGGATCGGCGTGAGGTTGTGCGGCTGGTGCAGCGGCGCGAGCGGCACGAGCCCGGCGAGCGCGTCGATCACGCCTGCGTCGACGCGCACCGGCGCCCCATAGCGCGTCCCGCCGTGGACGACGCGATGGCCGACCGCGAGGAGCTTGCCCCGCCTGAGGTCCGTCGCGAGGTACGAGAACAGGTGCTCGACCGCGCCGGCATGGTCGATCGCGTCGGACCCTCCCCAGCTCTGCTCGGCCACGACGGCGCCCGACGGGTCCTTCGCGACGAAGCGCGGCGCGGTGCCGATCCCCTCGACCTGGCCGCGGACGACGAGCGAGAGCGTGTCGCCCACGCCGAACAGCGAGAACTTGAGGCTCGACGAGCCGGCGTTCAGGACGGCGATCGTGTCGGTCATCGCGCGCTTTCCGTCAGCGGCCGGCCAGGGTGCGCTTCGCGTGCGCGACCAGCACCATGACCGCCGTCGACGCGAGGCGCGTGCGCACCGTGTCGGCGCGCGACGTCAGCACGACCGGCACGCGCGTGCCCAGCACGATGCCCGCGGCATCGGCGCCGGCGAGGTACTGCAGCTGCTTCGCCATCATGTTGCCCGCCTCGAGGTCGGGCACGAGCAGGATGTCGGCGCGACCGGCCACCGGCGACTCGATCTTCTTCGCCTTCGCGGCGTGCACCGAGATCGCGTTGTCGAACGCGAGCGGTCCGTCGATCTCGCCGCCCGTGATCTGGCCGCGGTCGGCCATCTTGCAGAGTGCCGCCGCGTGCAGCGTCGACTCGATCTTCGACGTCACCGTCTCGACGGCGGAGAGCACTGCGACCCTGGGCTTCTCGATGCCGAGCGTGCGCGCGAGGTCGATCGCGTTCTGCACGATGTCGACCTTGTCGTCGAGCGTCGGGAAGATGTTGACCGCTGCGTCGGTGACGAACAGCAGGCGGGGATACGTCGGGACGTCCATCACGAACACGTGACTGATGCGCCGCGCGGTTCGCAGGCCGGTCGTCGACGGGACGATCGCCGCCATCAGCTCGTCGGTGTGCAGGCTCCCCTTCATCAGCGCCTCGACCTGGCCCAGGCGCGCCATCTCGACCGCCATCTCGGCGGCGGCGTGGCTGTGCTCGGTCGCCACGATCTCGATGCCCGAGAGGTCGGCCTTCTCCGCCTTCGCGACGGCGCGGATCTTCGCTTCGGGTCCGACCAGCACGGGCACGATGAGCCCGCGCCGCGCGGCCTCGAGCGCCCCGAAGAGCGAATCGCGGTCGCACGGGTGCACGACCGCGCAGCGGACCGGCGGCAACCCCTGGCAGCGCTTGATGAGCGTCGCGAAGCCGTCGTTGCGTCGCAGGATCAGCGACGGCGTCGCTACGTTCGAGTACGTCACCCGCGACGTCGGCGCGACGACGTGCGCGACCCCGTCGACCAGCACCTCGCCGCGCTGGTTGACGCAGCGGCACGCGAACGTGATCCGGTGGTCCTTCGCGTGCTTCTTCTTCGCGGTCACCGTCGAGGTCAGCTCGTCGCCGACCGCGATGTTTCCCGCGTAGTGGAGCTCGGTCTCGGCGATCGTCGTTCCCGGTCCGGGCATGCGGCGAAGCAGCAGGTTCGACACGAGCGCGATGGCGGCCGCCCCGGGGGCCGTGGGACCCGCCGCGTCGGTGCGTCCTTCGACGTGGAACGGATCGACCTCGCCCGCGACCAGCGCGAGCCCCTCGATCTCGTTCATCGTCATCGTGTGCCTGGCGGTCTCGGTCGTGCCGACCCTGATCTCGGCGTAGGTGCGGTTGGTGACGTCACGCATCGGCGATCTCGCAGGCGGCGCCCGGGCGGGCTCCCGGACCGCGCATTCCGGCGGTCGGGGGGTGGACAAGGCGGTCGGGGGGGCGGGCGCGCTGCATGGTGACCGACCGTCGCGTCCGCGATCAGGCGCGGCCGCGCTTCGCCACCCGGCCCGCGGTGCGCACGCCTCGCGCCTTCCGGGCCGGCGGCTTCGCTCGCGTCTTCGCAGGCGCGGTCGCGGACGGGATCAGCGAGCGCAACTCGCCGACCAGTTCGAGCTGGCGATCGTTCAGATGGGGATCGTCCTCGAGCGCGTCGAGAAGGCCGTGGAGCTTGCGGCGATCCGCGGCCGAGACCACGAGGCGCGGCAGCGTCCGCTTCGCCTCGCGAGGCTCGAACTCGACGATGATCGTCTCGTCGTGCAGGACGCGGCGGAAGTCGTCCTCGGACACGTCCTCGAGCACGCCGGTGGGCTCGAGCAGCGAGCGCACGCCTTCCATCTGCGCGAGCCGGCGCTTGCCGCCGCCGGCCTTCGCGACGAGCAGGCCGGCGCGCACGATCGCCTCGGGCAGTCCGCCGCGGTCGAGGTCGTCGAGCACCTGCCTCACGGCGGGCAGCGCGCGCGGATCGAAGCGCGTCTGCCGCCGGATCGCCGCGCGCTGGTCCGCCATCTGCAGCGACATCATGTTCCCGTAGATCTGGAAGAACGCCGCCTCGCTCGCCGCGTCGCGCAGGTCGCGCCACAGGTCGAGCGACGCCGAGACGACGGAGGAGCCCAG
>CALDKM010000160.1:0-8785 GCA_937898875.1 uncultured Pseudomonadota bacterium | reverse complement strand
CGGTGGACATGCTAGGATATTCACAGCCCGGTCGCCTCGCAGGCCTGGCCGAGGTCGCGCGCGAGGCGTGGCTCAAGCTGGTCGTTCCACGCAGGGCGCGCATGCTCGCCTCCCGGCTCGAGCTCGCGGTCGAGCCCTCGCCGCCGGCGGCGGCGCGCGATCCCGCGCGGGGCCGAACGTGAAGGTCGCCGCGCTCGAGCGCTTCGCCGATGACTCGCGGCGATGCGATCCCGCGCTCCTCGGTTTCGCGCCCGACGACGTGGCGACCGTCGACCTGCCCGATCCGCTGCGCGAGCCGGGCACGTTCCTGCGCGGCATCCCCGACGCGATCCGCGACTGGATCGCCGTGCCCGCCTCGATGGGCGAGCGAATGGCGCTCGCACGCGCATCGCTGCGCACGGGCGGAGCGCGCCTCGGCGCCCTGCTCCGCGCTCCCGGGTTGCTCGGACGCGTGCGGGCGAACGACATCGACGCGATCGCCTGCTGCTCGGCGAAGGACTTCGCGCTGGCGTCGTACCTCGCGCACGCGTCGGGCTCGCCATGCCGGGAGATGCTGGCGCGCGGCACCCGGTATTTCGGCGAGTTCGCGTTCGAGCTGCTCGCCGTCGTGCCGTACGCATACTGGTTGCACCGGCAAGGCCGCCTCGAATTCACCGTCTCGACGCCCGACACGCGCTGCCTCTACTGGTTCTCGCCGCATCACGAGGAGCGCGCGGTCCCGAGGCGTTACGTTCCGGTCACCGAGTACCCGGTCGGCGTGGCGGGCTCGCTGCGCTACGACCGCACCGCGTTTCCCGAGGCGCTCGACACGAGCCGCTGGGCGCCGCCGCCCTACCGCGACGTCTACCGCGACGAGCGCTTCCGCTTCGGCAAGCCGACGTGCGTCGTCTGCAACAAGGCGACCGACGAGCGGTTCCGCTGGCACCGCTCGATGACGAACCACCTGCCGACCGGCCTGCTGCTCGACCTCGTCGGGCGCCTGCGGACGCGCTACCAGGTCGTCTACAACCGGCCGCGGGCGACGGACATCGTCAACGACCACCAGGCGATTCGCGAACTGGGCGACATCGACGCGGTGAAGGCCGCGTATCCCGACACGCTGACGATCCAGGAGCTCCACGCGCGCCATCCGGGGCTCGGCTACAACGAGCTGCAGCTGCGGCTCTACGCGGGCTGCGAGCGCTTCGTGTCGGTGCTGGGCGGGAGCTCCTACCTCGCGAGCTGGTTCGGCGGCGTCAACGTCGTCTATGCGAAGCGCGGCTGGGAGGTCGCGTGCGGCGCCTACGAGCGCTGGTTCGACCGCTTCTCGGGCGCACGCGTCGTCGCCGTCTCGACGCACGCGGAGCTGCTCCGCACCGTCGAGCGCGAGATGCTCTGAGCGCGCGGCCCTCGCACTCGGCGGCGACCGACGGGCCGCCCCGAGGTCGCCGTGCCCCCCGGGGGGAGGCTCGCGCAGCGAGCAGCGGGGGGACGTCTCCGGCGACCGACGGGCCGCCCCGAGGTCGCCGTGCCCCCTGGGGGGAGGCGTGCGCAGCACGCTTCGGGAGGCGTCCTAGTTTCCCCAGTCCCCGCGCACGCTGCGCAGGATCTCGACGCGTCGCGCATGTCCGCCCGCGAGGTAGTCGCCGAGCGACGCCGCGAGACGCCGCACCATCGAATACGTGCTGTCCATCGTCGTGTACTTGTAGAGGCCGAGCCTGCCGAGCGGGATCACGTTGGGCAGCCTCGCCGCATCGTCGAGGTAGCGCCCGAAACGCCCGTCCTCCCACCAGACCGGATACATGCTCACGCGATCGTCGACGATCTCGCGCAGCAGCACCGTCGGGCCGGGGCGTTCGGCCATGCGCGGCCCGTGGTGGATCACGCCGAAGTCGGTCGTGCGGCAGACGGGCGTCTCCGCCCAGGGCGTGTAGAGCCACGCGAACGGGACGCCGTCGGGCGCGACCCCGAGCGGCGGCCCGGCCGAAGGCTCGACGAGCTCGACCTCGACGCGATAACCGCGCCACTCGAGCGGGCCGTGCCGGTGGCCGAGCAGCGCGTCGATCGGCGCGGTGGTAACGACGAGGTCCGCGCGGTACGTGCCGGCGTCGGTGACGACGTTCGCGCCGTGCGCCTCCGCGTCGATGCGCTCGACCGTTACGCCATGGCGGACGTCGATGCCGTCGAGCATCCGGTCGAACAGCGGATTGAATCCGCCCGCCGGGTAGTAGTGCGAAGCTTCGCTCGGCAGCCGGTACGCGCCCTTCGCGGCGATGCGCTCGAGCCTGCGAAGCTTGCCCCACGCAGCGGGCATCTCCTCGAGGCGGCGTCCCCAGAACTTGCGGTTGAAGCCTTCGAACGCGAGCTCGGTCAGTGTCGGTCCGACCGACGATTCGAGGTAATCGCGCAGGTCGCGCTCGCCCGGGTGCATACCTCGCGCGCGGATCGCGGCGAGCTCGCGCTCGATCGTCGCGCCGCAAGGGAGCCGCTTCAGGCTCTCGAGATCGACCGGAAACGGCACGACCGGGTAGTCCGGCCGAAGTCGCGTGCCCTGGTAGATGTCGCGCTCCTGCAGGTCGAGATAACGCCGCAGGAACGGCAGGATGTCCGGCGTTCCCCGGAACACACTGACGACACGCGGGCCGTACTCGTAGGGCACGCCTTCGGCCGTGTGCAGCGTGCGGAGCATGCCTCCGGGCACCTTCGCGCGCTCGAGCACCGACACGTCGGCGGACAGCGACTCGCGCAGCAGCAGCGCGGCGCAGCAGCCGGCGAAGCCGGCGCCGATCACGAGAACTTTCATCGGCGCGACTCTACGCGAAGCGTGCGCGATCGGTAAATGCGCGGCCGCACCCGCCTCCCGGGCCGCGCAAGCAGGATCGCGCGGGTTTATCATCACGGGCTCACGTGCCGACCCCGATGCCGAACTTCCGATGAGCAGCGAGCGCGCCGAAGGCGCCGCTCCCGCGAACGAACCACCCGCCCCGCCGGCCGGCACCGGCCTGGGGCGCGCGGGCCTCTACGTCCCGCGCATCCTGCAGCAGCACCTCGTCGACGACGCCGACACGCAGGGCTGGATGGCGGAAGGCACCGCGGCGTTCGCGGACATCTCGGGCTTCACGAAACTGTCCGAGCAGCTCGCGTCGAAGGGGCGCGAGGGCGCCGAGCAGATCACCGAGGTCATCGGCAGGAGCTTCCAGTCGATCCTGCACGTCGCCTACGACGCCGGCGCGAGCCTCCTCAAGTTCGGCGGCGACGCGCTGCTGCTGTGGTTCGAGGGCGACGATCACCTGGTCCGCGCCTGCCAGGCCACGCTCAGGATGCGCGACGAGCTCGACGTCGTCGGTCGCATCTCGCTGCCCGGCGCGGAGGTCACGCTGCAGATGTCGCAGGGCGTGCACTCGGGAGCGTTCCACTTCTTCGCCGTCGGCGCATCGCACGTCGAGTTCCTGCCGACCGGACCGGGCTGGACACGGCTGGTCGCGATGGAGACCGAGGCCACCGCCGGCGAGATCCTTCTCTCGCCGGAGGCGGCCCGCTCGCTCCCCGCCGGGTGCCTCGGCAGCGAGAAGGGTCCGGGCGTGCTGCTCGCGGGCATGCCCGGCGAGCCGGCATCGGTGCCGCACACTCCCCGGCCTGCGATCGACGCGCAGGCGCTGGCGCGCTGCCTGCCGTCCGCCGTCCGCGCGCACGTACTCTCCGGCGGCGGCGGCTCCGAGCACCGTCCGGTCACCGTCGCCTTCCTGCGCTACGAGGGCACCGACCAGATGCTCGCGTCGCAGGGCCCGCAGGCAACCGCCGAGGCGCTCCACAGCCTCGTCACCGCGGTCGCGGCGGCCGCCGACGCGCAGGGCGTCGCGCTTCTCGCCTCCGACCTCGACGCGAACGGCGGCAAGCTGATCCTGACGGCCGGGGCGCCCAGGGTGACCGGCGACGACGAGGAGCGGATGCTGCTCGCGGTGCGCCGGATCCTCGACGCCGACCTGCCGCTCACCGTGCGGATCGGCGTCAACCGCGGCGCGGTGTTCGCCGGCGACATCGGGCCGTCGTACCGGCGCACCTACACGGTGATGGGCGATGCCGTGAACCTCGCGGCACGGATCATGGCGAAGGCCGAGCCCGACTCGATCCTCGCGACCGCGGACGTCATCGACCGGTCGAACACGCTGTTCGAGACCGAGGAGCGCGGGCCGTTCGCGCTCAAGGGGAAGGCCGAGCCGGTCAAGGCGTGGACGGTCGGCCCCGCGAAAGGATCGCGCACGCGCACGGTCGCCGAGACGCGACTGCCGCTCACCGGCCGCAACGCCGAGCTCGGCATCGTGCGCAAGGCGCTCGGCGGCGCGCGCACGGGCGCGGGTCAGCTCCTCGAGATCGTCGGCGACTCAGGCATCGGGAAGACGCGGCTGCTCGAGGCGATGCGCGACGCGGCGATGGGCTACCGCAAGCTGCGCGCCGCCTGCGAGGCGTACACGTCGTCGACGCCGTACGCGGTCTGGCACGAGCTGCTGCGCGGCGTGCTCGAGGTCGGCCGCGACGACGAGAACGCGGTCGTCGAGGCGAAGCTGCGCGACGAGGTCGCCGCGCGCGCGCCCGACCTCGAGCCGTGGCTCGCGCTCATCGGCGCCGCGCTCGACCTCGAGATCGCGCCGTCGCCCGAGGTCGAGATGCTCGCCGCCGAGAATCGCCGCGCGAAGCTCAACGAGACGGTCGGCAGCTTCCTCGCCGCCGCGCTGCCGGGCCCGGCGGTGATCGAGATCGACGAGGCGCACCACATGGACGAGGCCTCGGTCGACCTGCTCGGCCACCTCGTCGGCCAGTTGTCCGAGCGGAAGTGGCTGGTCGGCGTCGCGCGGCGTCCGGGAACGACCGGCTACGCGGCGCCCGAGTCGCCGGCCGTGTCGCGCATCGAGCTCAAGCCGCTGGCGCAGCCGGACGCGCTGCGCATGGCCGAGCTCGCGACGAAGGACCACCCGCTGCCGCCGCACGTGATCTCGGTCGTCGCGCAGCGGTCCGGCGGCAATCCGCAGTTCCTGCGCGACCTGCTGCGCTCGGCGACCGACACCGGCGGCGTCGCCGCGCTGCCGGATTCGGCCGAGGCCGCCGCAGGCGCGCGTATCGACTCGCTGTCGCCCGACGACCGCGCGCTGGTCCGCCGCGCGTCGGTGTTCGGCCTCTCGTTCCACCCGCGCATGCTCGCGTGGTTCGACGATCCCGAGGACGGACCGCCGCCGGGCGACGACGCGTGGGCGCGGCTCGCCGACGTGTTCGACGACGACGGCAACGGCTACCTGCGCTTCCGCCAGTCGCTGCTGCGCGACACCGCCTACCAGGGCCTGCCGTTCAAGCAGCGGCGCAGGCTCCACGCGACGGTCGCCGCGCGCGTCGAGCAGGAGATGGAGGACCCGGACGAGGTCGCCGGCATCCTGTCGCTGCACTACTTCGTCGCCGGCGAGAACGAGCCCGCGTGGCGCTACGCGAGGACCGCCGCGAAGCGCGCGGAGGACGTCTACGCGTACGTCGAGGCCGCACGCTACTACGGACGTGCGCTCGAGGCGGGGCGCGGCGTGCCGGGGCTCGCGGCCTCCGAGCTCGCGTCGGTGCAGGAGGCGCTCGCCGACGCGCAGTACCGCGCGGGCGAGTACCGGAAGGCGTCGGAGGCCTACGCGGAAGCGCGCAAGATGGTCGCGGGCGAGCCGCTCGCCGACGCGGGCCTCCTGCTCAAGCTCTCGTGGGTCGAGGAGAAGCTCGGCAACTATCCCGAGGCGCTCAAGCTGACCGAGCGCGCCCGCGAGGCGGTCGCCGGGCAGAAGGGGCTCGCGGTCGACCGGCTGGTCGCGCGCACGAGCGCCTGGTACGCGACCGTGCTGCAGGCGCAGGGCCGATCGGCCGATGCGTTCAAGTGGGCCGAGCAGGCCGCGCGCGAAGCGGAAGAGGTGGACGACCCGGAGGAGATCGGCAACGCGTACTTCGTGATGGCGTGGGCGACCGGCGCGATGGGCAAGGAAGGCGCCGAAGCGCTGATGCTGAAGTCGCTCGAGGGCTTCGGACGCTCGGGCAACCGCGTCCGGCGTGCGCTGATCCTGTCGAACGTGGGCGGCGTCTGCTACTGGGAGGGCCGCTGGGACGACGCGATGTCGTACTACGAGCGCGGCCGCGACGAGTCGGTGAAGGTCGGCAGCGCCGTCAATGCGGCGACCGCGAGCATGAACATCGCCGAGATCCTGACCGACCGCGGCGAGCACACCGAGGCCGAAGCGACGCTGCAGAAGACGCTGCCGGTCTGGAAGTCGTCCGAGTACCGCTACTTCCAGGGCGCCTGCCACTGGATGCTGGGCCGCGTCTCGCTGCGGGCGAACCGGATCGACGAGGCACTCACGCGCTTCGCCGAGGCGCGGAAGCTCCTGGCCGAGGTCGGCGCCGAGCACGAGGTGCAGGACGTCGACGCGCGAGTCGCCGAGTGCCGGATGCTCAAGGGCGACGCCGACGGCGCGATCGCGCTCGCCGACGAGGTGCTCGGCCGCACCGAATCGGCCGATGCGATCGAGCGGCTGAAGCCGCATTTGAACCGCGTGCGCGGCTACGCGATGCTGCTGCAGTCCGACCCGTTCGGCGCGCGCGAGGCGTTCGAGGCGAGCCTCGCGATCGCGCGCGAGCGCAACGACCGTTTCGAGATCGCACTCACGCTGAACGCGCTGGCCGAGCTCGACCGCCTCGAAGGCGTCGAGCCGCCGGAGGAGTCGGTCGAGGAGAGCCGGTCGATCCTCGCGGCGTTCAAGGTGCGGGCGCTGCCGCCGGTGCCGGCGATCGCTGCCTAGCGGTCGAATCCCGGGGGGCCGCGCACCCACGTGGGTCGGCCTTCAGGCCGACGCGGTTCGTGGTCATGCGCGCGGAAGGTGTCGGGCTTCAGCCCGACGGTTTTCGCCGCATCGAAAGACCGCGCCACCGAGCGCCGGATCAGAAAAGGAAAGGCGGCCCGGAGGCCGCCTTTCCGACTTGCCAGTTACCAGGCGATTACCGGCCGAACACCGGGTCCTTGCCCATGATCATGATCGACGTGGGCCTCAGGCAGCGTCCCTCGGGCGGAACCGCGTCGTCCGGCGGGGATCCTTCGCATTCGCTGGCCGCCACGACGTCCCACCGCTCCGACGCCACGCAGCCGATTTCGCCCGCCGGAAGCGACGAATGCGTCACTAGCGTGCTCAGGCAAGCCGGGGCAGCCTTCCACCCACCCGCCGTGTTGATCGTTTTGGAGGTGCCAGTCCCAATGTAGGGGGCCGACGTGCAACCAACCCAGCCGCTGACCGTAAGGGTGGGAACGATCGTACAGATCAGAGTCTTGTGCGTTGGCAGGCCGGTCGCAGCGTCGCCCCACTCAGGACGATAGGTAGCGATGACCGCGATGATCGGCTTCTCGACTTGGTTCGTGTCCCACGTGAAGCTGTAGAAGCCGGGCGGCACCGAATTGCCGAGGGGATCCGTCATGTTCGACGTATTCGCGCTCGGAATGTTGTTGTAGACGGCGTAGTTGATGTCAACGCCGCACGGATCCTTGTCGCCACGACCGCGCACGCCGGCGACGAACCCTGTTTGCCCGGGCTCCGTTGCGCCCACGGATTCATCGAACGAAGTCGGCGGCACAGTTGCGGGAAGAGGCAGAGACAGTGCATTGGGAATGCCGTCCCTACAGGCTAGCGTGCCGTCGAACACCGCCAGCGTCAGCTTCGCCGAGTAGAAGTCCGTCGTGCCGATCGTCGTCTTGGCCTTGATCGAGCAGGTCGTCGCCGTCGCGTCGGCGTTCAGCTTCACGCTGAGCGTCGCGACGCCGAGGACCGCCGCCAGGCTCGGATCGTCGACGACCGTGCAGCCGGTTCCGTCGACGACGACGGTCACCTTCCCGGTGAACGTCTCGATCGTGTTGCCGCTCTCGTCGTTGTAGAGCTTGACCGTGATGGTGAATTCCTCACCCGGCACGATGCTCTTGGGCGGCCCCACGAACGCGAGCTTGCAGTTGCCCAGAACGTCCGTGTTCTTCTCCCCGCCCAACAGGCCGAAGCCCGTCACCGACGAAGTCCACGCTCCGCCCGCTCCAGCGTTGTCGCAAGGCGCGGACGCATCCATGTCGATGGCGGCCGACGTTCCCGCCGCGATGGAAACCGCGTAGTCGACATTGGTCGGATCCAACACATCCTTCCGGATGATGCCGGCGGGCGCCTTCAGGCCAACCGATTGGATAGTCGCAGTCGAGCCGGCCGGGTTGCTGACCGTTGCAGTGAGCTTCTTGTTCACGTCACCCTTGTAGATCTTGTCGGTGATCGTGTAGCTGTAGTTGCAGCCCATCGCGACGGTTACCTCGGGATCCGCGGTGGATGGCTGGAACTCGGTGGCCGGCTGCGTCGGCGAGCCGGTGAACGCGCGACCGTGCCAGGCGATCTTCTGGTCGTCGCAGCCGCTCGCGCTCGTGTTGGTGATCTTGACCGTCATGGCGACGGTCATCGTCTGCCCCTTCTTGAAGGGGCCGGCGTTCGTCAGGTAGAAATAGCCGTCTCCGATGTCCAGCGGCGTACCTGCGGCGCCCGGCGACGAGACGGCGCTCAGGATCTGGATCGTCCCCGTCCCCGTCTTGAAGTACCCCTTGATCCCGATCGAGTTGAACGACGAGTTGCCGTTGTCGATGTTCTTGAAGGTGACGGTGACGTTGGTCGTCGTGACCGGCATCTTCAGCGTCGGGTTGGGCACCGTCTGCTTGAGCTCGAAGTACTTGACGTTCTGGGCCGTCGCCGGAACGGCGAACGCCGCGAACGCGATC
>CALDKM010000159.1:0-19376 GCA_937898875.1 uncultured Pseudomonadota bacterium | reverse complement strand
TCCAGCGCGCCCTTCTTCCATTCGTAGACGAAGCCGACGACGAGGATCGCCAGGAACACCATCATCGCCGCATAGCCGAAGAACCCGATCTCGGGCAGGACGACCGCCCAGGGGAAGAGGAACGCGATCTCGAGGTCGAACAGGATGAACAGGATCGCGACGAGGTAGTAGCGCACGTCGAACTTCATGCGCGCGTCCTCGAAAGCCTCGAAGCCGCACTCGTAGGGCGAGAGCTTCTTCGGGTTCGGCCTGTGCGGGGCGACGAGCCGCCCGACGGTGAGGAGCACGCCGCCGAGGACGAGACCCACGGCGATGAACATCAGGACGGGGAAGTAGTTCTCGAGCATGGTCGCCTTGCGCCGTCGCGCAGGCGACGGGCGGAGTTGCGTTGCCGGCCTCGCGACCGGGGTGCTGCCGGATCCCGTACCGCTTCCTGCCCTATCCGTTGGTGCCGACGGGGAGACTCGAACTCCCACGGCTTTCGCCACTGCCCCCTCAAGACAGCGTGTCTACCAATTTCACCACGTCGGCGGTGCTGCGTACTTGCGGCGCCTCAAGATTCGGCGCTTCGGGGCGGCGAATGCCTCGCCCCGCTCGTGCATTCTACTTCGGCACCTCGCCCGCTTTCGAGCCCGCCGGCAGCGGCGCCGCGCCCCCGGCCGGGGCCGCGGGCGCCTCGGGCGCCTTCGTCTGCGGAGTCGCCGGCACGTCCGATGCCTTCGTCGCCGGCACCGCCTTGTCGAGGACACTGCGCTCCATCAGGCCGCCTCGCGACGTGTGCGAGGTCGCGTACCAGGTCAGCCCGATGCTCGTCACGAAGAAGACGGCCGCCAGGATCGCGGTCGTGTGCGACAGGAAGTTCGCGGAGCCCGACGCACCGAACAGGCTGCCGGACGAGCCGCTGCCGAAGGCGGCTCCCATGTCCGCGCCCTTGCCGTGCTGGAGCAGCACGAACCCGCAGATCGCGATCGCCACCCCGACGTGCAGCAGCAGCAGAAAACCTTCGAGTGCGCTCATCTTGTTCCGTCTCTTCCGCGCGAAGGCGCTAGCTGCGCGCGATCGCAAGCAATTCGTTCGCGTCGAGCGACGCTCCACCCACCAGCCCGCCGTCCACGTCGGGCATCGCGTACAGCGCCGCGGCGTTCGCCGCCTTCACGCTGCCGCCGTACAGCAGCGGCACGTCCCGCGCCCCGGCCTGCTGCATCCGGCGGCGCAACGCGGCGTGCACCTGCTGCGCCTGCTCCGGCGTCGCCGTGCGCCCCGTGCCGATCGCCCAGACCGGCTCGTACGCGACGACGATGCGGGCGAGATCCGCCCCCAGCGCGTCGACCACCGCGCCCAGTTGCCGCTCCACGACCTCGCCGGTCGTCCCGGCGTCCCGCTCCGCCAGGGTCTCGCCCACGCACGCGATCGGCGTGACCCCGGCCGCGAGCGCCGCGCGCGCCTTCGCGCCGACCGTCTCGTCGCGCTCGCCATGGTACTGGCGACGCTCCGAATGCCCGACGATCGCGAACCGGCATCCGAAGTCCGCGAGCATCGCGCCCGACACCTCGCCCGTGTACGCGCCGGCCGCGTGCGAGCTCACGTCCTGTGCGCCCCAGCCGACTTCGCTGCCCGAGAGCACCTCGCGCGCCTGCGCGAGGTAAGGGAACGGAACGCACACCGCCAGCGTCCGCCCGGCGGTCGCGTGCCAACCCTTCGCCAACGCCGCGAGGCGCCCGGCGTTCTCGGTGAGCCCGCCGTGCATTTTCCAGTTACCGACGGTGAGCTTGCCGCGCATGGGGGTCGTCGCATGCGGCCGACGCCCCCCGGAGACGCGAAGACAACCCCCCGGGGATGGCCGGGCCGCCAAACTTTCGAATTATACCGCGCTGCGGCAAGCCCGGGCAATCCGCCCGGGGAGGCGGCCGGAGGCGCGGGCAGGACCCGCTAGGCGCCCGCGATGCGCCTCAAGCGATGGACGACCGGAGGCAGGAACCAGGCAGCCAGCGTCAGCACACCGAGGGTCGCCGCGACCGGCCGCGCGAAGAAGCCGGTGAGCTGCCCGTCGGACTTGATCATCGAAGTGATGAAGTTCTCCTCGAGCATGCCGCCCAGCACGACGCCGAGGATCGCCGGCGCGATCGGGAAGCCGTTCCGCTCGAGGACGTAGGCGACCACGCCGGCGGCGAGCATCACGCCGACGTCGAACGGCGTGTTGTTGATCGCGAACGTCCCGACGACGCAGAAGAGCAGGATCACCGGCATCAGGATCTCGCGCGGGACGCGCAGGATGCGCTTCGCGACCTTGATGCACAGGAAGCCCAGCGGGATCATGATCAGGTTCGCGACGATGAACAGCAGGTAGACGGCGTAGATGTTCTGCGGGTTCTGCGTGAACAGCGTCGGGCCCGGGTTCATGTTCTTCATGTAGAGCACGCCGATCACGATCGCCGTGATCGAGTCGCCCGGGATCCCGAACACGAGTGCCGGGATCCAGGCGCCCGCCAGCGCGCTGTTGTTCGCCGCCCCGCTCTCGACGATCCCCTCGACGTGCCCGGTGCCGAACTTCCCGGGCTCCTTCGACATCTTCTTGCTGATCGCGTAGCTCATCCACGCGGCGATGTCGGCGCCCGCGCCCGGAAGCGCGCCGACGAGCGTGCCTAGCGTGCTGCCGCGCAGGATCTGCACCGGGTACTTCTTCGCAAGCTCCCACATCCCGCGGAACACGTTGCCGATCGGCTGCACGACGACTTCGAGCTTCGCGCCCGTGTCGGTGGCATAGCGGAGGATCTCCGAGACCGCGAACATGCCGATCATCATCGGGATCATCCCGATGCCGCCCATCAGTTCGGTGCTGCCGAACGTGAAGCGCGGGTACCCGGCCGGGTTGCCGAGTCCCACGCAGGCCACCAGCAGCCCGAGCAGCAGCGACACGACGCCCTTGAGCGGCCGCTCGGCGGTGATCACGATCGCGCAGGTGAGCCCGAGAAGCACCAGCCAGAAGTACTCGAACGACGAAAAGCGCAACGCGAACTCGGCCAGCGCCGGTGCCGACAGGATCAGCACTGCCGTGCCGAACAGGCCGCCGACCGCCGAGAAAACGAGTCCGGCGCCCAGCGCGAGCTCGGCCTGGCCCTTCCGGGTCATCGCGTAGGCCTCGTCGGTATAGGCGGCGGACGCAGGCGTGCCCGGCATCCGGAGCAGGCACCCGGGGATGTCCCCGGAGAAGATCGCCATCGCGGTCGCGGTCACGATCGCCGCGACCGCGGTGATCGGCGGCATGAAGAACGTCACCGGGACGAGGAGCGCGGTCGCCATCGTCGCGGTGAGCCCCGGCACGGCCCCGACGAACAGGCCGAACAGCGACGCGCCCAGCATCACCAGCATGGTGGTCGGGTCGAACACCATGCCGAAGGCGGTGGCCAGCGCTTCCATCGAATCAGAAGGCGTAGCGGGTCAGCACGCCCCAGGGCAGCGGGACGCGCAGCAGCTTGTAGAAGGCATACCAGATGACGAGCGTCGCGACGATCGCGACGACGGCGGCACGGGCGGGCCGCACGCCGAAGAGCAGGAACAGCACGAACAGGATCGTCGGCCCCGCGATCAGGAACCCGAGAAGGTCGGCCAGCGCGATGTAGAAGGCGATCGCGCCGATCACCGAAAGAAACGCGACCACGTGGCGCGTCGACCGCGTCCACTCGTCGGCGACGAACCAGGGCTGCGCCGACCGGTGCCGCAACCCGTAGAAGATCAGGATGGCGCCGCACGCGGCGAGCCCGGCGGCCACCAGCCCGGGGAAGAGCGCCGGGCCGACCTGCTGGCCAGGGATCTTCGGGAACGCCTGGACGTGCGCGATCACCGCGAGCCCCAGCACGACGAGGATCGCGCCGAAGACGGCGTCGTTGAACTTCATGCCCGGGGCGAGGATCGGGCGGCCGCCCGAAACGGCAGCCGCCCGGACGGACGCCGGATCCCCGATGACGCGGGAACGGCGTCCGCTGCCGCGAACGTCACTTGGCGAGTCCGAGCGCCTTCATCACCTCGCCCATGCTCCTGTCGCCCTTCGCCATGTAGGCGGCGAAATCGGCCTGCGCGGCCCATTCGGTGCCGTAGCCCTTCGACGTCGCGAAGTCCTTGAACTCCTTGCTGTCCCAGATCTTCTTGATCGTCGCGACGAGCTTCTGCTCGACGTCCGCCGGCAGACCCTTCGGGCCGGCGATGCCGCGCCACGCCGCCACCGTCCAGTCGCTGCCGGCCGCCTGCTTCATCGTCGGCACGTTCGGGAACAGGCCGGCGGGCTTGGAATCCATCACCGCAAGCGGCTTCGCCTTGCCCGCGTCGATCATCGCGCGCGCCTCGGGCAGCGAGCAGGTGACGACGTCGACGCCGCCGGCGACGAGATCCTGCATCGCCGGCGCCGCGCCGTTCGAGGGCACCCACGGAATGGCCGTGGCGGGCAGCTTCGTGTCGTTCATGAGCCCTGCGAGCGCGAGGTGCCAGATGCCGCCCTGCCCGGTGCCCGACGCCTTGAGCTTGCCCGGGTTCGCCCGCGCGTAGTCGAGCACCTCCCTGACCGACTTGTAGGGCGAGTCGGCGCGCACCGTGAAGCCCGCCGGATCGGCATTGACGAGCGCGAGCGGCGTGTACGACGCCGGATTGAGCTCGGTGAGGCCCTGCCAGTGCATCATCGAGATCTCGACCGTGATCATGCCGATCGTGTAGCCGTCGGCCGCCGCCTGCGCGATCGCGCTGTGGCCGACGACGCCGCTGCCGCCGGTGCGGTTGACGACGTTGACCGGCTGACCGAGCTCCTTTTCCATCATCGCGGCGAAGTACCGCGCGGTCGTGTCGGTCCCGCCGCCCGCGCCCCAGGGCACGACGAACGTGATCGGGCGCTCGGGATAGGCGGCACTCGCGGCGCCGGCAGCGAAGGCGAACGTCAGCGCGACGGCGCGGACCAGGGTTTTCATCGGGTGCTCCTCCTCGAGTGACGGGACGCCGGCCCGGAACTTCCCGCCCGGGCGCCGACGCAACCGGGCGACGTTAGCGCAGCCCGGCAGGATCGGTCAAGTGGTCTTACCAGTTGCGCGCGTCACGGGCGCCGCGGCGGCGTGCGCTCGCGTGCGTGCTCGACGATCGTGGCGGCGATCGAGACCAGATCGCGCTCGAGGCGCGCGCAGCCTGCGGTCGGCTCGAGCGTCTCCTCGTCCATGTAGAGCGTGCGCTTGAGCTCCACCTGCAGGCTGTGCCGCCCTTCGGCGGGCCGGCCATGGCGCCGGACGAGTTCGACACCCTTGTAGGGATCGTTGACGGCGACCGAGTAGCCTTGCGAGGCGAACGCCTCCGCGACCAGCCGGGTGAACGCGGCCTCGCAGGTCGTGCCATCGCGGTCGCCCAGCACGACGTCGGCGCGTTCGCGACCCGGATCGTCGGACAGCGCGTCGCCGACGGCCGGCATCGAATGGCAGTTGACGTGCCACACCGCGCCGAACTCGCGGTGCCGCTCATCGAGGGCACGCGCAACAGCGTCGTGATACGGATGCCAGCACGTGCGGATCCGGCGCTCGACCTCCTCGACCGAAAGGGCGCGCGCGTACATCGGGACGCCGCCTCGCGCGAGGCGCCAGACGAGCCCGATGCCCTGCTCCGTCTTGCGCGTGACCCTGACCGGCCCGGGCCACCGCTCGCCCTTCGCGAAGAGCGCCGGATCGATGTCCTCGAGGCCGCGGTTCGCATCGAGGTAGGCGCGCGGGAAGTGCGCCTCGACGAGCGTCGCTCCGTGCGCGAGCGCACCGAGCCACAGGCGCGCGACGTGCGTGTCCCCGGCCTGCCGCACGGCGGAGCGCGGCGCCGCGTGATCGAAGTCCGCGGGATAGTCCTCGCCCGAATGCGGCGAGTCCAGCACGAGCGGCACCGCCGGCCCCCCGGGCTCGTGCCTCGTGAACGGAGTCATCCCGCGCCTCCCGGCGTCGACTCGTCGAGCCAGCACGCGGACTTCCGCCCGGGCGCGGTCTCGACGAGCGGCGGCGCGGTCTCGCGGCAGCGCGCCATCGCGTGCGGGCAGCGCGGATGGAAGTGGCAGCCGGACGGCGGATCGAGCGGCGACGGGATCTCGCCCTTGACCGGTGCGAACACGCGCTTCCTCGCCTCGACGCGCCCGATTTCGGCGAGCAGCGCCTGCGTGTACGGGTGGCCGGGCGCGCGGAAGAGCTCCTGCGTCGGCCCGCTCTCGACGACGCGCCCGAGATACATGATGACGACGCGGTCGCTGATGTGCCGGACGACGCCGAGGTCGTGGCTGATGAAGAGGTAGGTGAGCGAGAGCGCGCGCCTGAGCTCCATGAACAAATTGAGCACCTGCGCCTGGATCGAGACGTCGAGCGCCGCCACCGATTCGTCGCAGACCAGGAACTCCGGCCTCACCGCGAGAGCGCGCGCGATGCCGATGCGCGCGCGCTGGCCGCCCGAGAACTGGTGCGGGAAGCGGCGCATCAGCGTGGGGTCGAGGCCGACGCGATTGAGCTGCAGGCCGACGTACTCGACCTGCTGGCGGCGCGAGACGACGCCGTGCGCGACCGGCGCCTCCCCGACGATGTCGACGACGCGCATGCGCGGGTTGAGCGACGCGTACGGGTCCTGGAAGATCATCTGCATCCGCAGTTGCTGCACGCGCGCGGCTGCCGGTGCGAGGCCGTCGATCGGTTCGCCGCGCCAGAGCCGGCGGCCCTCGGTCAGCGGCAGAAGGCCGACCGCGAGCCGGCCGAGCGTCGACTTGCCGCAGCCCGATTCGCCGACCAGGCCCACGACCTCGCCCGGGGCGATCGCGAGGTCGACGCGGTCGACCGCGTGCACGGTCTCCTCGCGCACGCCGGCGCCGGCGAGGTTGGCGATCCTCGCCGCGAGGTCGAGCGACTTGACGAAGCGCTTCGAGACGCGCTCGAGCGCGACCAGCGGCGCGGCGGTCACGTCCACGGCACGAGCGGACGATGGCAGCGCACCCCGCGACCGGCGTCGTCCGGCAGGATGCGCATCGGCGGCGCGGTGCCGCATTCGGCGTCGGCGCGGCTGCAGCGCTCGCGGAACGCGCACCCGGGCGGCAGGTCGAGGAGCGAAGGCGTCATGCCGGGAATCTGGCGCAACCGCTCCCCCGGGGCGTTGCGAGACGGGACGCTGTCGAGCAGTCCCTGCGTGTACGGATGCGCCGGCGTGTCCAGCACCTGTGCCGTGGTCCCCTGCTCGACGATGCGGCCCGCGTACATGACGCAGACCCGGTCGGCGAGCCCGGCGACGACCGACAGGTCGTGGGTGATCCAGACGAGCGCCGTGCCGGTCTCGCGCGCGAGCTTCTGGACCTCGTAGAGGATCTGGCCCTGGATCGTGACGTCGAGCGCGGTCGTCGGCTCGTCGGCGATGATGAGGTCCGGGCGGTTGAGCAGCGCGATCGCGATCGCGACGCGCTGGCGCATGCCGCCGGAGAACTGGTGCGGATACGCCTTCAGGCGCTCGTCGGGCGACGGGATGCCCACGCGCGAGAGCGCATCGCGCGAGCGCTCCAGGGCAGACGCCTCGGTCACGTCGTCGTGCGCGAGGATCGCCTCGGTCATCTGGCGGTCGATCCGCAGGACCGGGTTCAGCGTCATCATCGGGTCCTGGAAGATCATCGCGATCCGGTTGCCGCGCAGCCTTCGCATCGACTCGGCGTCGAGCGTCGTGAGCTCCTTGCCGTCGAGGCGGATGGATCCCTCGACGACGCGTCCCGGCGGGTCGACGAGCCCCATGATCGAGTATCCGGTGATCGACTTGCCCGAGCCCGACTCGCCCACGAGCCCGAGGACTTCGCCGCGCTCGAGCGAGAAGCTGACGTCGTCGACCGCCCGGACGACGCCCGCCCTCGTGAAGAAGTGCGTGCGCAGCCCTTCGACCTCCAGCAAGGGGGAACTCACGGGCTCCCCCGGGCCGGCGGCCGCGCGCTCGCGGGGCCGCTCACTTCTGCAGCCTCGGGTTCAGCACGTCGCGCAGCTGGTCGGCGACGAGATTGATCGAGACGATCGTGAGCAGCAGCGCGATGCCCGGGAAGAAGCTGATCCAGTACTTGCCCGACAGCAGGTACTGGTAGCCGTTCGCGATCAGCAGGCCGAGCGAGGGCTCGGTGATCGGCAGTCCCAGGCCGAGGAACGAGAGCGTCGCCTCGAGCGCGATCGCCGCGGCGACCTGGACCGTCGCGACGACGATGAGCGGCGGCAGGCAGTTGGGCAGCAGGTGCCGGAACACGATGCGCGCCGGCGACAGCGCGAGGCAGCGCGCGGCCTCGACGTACTCCCTGCGCTTCTCGACCATCGCGGCGGCGCGCACGGTGCGCGCGTAGTACGCCCACTGGATGGTCACCAGCGCCGCGATCACCTTGCCGGTTCCCTGCCCAAGCACCGCGATGAGGATCAGCGCGATCAGGATCGCCGGGAACGAGAGCTGTATGTCGACGATGCGCATGACCATCGCCTCGAAGCGGCCGCCCAGGTACGCCGCCGAGAGGCCGGCCGCGAGCCCGATGACCAGCGCGAGCACGGTGCTGGCCGCGCCGACGGCGAGCGATATGCGCAAGCCGTAGAAGATCGCGGACAGCATGTCGCGACCCTGGTCGTCGGTGCCGAGCCAGAACGTGCCGCCCGTCGCCGTGGGCGAGCCCGGCGGCAGCCGGCCTTCCATCACGTCGATCTGCGCGAGGTCGTAGGGATTCTGCGGCGAGATCAGCGGCGCGAAGATCGCGAAGAAGACGATCAGGCACAGGAGCCCGAAGCCGAACGTCGCCACCGGGTTGGCGAAGAAGTCGTCGACGACGCGGCGGAACGGCGTCTGCGGGGCGCGGGCGGCCCGCGCCGGCACGGGCGCCCCGCTCATCGCCGACCTCCGTCGCACGGGACTCCGTTCCGCATGCGCGCTATCCCTTGCTCTCGCTCAGCCGCACGCGCGGGTCGAGCGCCGAATACAGGATGTCGACGGCCAGGTTGATGAGGATGAAGAACGCGACGATGACGAGCAGGTAGGCGACGATGACCGGCCGGTCGAGCAGGTTGATCGAGTCGATCAGCAGCTTGCCCATGCCCGGCCACGCGAACACGCTCTCGGTGACGATCGCGAACGCGATGAGCGAGCCGAACTGCAGGCCGATCACGGTGACGATCGGGATCAGGATGTTGCGCAGCACGTGCACGCCGATCACGCGACGGTTCGACAGGCCCTTCGCGCGGGCGAACTTGACGTAGTCCTGGAGCAGCGCCTCGTGCGCGCCCGAGCGCGTCAGCCGGATCAGCAGCGCGACGTTGAAGAGCGCGAGGTTGGTCGCCGGCATCAGGAGGTGCCGCAGTCCGTCGACGGTGAGGAACGACAACGGAACGCCCAGCACGCTCACGGTCTCGCCACGCCCGTTCGAGGGCAGCCAGCCCAGCATCACCGAGAACACCATGATCAGCATCAGCCCGACCCAGAACGTCGGCAGCGAGAAGCCCAGGATCGAGCCGGCCATGATCGTCCGGCCGGAGAGCGCGTCGGGCCTGAGCCCCGCCCACAGCCCGAGCGGAATGCCCAGCACGATCGCCATCAGCATCGCGGCGAACGCGAGCTCGAGCGTCGCCGGCATCTTCTCGAGGATGAGCCTCAACGCCGAGGTCGAGTGAACGAACGACCTCCCGAGGTCGCCGCCCGCCGCACCCTGCAGGAACACCCAGTACTGCTCCCACAGCGACTTGTCGAGGCCCAGTGCCGCGATCGCGCGCTCGCGGTCCATCTGGTCGGCCTGCGGATTTATCAGGATGTCGATCGGGTTGCCGACCGCGTACACGCCGAGGAACACGATGAGCGACATCGCGAGCAGCACGACGACGCTCTGGAGGCTCCTGCGGATGATGAAGACGAGCATCGGGGATCGGAGTCCGCCGGCAGGCGTCGGCGACGGCGCGCCGGGACGCCGCGCGGAGTGCCGCGCGACCCTCCCGACGCCGTCACTCGGGCACGGTCAGCCGTTCACTTCACCGGCCTGAACTGGAACGCGAGCGTGTACTCGTCGGTGCGCGGCGTGTAGGCCACGCTCTTCTTCGTCGCCCAGATCGTGTACTGGAAATGCACCGGCATGATGCCGAGGTCGTCCATCGAGAGCTTCGTCGCCTGCTGCAGCATCGCGCGGCGGTTGTCGTCGTCCACCTGCTGAATCGCCTGCTCGACGACGTAGTCGACTTTCGGGTTCGAGTAACGGCCCCAGTTCACCGCCCCCAGGCCCTTGTCGCGGCTGAAGGTCGCGAGGAGCGAACGGAGCGGCGAGCTGGCTTCGCCGGTCGACGCGCCCCACCCGACCATGTGGAAGCTGAACTCCTGCTTCGACGCGCGCCCCGAGTAGGGCCCCATCGGCGCCGTCTCGACCTTCGAGACGATGCCGACGCGCGTCAGCATCTGCGCTACCGCCTGGACGATCTTCTCGTCGTTGACGTAGCGACCGGACGGTCCGTGGATCGTCAGGTTGAACCCGTCCGGATAGCCGGCCTCCGCGAGCAGCTTCTTCGCGCCGTCGGGGTCGTAGGCCTCCGCCTTCATGCCCGGCACGTGGCCGAACAGCTTCTCGGACACGAGCTGGCCCGCGGGCGTCGCCTGCCCCTCCATCACGCGCTCGGCGATCGCCGCGCGGTTGGTCGCCTTGCTGATCGCCTTGCGCACGCGCAGGTCGCGCAGCGGATTCGCCGCGAGCGGCTTGCCGTCCCGGCCGGTGACGAAGGGGCTCGACCGCTCGAGATGGTCGAAGTTGAAGTAGATGACCCGGTGCGAGATCTTCGAGCTGACCGTGAACCGCGGATCGGATTTCACGCGAGGCAGGTCCGCGATCGGCGGCTGCTCGATCGCGTCGACGTCGCCCGACAGGAGCGACGCGACACGGGACGCCTCGTTCTTGACGATGCGGAACGTGACTTTCTCCCACGGCGCCTTCTCGCCCCAGTAGGCGTCGTTCCGCGCGAGCTCGACGCGGTCGCCGTTCGCGTAGCGGACGAACTTGAACCGGCCGCTGCCCACCGTCGCCTTGCCGGTGTTGAAGTCCTCCGTCGACGCGCCGGTCGCCACCTTCCTGCTGACGATGTAGATCGTCGACAGGTCGTTCGGCATCAGCGGGTGCGGCGCGGCGGTCTTGAAGCGGATCGTGTACGGATCGACGATCCGCTTGCTCACGATCGCCTTCGTGTAGGCGACGAACGGCCCCGGGCTGTTCGGGATCTGCGCGACGCGGTCGATCGAGAACGCCACGTCCTCGGCGGTCAGCTCGCTCCCGTCGTGGAACTTCACGCCCTTGCGCAGTCTGAACTCCCAGGTCGTCGCGTCGATCGTCTTCCACGACGTCGCGAGGCCGGGGATCATCCGCGAGTCCGCATCCATCTGCACGAGCTTGTCGAAGATGTGCTCGGCGATGTTGTTGTTGGGGAACAGGTTGAAGAAGTGCGGGTCGACCGACGTGACGTCGGCGGCGACCGCGATCTTCAGCTCCTGGGCGGCGGCGTGAGGCACGAAGGCCGCGCCGGCCGCGAGGGCGGCGGCGGCGAACACCCGTCGAAGCGATGCATGGCGCATGGAAGGACCTCGGGTCGGGGTCGGGGGCGGGCCCCGGTGGGGGGAACGGCGTCGGATGCGCGAATCTATCGCGAAGGCCGGGCAGCCACAACCCCGCACCGGGAAGGTGCGCATGCGTCCGCGGGGTGCAGGCTTCGGGTGCGCCTTCCGGGCGCCCTGCCTCTCAGTGCGCGACGCGGACCGCGTCGCCGCGCCACCGGGCGTGGAACCAGCGCTTGCCCCCCTCGGCGAGCGCGAGGTACGCGACGACGAGCAGCGCGAGCACGCCCCAGAACGGCGCGGGGATCGGAACGAAGCCGAGCATCGGGCCGAGGGCGGTGAACGGCAGCGCGACCGCGACAGCGACGACGGCGAGCGACGTCGCGATCAGCGCCGGATGCGGGCGGCTCGCGAACGGCGAGCCGCGCGTCCGGATGACGAAGATCACGAGCACCTGCGTCGCGAGCGATTCGACGAACCACGCGGTGCGGAACAGTTCGGGGTTCGCGTCGAAGATCGCCAGCAGGACGCCGAACGTGATCAGGTCGAAGATCGACGAGAGGGGGCCCAGCACGAGCATGAAGCGGCGGATGGTCGACAGGTCGAACGCCTGGGGGGCGGCGAGCTCGGCCTCGTCGACGCGGTCGAGCGGGATCGCGATCTCCGAGACGTCGTAGAGCATGTTGTTGAGCAGCACCTGGAAGGGGAGCATCGGGAGGAAGGGCAGCAGCGCGGCGGCGGCGGCCATGCTCAGCATGTTGCCGAAGTTCGAGCTCGTGCCCATCATCAGGTACTTGCGGATGTTCGCGTGCGTGCGCCGGCCTTCGAGCACGCCGTCGTGAAGAACGTGGAGGTCGCGCTTGCGCAGGATCAGGTCCGCTGCGGCCTTCGCGACGTCGACCGCCCGGTCGACCGAGATGCCCACGTCCGCCACGCGAAGCGCGGGCGCGTCGTTGATGCCGTCGCCGAGGTAGCCCACGACTTCGCCGCGCGACTTCAGCGCGAGGATCACGCGGCCCTTCTGCGCGGGCGACACCCGGCAGTACAGGTTCGTCCGCTCGACCCGCGCGCGGAGCGCCGGCTCGTCGAGCCCGTCGATCTCGGTGCCCGCCAACACGCCACGCACCGGGATGCCAAGGGTCGAGCAGAGATGCTCGGTGACGAGCTCGTTGTCGCCGGTCAGTATGTTCACGGCGACGCCGCTGCCGCCGAGCGCGCGGATGGCGTCCGCCGCCGAGGCCTTCGGCGGGTCGAGGAACGACGCGAACCCGGCGAAGACGAGATCGCGCTCGTCGCCGGTGCCGACGCGCGAGCGCTCGCGCTCCACGGACTTGTACGCGATGCCGAGGACGCGGTATCCGTCGCGGAAGAGCGCCTCCAGCCTGCGTGTCGCGAGCTCGCGCGAAGCCGCGTCGAACGGCCGCGTGCCGTCACCGTCTTCGTGGCGGGTCGAGTTCGCGAGCAGGTCCTCGGGCGCCCCCTTGACGATCAGCAGGCGGCCCGACGGTCCGTCGGCGAGCACCGCGACGCGCCGGCGCTCGAAGTCGAACGGCACCTCGTCGACCTTGCTCCAGCGCGTCGTGTCGACGTGCGAGTGTTCGAGAATCGCGACGTCGAGAGGGTTCTTCTGCCCGCTCTCGAACCGGCTGTTGACGAACGCGAGCTCGAGCACGCGCTCGCTGTCGCGGCCGTCGAGGTCCACGTGCCGCTCGAGCGCGATCGACGCCTCGGTGAGCGTTCCCGTCTTGTCGGTGCAGAGGACCGTCATCGCGCCGAGGTCGTGGATCGACGCCAGTCGCTTGACGACGACGTGCCTGTCGGCCATCCGCGCCGCGCCGCGCGCGAGCGTGACGGACACGACCATCGGCAGGAGCTCGGGCGTGAGTCCGACCGCGAGCGCCAGTGCGAACAGGAACGACTCGATCAGCGGCTTGTGGGTCAGCACGTTCACCATCAGCACGAACAGCACCATCAGCACGGTGAGCCGCATGATCATCAGTCCGAACCGGCGCGTGCCCGCCTCGAACGCCGTGGGCGGAGGCGCGGCGGCGAGCCCGTGCGAGATCGCGCCCAGCGCGGTCGACCGGCCGGTCCGGCAAACGAGCATCGTTCCGGTCCCGCTCAGCACCGACGTGCCCATGAACACGGCGTTCGGGGCGGCCTCCTTCGCGACCTGCGGCGCCGGGGGGGTTCCGGCCTGCTTCTCGACCGGGAACGATTCTCCGGTCAGCAGCGACTGGTCGACGAACAGGTGATTCGCGTCGAGCAGGCGGCCGTCGGCGGGCACGAGAGAACCGCTCGAGAGAGCCACCACGTCGCCCGGTACGAGATGGGTGACCCGTACCGGGCGAACCGACCCCTCCCGGCGCGCCTGCGCGTTCAGCGCCACCGAGTTGCGCAGACGCAGCGCGGCTTGCCCCGCGCGGTATTCCTGCACGAAGTCGAGCAGCACGCTCATCAGCACCATCGCCACGATCACCCCGGCGCCGACCATCGCTCCGGTGAGCGCCGACAGCACGCTCGCGACGAGCAGGATCAGGATCAGCGGGTTGCCGAACCGGCGCGCGAGCTGCAGCCATGCGGGGACCTCGGCGTCGGAGCGGAACTCGTTCGCGCCGTAGCGGGCGAGGCGCGTGCGCGCGTCGCGGCCGTGCAGGCCCTTGCCATCCGTCGACAACGCGGCGAGGAGCTCGGCCTGCGGCAGCCGCCACCAGGACTCGGACAGGGCCGCGTCGCCCGTTTCGCGCGTCATCGAATCCCCGGGCGTGGCCAGCGGGCCGTCTGCAGCACGCGCGCGAAACCGGTCACGACGGGCGCTCGGGAGCGGCCGGCCGCTTCGACCGCGATCGCGCGGCGCCGCCGCGGTGCTCGCCCGAGATCACCTGGCGCAGCTTGCCGCTCGCCGCCGAAACCTCCGGCGGCGACGCGTCGAGCGCGATCTCCACGCCGTCGAGCCCGTGCGCGGCGAGCACCGGAGCGAGCGCCGTTCGCGCGGCCTCCCACGACGCGCGCCGGACGCGCTCCGGCCCTTCCGGGACACGGATCGCGAGAGCGCGGTCCGAGATCCTGACGATCTGGAACAGGTGCAGTCCCGCGCCCTCCTCGACCGCGGTCGTCAGCGCCATCGGCAGCAGCTGCACCCGCGCACCGCCCGGCTTCCGGAGCATCACGACGTCGTCGCAGCGGCCCTGCACGCGCATCGCCGGAAGCGTGCTCCCGCACTCGCAGGCGTCCGCCCTGAACACGATCCGGTCGCCGATGTCGTAGCGGATCACCGGCTGCACGCGGTTCGCGAGGTTGGTCAGCAGCGCCGTGTGCGAGAGCGTCCCCGGCGGTACCGGCCGATACCGCGCGTCGACCGCCTCGAGCACGACCCAGTCCGCGTTGAGATGCAGCCAGCCCCGGCGGCAGCCGACCGCGATCGACAGGCACTCCGAGCTGCCGTACTCGTCGATCACCACGGCACCGAGCGCGCGCTCGATCTCGCGCCGCGCCGCAGGCGTCATGTGCTCGCCGCCCGACCAGACGAGCGACGGCGCGATGGCGAGGCGGTGCGCGCTCTGCTCGTGGGCGATCAGCCGCAGCGCCGTCGGATAGCCGGCGAGGAACGCCGGCTGGAACGCGTTGAGCTGCTCGGCCCACTCGCCGACGGGTCGCAGGACCGACAGCTCGCAGGTCGAGGCATGCGGCGCCCATTGCTCCAGTGCGCGCCACGTCACGATGCCGGCGAAGTGCTCGCCCGTCGCCGCGACCAGCGCCCGGCGCCCGCCGTGCGCCACCTGGCCGAACGCCCACGCCGCCGCTACGTCCGGGCGCTGCATCACCGCGGCGATGAGCGCGTGATAGATCACGCACGCCGGCGCGTCGTGCAGGTAGAGCCCGGGCTCGCCGGTGGTCCCCGAACTCCGCCATGCAGCGTGGCGGCCGAGGAAGAGCTTGCCGATCTGCGTACGGTCGGCCAGGAACGCCGAGAGCCGCTCGCGGGTCGCTTCGGGGTCGGTCACCCAGTCGTCGAAGCGGCTCATCAACTCGTGCTTGGTGACGACCGGGAGCGCTTCCAACGCGACGTCGGCCGGCAGGCCGGCATAGCGTTCGGCGTAGTAGCGCGAGTGCTCGCGGGCGTAGCGCACGAGATCCGCCAGCCTCGACGCCCCGGCCTGCCGGATCGCTTCGGCGCCCCCCCATCGTCCCCACTGCAGCGAGGACATGCGGGCGATCACGTCGAGCATCGAGGTCGGGTCGGTCATTCGTCGCAATCCCGGCGCGTCGGAACGTGCGCGGTCGGCAAACAGCCTATCATTCACAGGCTCCCGCGACCGCGAGCGCAGGACATTGCGCCGAATCAAGGGGTTGCACGGCGGCGCCTCGCGGACGCCCGGCGGCGTGCCGCGGCGACGCGCCGATGACCTGCATCAATCAGGCGCCGGGGGTCATGGCGGAAAATGGTCTTCGACGATTTCCGGGCGGATGCCCACTGAGCCGACCATGACGACTTCCACGCGCGCCAAGGGCCGGCGGTCCCGGTCGCAAGCGGCTGCCCCCTCCGCCGAAGCTGCGCCGGCAACGGGCAATCTGCCGGTTCCCGCCGCAACCCCGCCGACGGGACGCGGGACGCCGAAGGCGCGGCCTCCGGGAACGTTCTCCGCCGACCGCGACTCGCTGGCGTTGACCGCCTACCCGTCGATGATCGACCGTGCGGTGCACGCGACGCTCGCCCGCGCGACTGCCGGGCTGTCGCCGATGGCGATGGCGGAGGCGTATTTCAACTGGTGGGCGCACATCGCGTTCTCGCCGGGCAAGCAGATGCAGCTCGCGCAGAAGGCGAGCCGCAAGCTCACGCGCTTCCAGAACTACTTCTCGCGGTACCTGCGGGAAGGCGAGTCGGCCGAGGCGTGCATCGAGCCGCTGCCGCAGGACCGCCGATTCCGGGACGAGGCGTGGCAGGGGCCGCCGTTCAATTTCTTCCAGCAGGCGTTCCTGCTGCAGCAGCAGTGGTGGCACAACGCGTTCACCGGGATCTCGGGCGTGACGCGCCAGCACGAGAAGATGCTGACGTTCGCGGCGCGTCAGATGCTCGACGTGCTGGCGCCGTCCAACGGCATCCTCACCAATCCGGTGGTGCTCGGCAAGACGGTCCGCGACGGCGGGATGAACCTCGTGCGCGGCTGGCAGAACTGGCTCGAGGACTGGGAGAGGCAGACCGGCGGCCACAAGCCCGTCGGCGCCGAGAACTTCGTCGTCGGCCGCGACGTCGCGATCACGCCCGGCAAGGTCGTCTTCCGCAACGACTTGATCGAACTGATCCAGTACTCGCCCGCCACCGACGCGGTGCAGGCGGAGCCGATCCTGATCGTGCCGGCGTGGATCATGAAGTACTACATCCTCGACCTGTCGCCGGCGAACTCTCTCGTGCGATTCCTGGTCGAGCGCGGCCACACGGTGTTCATGATCTCGTGGAAGAACCCGGACGAGAGCGACCGGGACCTCGGGATGGACGACTACCGCCGGCGCGGCATCGGCGCGGCGCTCGACACGATCGGCGAGATCGTGCCGAGGCGCAAGATCCACGCCGTCGGCTACTGCCTCGGCGGGACGATGCTCGCGATCACGGCGGCGGTCATGGCGCGCGACGGCGACCGCCGTCTCGCCTCGATGACGCTGCTCGCGGCCCAGATCGACTTCACCGAAGCCGGCGAGCTCACGCTGTTCATCAACGACAGCCAGGTGGCGTTCCTCGAGGACATGATGTGGGCGCAGGGCTTCCTCGACGGCCGGCAGATGGCCGGCGCCTTCCAGATCCTGCGCTCGAACGACCTGACCTGGTCGAAGCTGGTGCACGACTACCTGATGGGCGAGCGCGGGCAGCTCACGGACCTCATGGCCTGGAACAGCGACGCGACGCGGATGCCCTACCGGATGCACTCCGAGTACCTGCGCAAGCTGTTCCTCGACGACGATCTCGCCGAGGGGCGCTACGTCGCGGAAGGGAAGCCCGTCGCGCTCGCCGACCTGAGACTGCCGATGTTCGTCGTCGGCACCGAGCAGGACCACGTCGCCCCTTGGCGCTCGGTCTACAAGATCCACCTCTACGCGCAGGGCGACATCACGTTCCTGCTTGCGTCCGGCGGGCACAACGCCGGCATCGTCTCCGAACCCGGCCATCCGGGACGAAGCTACCGCGTGGGCGCCCACAACGACAACCACTACGTCGATCCCGACACCTGGCTCGCCACGGCGACCGCCAAGCCGGGTTCGTGGTGGCTCGAGTGGGCGGAGTGGCTCGACAGGCAGGCATCCGGCGCCCGCGCGAACGCGCCGAAGGAAGCCGGTTCCGCCAGGCACCGGCCCCTCGGCGACGCGCCGGGGACCTACGTGCTGGTCGAGTAGCGCCTCCCGCCCGCAGCGTCAGCGACGAGGCCCGTCCGGCCCGGACCTGCACGCCGGAAGGTTGCGGTCGACGATCGCGCCGAGCGCCGCGTAGGTCCTCGCCTCGTCATCCGCGTCGCGCGCCGCCTGCGCGCGCGCCTCGCCGTCGGCGAGCGCCGCGCCGTTCGCGCCCCACGCCTTCGCGGCGACGAGCGTGCCGCGCTCGTAGGCGTAGTCGCCGCGCGGCGATCCGTCCGGATGCCACGATCGCTTGGCCCCGTGGAGCACTCCCTTCGCGTAGGCCGCTTCGAGCTGCTGCCGCGGCTCGCGCCCGCGTCCCGCGCCGGAATACCAGAGCGCCGCCGTGCCGCTCTCCACCCCGTCGTCGTACGGGATGTGTGCGATGCGCTCGCCGCCTGCCGTCCAGTAGATGAACGATCCGGTTCGCCTGCCGCGGCTGAACGCGCCCAGCACGCGCAGCGACCCGCGCGCGTCGCGGAGCTCGTAGATGCCCTGCGGCTCGCCGTCGCGGCAGGCGCCGCGAACGTCGAACGACTCGGCCGCCGCCGGCGCGGCGAGCGCCGCGGCCGCGAGCAGGATCGCTAGCCGCGCCGCTTCGCCCACCATGCGGCCAGCTCGCCGACGATGCCGCGCCGGAACGCCAGCACGCATACGACGAAGATCGCGCCGGTGATGACCGTGACCCATTGGCCCCGGTCGGCGAGGAAGTGCTCGAGCGAGATGATCGTGAAGGCGCCGACGACCGGCCCGAAGACGGTGCCCATGCCCCCGAGCAGCGTCATCAGCACGACCTCGCCGGACATCTGCCACTGCACGTCGGTGAGCGAGGCCAGCTGGAACACGATCGCCTTCGTCGCGCCGGCGACGCCGGACAGCGCGGCGGACAGGACGAACGCGATCAGCTTGTACCGGTCGGCGTCGTAGCCCAGCGAGATCGCGCGAGGCTCGTTCTCGCGAATGGCCTTCAGCACCTGGCCGAAGGGCGAGTGGATGATCCGGCGGATCGCGAGGAAGCCGGCGACGAAGATCGCCAGCACCACGTAGTACATGACGTGGACGTTCGAGAGGTCCAGCACGCCGAACATCCTGCCGCGGGGCACCGACTGGATGCCGTCCTCGCCGCCGGTGAACGGCGTCTGCAGGTAGAAGAAGAAGATCATCTGCGCCATCGCGAGCGTGATCATCGCGAAGTAGATCCCCTGGCGGCGGATCGACAGCGCGCCCGTCAGCGCGCCGAGCGCGGTCGATGCGAGCGTGCCGGCGAGGATCGCGACCTCGGGCGGCAGTCCCCAGACCTTCGCCGCATGCGCCGAGACGTAGCCCGCGGTCCCGAAAAACATCGCATGGCCGAACGACAGGAGGCCGACGTAGCCGATCAGCAGGTTGAAGGCGCACGCGAACAGCGCGAAGCACAGCACCTTCATCAG
>CALDKM010000158.1:0-5052 GCA_937898875.1 uncultured Pseudomonadota bacterium | reverse complement strand
GTACCGGGCGTTGGCCGACCTGCGCGCGCAGCGCGTCGTGCACGCGATCGGCATCGGCGTCAACGACGCGGACGTCTGCGAGCGCTTCGTGCGCGAGGCCGACCTCGACTGCGTGCTGCTGGCGGGCCGCTATTCGCTGCTCGAGCAGCCGGCGCTCGATCGATTCCTGCCGCTCGCCTGCGAGCGGCGCGTAGGCGTGATGCTGGGCGGCGTGTTCAACTCGGGCATCCTCGCAACCGGCGCGGTCGCGGGAGCGCGGTACAACTACCGTGCCGCGCCGCCGGAGATCCTCGCGCGGGTGTCGGCGGTCGAGCGGGTGTGCGGCGCGCACGGCGTCTCGCTCGCGCACGCCGCGCTCGCATTCGTGCTCGGGCATCCGGCGGTGTCGAGCGTCGTGCTCGGCGCGGTGTCGCCGGACGAGGTGCGTCGCAACGCCGACGCGTTCCGGCGGCCGGTCCCGGCGACCCTCTGGCGCGACCTCAAGGCGGAGCGGCTGCTGCGAGAAGACGCGCCCGTCCCCGCATGATCGACGCGCGCGCAGGACCGCCCCGATCGCGCGGCGCCCCTTGGCGGGAGGCAGGCGAAGGCCGCTTCGGGGGGATCGACGCGCACCAGCACTTCTGGCGACTCGACCGCGGCGACTACGGCTGGCTCACACCGGCGCTCGGCGCCATCTACCGCGACTTCGGTCCGGGCGACCTCGCGCCGATCCTCGCGCGGCACCGGATCGGACGCACGATCCTCGTGCAGGCGGCGCCGACCCCGGCGGAAACGCGCTGGCTGCTCGAGGTGGCCCGCGCGACGCCGTTCGTCGCGGGCGTCGTGGGCTGGGCGGACTTCGACGCGCCCGATGCCGCGGACGTCATCGCCGCGTTCGCGGACGAGCCGGCGCTGGCGGGCCTGCGGCCGATGGTGCAGGACATCGCCGACGACGACTGGCTCGTCCGCGCGCACCTCGGACCCGCGTTCGATGCGATGGTCGCGCACGATCTCGTGTTCGACGCGCTGGTGCTGCCCCGGCACCTGCCGCGGCTCGCGCGCGTGCTCGACCGGCATCCGGCGCTGGCGGTCGTCGTCGACCACGGCGCGAAACCCGGCATCCGCTTGCGCGAGATCGACGCCTGGCGGGCCGACATGGCGGTCGTCGCCGCGCACCCCGCCGCCTGCTGCAAGCTGTCGGGCCTCGTCACCGAGGCCCGGCCCGGCGACGACGCCGGCGATCTCGCGCCGTGGATCGATGCGCTCGTCGATCTCTTCGGCCCGCATCGCCTGATCTGGGGCAGCGACTGGCCGGTCGTCGAGCTCGCGGGCGGCTACGACCGCTGGCGCGCGATCGCGACGGCGTCGCTCGCCGGCCTGTCCCCCGCCGAGCGCGATGCGGTGCTGGGCGGCAACGCGGAGCGCGTCTACCTGCAGCGATGAGACCCGCGCCCCGCCGTCAGATCGCCCTTCCCTTCCCCTCCCAGAACGGCGCGCGCAGTTCCCGCTTTAGCGTCTTGCCCGCGGCGTTGCGCGGGAACTCGTCGAGGACCAGCACGCGATCGACACGCTGGAACTTCGCCGCCACGTGCGCGTTGATCCAGTCGCGAAGCGTGAACGCATCGATGCTGGCCCCCTCCTTCAGCACGACCGCCGCGACGGGCGTCTCGCCCCACTTCTCGTGCGGGATCCCGAACACCGCGACCTCGCGCACGTCCGGATGCCGCGCAACGACCTCCTCGACGTCCTTCGGATAGACCTTGACGCCGCCCGAGTCGATCATGTCCTTCATCCGGTCGACGAGATGGAGGAAGCCTTCGTCGTCGACGTAGCCCAGGTCGCCCGTGTGGAGCCAGCCTCCGCGCAGCGCCTCCGCCGACTTCGCGTCGTTGCGGTAGTAGCCCGGCATCGTGATCGGCCCGCGCCCGGCGATCTCGCCAACCTCGCCCGCGGGCAGGTCGCGGCCGTCCGCCCCGACGATGCGCAGGTCGTAGAACGGCGGCGGGACGCCGACGCTGCCGGCCTTGCGCAGCGCGTCGTCGCGATCGAGGATCGTCACGAATCCCTCGGTGAGCCCGTAGAGCTCGTAGAAGCGTCCCGGCAGGAGCGCGTTCAGCCGGTCCTTGTGCTCGACGTGCAGCGGCGCGCCGAGCGACAGGATGCACTCCAGCGACGCGAGACGCGCCGGGTCGAATCCCTTCGCGTTCAGGATCGCGATGATCTGCGCCGGAACGAGCATCGTGTGCGTGACGCGCTCGCGCTCGACGGTGTCGATGAACGCTTCCGCGTCGAACGCGCGGTGCACGACGAAGGTCGCTCCGAGCATGAACGCGGGAAGCATCGTCGTCATCGCGCCGTTGAACACGATCGCGCCCGCGTGCAGCACGACCGAGGACGGCGTCATCCGCCAGCTCGACGCCAGCGTCAGCGCGTACATCGCCCGGATGAAGTGCGTGTGGCAGATGCCCTTCGGCAGCCCGGTCGTGCCGCTCGTGTACATGATCGTCGCGAGGTCGTCCGCCGACACGCCGACGCCGGGCGGCGCGTCGGACGCGTCCATCAAGAGGCGCGAGTACGCGCGGTAGCCCGCCGGCGCGTCGTCGGCGTTCGCGTCGATCAGCACCCACGCGGCGTCCGCGGCAACGCCGCTCGCGCGCACCTCGTCGAGCATCCCTCGCAGGTCGCCGTTCGAAACGATCGCGCGGGGCGTCGCGTCGGCGAGCAGCGACGCGAGGCCGCCGGCGTTGAGCAGCGTCGACAGGGGGACCGCCGCCGCACCGAGCTTGAAGCACGCCCAGTAGCTGGCGAGCAGCTCGATCGAGTTCGGCAGCACCGTCGCGACACGGTCGCCGCGCGACACGCCCAGCCCGGCGAGCGCGTTCGCCCAGCGGTTCACGTACGCGTCGAACTCGCGCCAGTCGAGGCGGACCTCGCGCGGGCCGGCCGGCGCGACGACGGCAGCGTGACGGGGCCGATAACGGGCGTGCCTCTCGACGAGCCGTCCGAGCGCGAGGCAGTCGTGCGCGATGGTCGAATCCATGGATCCTCCTTCAGAGGCGGTGGCTCGCGTCGCCCGCGGCGAATCCCGGCCAGCGTATCGCCTCTCCGCACTCGAGCGCGATCACCTTGAAGAGCTCGCCCATCTCGGAGGGCGAAAGCAGCTTCTGCACGGCGCCGGCCTCGCGCAGGTACGCGGGCGACATCGGATCGCCGGTCGCGGCCAGCCGATCGAGGATGCCGCAGTTGATCAGGAACGCCGCCTGCGACGCGTAGCCCGCGACGCCCAGGCCCGCGCGCTCGCCTGCCTCCGCAACCGCCGTGAAGTCGACGTGCGCGGTGAGATCTGCGAGCCCCGGCCACACGAACGGGTCGGCCGTTGCCCGGTGGCGATAATGCGCCATCAGTGTCCCGTCGCTGCGTTCCGGGTGGTAGTACTCGCGCCGCGGGAAGCCGTAGTCGATCGCGACGATCGCGCCGGCGGCCAGTCGCCTCCCCAGATCCTCGACCAGCGCCTCGGCCGCCAGGTTGATCTCGCTCGCGTAATCGCCCTCCGGGGGAAACCGCCGCTGCGCGACCGCCACCAGCCCCGGATCGGCGGGCGCGCGGTCCGCGAGCGAGAGCTCGCCGTCGCGCCCGATCGCCACGCCGCGCTCGTGCCAGATGCCGCCGATCCGCGCCACGACGTGCGGCGGGATCGCGTCGAGCACCTCGTTCATCAGCACCGCGCCGTCGATGGTCGGCGGGGGTGCGTCCAGCCACGAGACCCGGTCGCGCCATGCCGGGAGGTCGCGCGCGATCGCGTCGCGCTGACGCGCCTTCAGGTCCGGGCTCGTCTCGACGATCGCGTAGCGCGACGGTGGCGCGCCGAGGCGATCGAGCTCGCGAAGCAGGTCGACCGCGAGCCGCCCGCTGCCCGCGCCGATCTCGACGATCTCGCGTCCCGCGCTCGCCTCGAGGATCGCGCCGACCTGCGCCGCGACCGCCGCGCCGAACAGCGGCGAGAGCTCCGGCGCCGTCGTGAAATCGCCCGCGGGCCCGAGCTTGTGTGCGCCGGCGGCGTAGTAGCCGAGCCCCGGGGCGTAGAGCGCGATTTCGATGAAGTCGCGCAGCGGCAGGAAGCCTCCGCGCGCCGAGATAGCGTCGGCGATGGCGGCGCGCACGCGCGCCGAATGCGCGCGGGCGGCGGCATCGGGGACGGGAAGCGCGGGGTCGGGCTCGCGTAGTCGTCGCATCGGCTCGGGGTCGCGCCTCGCGCGAAAGGTTGTGCTAGTGTACCGAACCGGAATTCACGGACCGCAGGCCCGTCGCGCGAGCGCGCAGGGGCGGCCCGACCGCAGGAGCGCGCGTGCAGGAAAAGGTCGTTCTGATCACCGGCGGCGCGAAACGCGTGGGCGCGGCGATCTGCCGGCGCCTGCACGCGACCGGCGCGAATCTGATGCTGCACTACCGCGCCTCGGCCGGCGAGGCGAGGCTCCTTCAGGCCGAGCTGAACGGCGTCCGGGCGAACTCCGTCGCGCTGATCCAGGCCGACCTGCTCGACCTGGCCAAGCTGCCTTCCCTCGTCGACCAGACCGTGATGCGCTTCGGCCGGCTCGACGCGCTGGTCAACAACGCGTCGTCGTTCTTCGCGACACCGCTCGGCGAGATCCAGCTCTCCCACTGGGACGACCTCGTCGGCACGAACGTCCGCGCGCCGCTTTTCCTGTCGCAGGCCGCCGCCGGGCCGCTGCGCAAGTCGGAGGGCGCGATCGTCAACGTCACCGACATCCACGCCGAGCGGCCGATGCGCAACTACGTCGTCTACTCGATCGCGAAGGCCGCGCTGACCGGGCTCACGCGCTCGCTCGCCCGCGAGCTCGCCCCGGACGTGCGCGTGAACGCCGTCGCGCCGGGCCCGATCCTGTGGCCGGAGGGCGACGACACCTTCGACGAGGTCTCGCGCCAGCGCATCATCTCGCACACGCCGCTGAAGCGCGAAGGCACGCCGGACGACATCGCGCGCGCGGTGCGCTTCCTGCTCGAGGACGCGCCCTACGTGACCGGCGAGACGATCAACGTCGACGGCGGACGCAG
>CALDKM010000157.1:0-2962 GCA_937898875.1 uncultured Pseudomonadota bacterium | reverse complement strand
CGGACCGCCGGGATGTCGACCGGACCGGGGCGCAGCCAAGCGCGCCCCGGCGGCCCGGATCACATGCCGCGGTAGGCGTCGATCACCTTCTTGCCGTCTTCACCGGCCTTGCGCTGCCACTCGGCGAGCATGAAGTTGCCGACCTTGCGGAGATCCGCCGTCAGCTGGTCGGAGGGCGCCACGATGTTCATGCCCTTCGCCTTCAGCTGGTCGACGTACCAGGCGTTCTTCTCCTGGGAGAGCTTCCATCCGCGCGTCTCCGCGTCGGAAGCGGCCTTCAGGACGGCGGCCTGCGTGGTCTTGTCGAGCGAGTCGAACGCCTTCTTGTTGACGATGATCGCGTTCTTCGGGAGCCACGCCTGCGTGTCGTACCAGTTCTTGATGTGCTCGTAGGTCTTCGAGTCGTAGCCGGTGGCACCCGACGACATGTACGAGTCGATCACCCCGGTCGCGAGCGCCTGCGACACCTCGGCAGCCTGCACGGTCATCGGCTGTGCGCCGACGAGCTCGGCGATCTTCGCGGTCGCGGGACTGTACGCGCGCCACTTGAGGCCCTTCATGTCGGCGACCGAGGCGAGCGTGCGCTTCGTGTAGATGCCCTGCGGCGGCCACGGCACCGTGTAGAGCAGCATCATGCCCTGCTTGCCGAGCTTGTCGCCGAGCGCCTTCTTCGACGCCTTGTAGAGCTTGAACGAGTCGGCGTACGAGGTCGCGAGGAACGGGATGCCGTCGAGGCCGTAGAGCGGGTCCTCGTTCTCGTAGTTGACGAGCAGGATTTCGCCGGCCTGCGCCTGATTGCCCTGCACCGCGCGCTTGATCTCGGGCGCCTTGAACAGCGACGCGTTCGGATGCAGCTGGATCTTGAGCTTGCCGCCCGAGCCCTTGTCGACGTCGTTCGCGAACTGCTGCAGGTTCTCGGTGTGGAAGTTGGTCGCGGGATAGGCGGAGGGGAGGTCCCACTTCGTCTGCGCGGCCGCGGGCAGCGCGGACAGCGCCGAAGCGAGGCCGATCGCGGCGGCGAGGGCGACGGAACGTTTCATCGGGTTCTCCTGGGAGGGTGGGGCGCACTGCCGGGGCGCGCCGGTCGAATGCTGCGAGCGCGGACTTTTACCACAAATCCCTGCGCCCGTAACGCGGAGTCGTCGCGGCGAGCCCCGCATGGAACCAGGCGACGAGCTGGGCCGCGTCGTAGACCGGCAGACCCGTCGCCGCCTCGACGGCCGCACGGTAAGGGGGCATGTTGGCGCACTCGAGCACGATCGCCCCGATCTCGCGGTGCGCACCGACGAGCCGGCGGGCCGCTCCCGCGACGTCGGCGGCCATTGCATCGACGTCGAGCTTCGCCGTGCCGTGCCGGATCGTGCGCGCGAACGTCCCGATCGGGTCGACGCCCTCGACCGGCGTCCAGGCGGGGAGGCCCACGGCCGCGAGCAGCTCGGGCGTCACGTCCACGCCCGAGTACGTGACGATGCCGACGCGCCGGCCCTTCGGAAGGGTGCGCGCGACGAGCGGCGCCTGCATCAGCGACGACGTGAGCACCGGGACGGTCAGCTCGGCCGCCAGCGTGTCCTGCCAGCGGGCGAGGAAGCCGCAGGTGGTGGCAATCCCCAGCGCGCCCGCATCGACGAGCGCCCGGCCCGCCTCGACGAACGCCGGGAGCATCGAATCGTCGCGCCGGTGCACGACGAGGTCGACCGCCGCGCCCCCGGGCGTCGCGTAGCGCACCGGGAACGGGAACGTGTCCGCGCAACCCACGTCGCCCCTGATCCGCGGGAAGCCGGTGTCGAGGGTCAGGATACCAATCACAGGGATCAGGAGTCAGAGAACAGGGATCAGAGGCGCCGGCGTCACCTGTGGCGGCGCGTCGAGCGCCGGGAAGGCGCTTCCCGGGCCGGGATGGGCCGCGATCGCCGCCGCTCCTATAATGCCCGAGACTCCGAGGCCGGGGTGGTGCTTGCGGGATCGTCTTCTTCCATGCACGGCCTCCGGCGCTCGATGCGCCGCCACCGGTGACGCCGACGCCTCTGATCCCTGTCCTCTGTTTCCTGATTCCTGATTCCTGATCCCTGAAATGTGGCAATTCTGGATCGACCGCGGCGGCACCTTCACCGACATCGTCGCTCGCCGACCCGACGGCAGCCTCGCGACGCACAAGCTCCTGTCGGACAACCCGGAGCGCTACCGCGACGCCGCGGTACAGGGGATCCGCGAACTGCTGGGGCTCGCGCCGGGCGCGCCCGTTCCCGCCGACGAGATCGACGCGGTCAAGATGGGAACGACGGTCGCGACCAACGCGCTTCTCGAGCGCAAGGGCGAGCGGACCGCGCTCGTCGTCACGAAAGGCTTCGCCGACGCGCTGCGCATCGCCTACCAGAACCGGCCTAAGCTCTTCGTGCGCCGGATCGAGCTGCCGAGCCTGCTCTACGAGCGCGCGATCGAGGCGGACGAGCGCCTGGGCGCTCGCGGCGACGTCGTCCGCCCGCTCGACGAGGCGGCGGTCGAGCGCGAGCTGCGCGAGGCGCACGACGCGGGCATCCGCGCGGTCGCGATCGTGCTGATGCACGGGTACCGCTACCCGCGGCACGAGCGGGCGATCGCGTCGATCGCGCGCCGGATCGGTTTCCCGCAGGTGTCGGTCTCGCACGAGGTCTCGCCGCTGATGAAACTCGTGTCGCGCGGCGACACGACGGTCGTCGACGCCTACCTGTCGCCGATCCTGCGTCGCTACGTCGGGCAGGTCGAGGAGGACCTCGACCCTCACCCCGACCCTCTCCCGCACGCGGGAGAGGGAGTACGCGAGCGTGACGCCCACGACCCTCACCCCGACCCTCTCCCGCACGCGGGAGAGGGAGTACGCGAGCGTGACGCCCACGACCCTCACCCCGACGCTCTCCCGCACGCGGGAGAGGGAGTACGCGAGCGTGACGACCTCCCCCCTCACCCCGACGCTCTCCCGCACGCG
>CALDKM010000156.1:0-4542 GCA_937898875.1 uncultured Pseudomonadota bacterium | reverse complement strand
CCTTCATCCGTCGCCCGACGGAAGCGCGTGCAGCGAGCGCCCCGCGCCGGCGCGCGCGATTCGGCAGCTTCCCTGCCGCGCCCGCGAGGACTCAGCCCGCGGCGCGGCCCTGGAGCGCAGCGATGCGCTGCTCGATCGGCGGGTGCGTCGAGAACAGCGCCATGATCCCGGCCTTGTCGGTGATGCCCGACGCCTGGATCGACTGCGGCAGCGCGCCCGGCTCGAGCCCGCCGAGGCGGCGCAGCGCGTTGACCATCGGCGTCGGATTGCCGAGATAGTCGGCGCTGCCCTTGTCGGCGCGGAACTCGCGCTGGCGCGAGAACCACGCGACGATCATCGACGCGGCGATGCCGAAGACGATCTGGCACACGATGACGGTGATGAAGTACCCGGGGCCGGTGCCGCGCTCCGTCTTGAACACGGCCCGGTCGACGATCGACCCCACCACGCGCGACAGGAACACGACGAACGTGTTCACCACGCCCTGGATCAGCGTCAGCGTCACCATGTCGCCGTTCGCGACGTGCGCGATCTCGTGGCCGAGCACCGCCTCGACCTCCTCCTTGTTCATCGACTGCAGGAGGCCGGTCGAGACCGCGACCAGCGCCGAATTCCTGAAGGCGCCGGTGGCGAACGCGTTGGGCTCGCCCTCGTAGACCGCGACCTCGGGCATGCCGATGCCGGCCTTGGTCGCGAGCCTGCGCACGGTCTCGACGAGCCAGGCCTCGGCCTGGCTCTGCGGCTGCTCGATGACGTGCGCGCCCGTGGACCACTTCGCCATCGACTTCGACATCAGCAGCGAAATGATCGCGCCGGTGAAACCGACGACGGCCGAGAACGCGAGCAGGCTGCCGTAGCTCATCCCGGTCTGCATCGTCGCCGCGCGGTCGAGGCCCAGGAGCCGCAGCACGATCGACAGCACGAGGACGACGGCGAGGTTGGTGGCCAGGAACAGGACGATTCGTTTCATGGTGCGCTCGTAGATGGGGGCGATCGCCCCGCGTTCGAAGAAGTTTAGCAGGCGTCTTTCCGGCGTGGACGCAGGGCTCCGATCGCCGGTTCGACGGCATCGGGCCGCCCGCGTTCCCGTTGTGCGACGGACGACGGCCGGCGGCGACGGACCGCGGGCGGCTCAGCCTCCGGACCGGCCCCAGGAATCCTTGAGCGTCACCGCCCGGTTGAACACCGGCCTCCCCGGTGCGTGGTCGGCGAGGTCGGCGACGAAGTAGCCCTGGCGCTCGAACTGGAAGCGCGCCTCGGGCGCCGCGGCAGCGAGCGCGGGCTCGACGCGGGCGCGGATCACGCGCTTGGACCCGGGGTTGAGGTCGTCGAGGTAGTTGCGCCCGGCAGGCTCCGCCTCCGCCTCCTCGTCACCCGCGACGACCGTCCCATGGTCGGGGCCCGCGCCCGCCGGGCCGCCCCAAGGGCGCGGCGCCCCCTGGGGGGAAGCTCGCGCAGCGAGCTCCGGGGGGAGGTCCTCCGTCTTGTGCCCCCAGGGCAGCCGCGCGCCCGGAAACGGGACGCCGAACAGCCGGTCGTACAGGCGCACCTCGGCCTCGACGGCGTCCGCCGCGGAAAGCCAGTGGATGTTGCCCTTGACCTTGCGCGCCTCCGCGCCGGGAGTGCCGCTCTTCGTCGCCGGATCGTAGGTGCAGTGGACGACGGTGACGTTGCCCTGCGCATCCTTCTCGACGCCGGTGCAGCGCACGACGTACGCGTAGCGCAGCCTCACTTCGGCGCCCGGCGCGAGCCGGAAGTAGCCCTTGGGCGGAACCTCGGCGAAGTCCTCGCGTTCGATCCAGAGCTCGCGTGCGAAGCGCAGCTCGCGGCGGCCGAGTTCGGGCTTCTGCGGATGGTTCGGCACCTGGCAGAGTTCGGACTCGCCTGCCGGATAGTTGTCGACGACGAGCTTCACCGGATCGAGCACGGCGACACGCCGCTCGGCGCTCGCGTTCAGCTCGTCGCGCATCGCGTCCTCGAGCACGCTCATGTCGATCCACGAATCGGACCGGGACACGCCGATGCGCTCGGCGAACAGGCGGAATCCCTCCGGGGTGAACCCGCGGCGCCGCGCTCCGACGAGCGTCGGCATGCGCGGATCGTCCCAGCCGTCGACGTAGCCGCCCTCGACGAGCTGGATCAGGCGCCGCTTCGACAGCACGACGTAGGTGAGATTCAGCCGCGCGAACTCGATCTGCTGCGGCAGCGGACGTTCGAGCAGGCCGCCGTCGGCGAGCCGCCCGATCACCCAGTCGTAGAGCGGGCGGTGGTCCTGGAACTCGAGCGTGCAGATCGAGTGCGTGATGCGTTCGAGCGCGTCGCTGATGCAGTGCGTGTAGTCGTAGAGCGGATAGATGCACCACCTGTCGCCGGTGCGATGGTGCGAGGCGTGCCGGATCCGGTAGATCGCGGGATCGCGCAGGTTGAGGTTCGGGCTCGCCATGTCGATCCGCAGTCGCAGCACGTGCGCGCCGTCGGGAAACTCGCCCGCCCGCATCCGCCGGAAGAGCTCGAGGTTCTCGGCGGGCGAGCGGTGACGCCACGGGCTCTCGACGCCCGCCTCGGTGAGCGTGCCGCGCGTCGCGCGCATCGCCTCGGCCGACTGGCTGTCGACGTAGGCGAGCCCCTGCCCGATGAACCACTCGGCGAACCGGTAGAGGTCGTCGTAGTAGTCCGACGCGTGGTAGCGGTGCGTCCCCCAGTCGTATCCGAGCCACCGCACCGCATCGGCGATCGAATCCTCGAACTCGACGTCCTCCTTGAGCGGGTTCGTGTCGTCGAACCGCAGGTGGCAGGTACCGCCGTTCTCGGCCGCGAGGCCGAAGTTCAGCACGATCGACTTCGCGTGCCCGTAGTGCAGGTAGCCGTTGGGCTCGGGAGGGAAGCGCGTGACGACGCGCCCGCCGAACCTGCCCGTCCGCTGGTCGTCGGCGATGACCGCGCGCAGGAAGTTGGAAGCGGGCGCAGCGGCCGGCGCGCGACCGCGTGCGGCGGACGCGCCGGAGGAAGGTGATGCATCGCTCATCGCGGTTTGTTCATGGACAAGACGGTTCCGGCATCCATTCTAACCGTCGCCGGGTCCCGCCGATGGCGGTCCGCACTGGGAAGCCGGAGGGACACCCCCGAATCCCGCGTCCGGCAACGCTTTCCGGGCGATGCGGGCGCTCGGCGCCGCCGCGTTGTCCACAAATCCTGTGGATACCGGTGTGCATATCTTGTACATTCGCGCGCTAAGTCGTGCGGGCGTCGAGGTTTTGCTTGCGATGCCCAAACTTTCGCCGCTCGAAACCTCCTTCGCGTCAATGGCTTGCACCAGGACTCCGCAGTCAGCGCTTCCGCGGTCTTTCGCCGACGGCTGCAGAATCGGTGGCCACAGGGTGCGGCATCTCGGCGCGCGATCGTCCTGGACACTTGTCGGACGCATCGCGCTGCATTGCCGTTCCGGTCCCGAAGCATGGCCGCGATGACGGGTTCCCCGGGGTTCGCGCCGGGCGGGGGCGCGCCCGTGCTTCCGGTGGGCCTGTTCGTGGCGAGCGCGCGCCTCGCGATCGAGCGGGCGATCGGGCCCGTGTGGGTTTCGGGGGAGGTCTCCGGCTACCTGCGAGCCGCCTCGGGGCACTGCTACTTCACGCTCAAGGACGCCCAGGCGCAGGTGCGCTGCGTCCTGTGGCGCCAGAAGGCGATGCTCCTCGACGTGAGGCTCGCGGACGGCATGGCCGTCGAGGTGCGCGCGACGCCGACGATCTACGAGGCGCGCGGCGACTTCCAGCTCAACGTCGACACGGTCCGGCTCGCCGGCGCGGGAGCGCTCTACGAGAAGTTCGCGCGGCTCAAGGCGAAGCTCGAGGCCGCGGGCTGGTTCGCTGCCGAGCGCAAGCGGGCGCTGCCCGCGTATCCGCGCGCGGTCGGCCTGGTCACGTCGCCGCAGGGCGCGGCGCTGCACGACATGCTGACGACGTTCGCGCGCCGCTGGCCGGCGCTGCGCGTCGTCGTCTACCCGACGCCCGTGCAGGGCGAGGCCGCGCCCGCGCGCATCGTGGAGGCGATCCGTACGGCGAACGCGCGTGCGGAGGTCGACGTGCTGATCGTCGGACGGGGCGGCGGCTCGATCGAGGACCTGTGGGCGTTCAACGACGAGGAGGTCGCGCGCGCGGTGGTCGACTCCGCGCTGCCGGTCGTCTCCGCCGTGGGCCACGAGACCGACTTCACGATCTGCGACTTCGTCGCCGACGTCCGCGCGCCGACGCCGACCGGTGCCGCGGAGCTCGTCTCGCCCGACGGCGAGTCGATCGCGCGGCACGTCGACGTCCTTGCCGGCCGGCTCGCGCGGGCAGGCCGCCACGCCGCGACCCTGCGTGCGCAACGGCTCGATCTCGCGGCGCGCGGGCTGGTGCATCCGAAGGCGCGACTCGACGCGCAGCGCGACCGCATCGGCGGCCTCGTCGTGCTGCTCGCCGCCGCCGCGCGACGCGCGGACGCGTCCGCCGCCGTGGCAACGGACGCCCTCGGCACGCGTCTCGCCCGCGAGCTCGGTCGCCCGTT
>CALDKM010000155.1:0-20619 GCA_937898875.1 uncultured Pseudomonadota bacterium | reverse complement strand
CTCGTCGCCGAAATCGACGGCACCCGCGCCCCCCAGCCGGCGGCGGTCCCCCGGGTCGCTCACGCGGCGAAGACGCGCACGCGCTCGGGGCGGAGCGCGAACGCCACGCGCGCCCCTTCCCGGACGCCGAGCTCGAGCGTCTGGTTGAGCGAGAAGTAGACGAGCATCCGCTGGCCGTCGAAACCGTCGACGTCGAGGCTGGCGAGGCAGTAGGTGCCGAGGAAGTCGACGTTGCGCACGATGCCCGACAGCGCGTTGGGCATCGTCTCGACGGGACCCGAGTCGGCGAGGATCCGGTCTTCGGGCCTCAGGTAGAGCCTGACGGCATCGCCCGTCGCGATGCCGTTCGCTCCGGTCGCGATCTCCTTGCTGCCGACGCGGTAGCGCCCGCCGCCGACGCACGTCGCCTTGAGCACGTTCACCTTGCCGAGGAAGTCGGCGACGAAGGGCGTCGTCGGCCGCTCGTAGACCTCGAGCGGCGTGCCGATCTGCTCGATCACGCCGTGGTTCATCACGACGACGCGGTCGGCCATCGAAAGGGCCTCCTCCTGGTCGTGCGTGACCATGATCGTCGTCACCTTCAGGCGCCGCTGCAGCTGGCGGATCTCGCCGCGCAGCCGATCGCGCTCCTTCGCGTCGAGCGCCGAGAGCGGCTCGTCGAGCAGGAGCAGCGATGGCGCGGTCGCCAGTGCACGGGCGAGTGCGATGCGCTGCTGCTGGCCGCCGGAGAGCTGGCCCGGGTACTTGGGGCCTTCGTTCGGCAGGCCCACGAGAGTCAGGAGCTCGGCGACGCGGGCTTCGATCGAAGCGCGGTCGCGCCGGCGGTTGACGAGCCCGTAGGCGACGTTGTCCCGGATCGTGAGGTTCGGGAACAGCGCGTACGACTGGAACACGATCCCGTAGTCGCGCGCCGCCGGCGGCGCGCTCGAGACGTCGCGCCCGTTCTGAATCACGCGCCCCGACGTCTGGTTCTCCAGCCCCGCAATGATCCGCAGGAGCGTCGTCTTGCCGCAGCCCGACGGCCCCAGGAAGCAGACGAGCTCCCCCGCGTGGATCGCGAGGTCGATCGACTTCAGCGCGACGAAGGAACCGAAGGCCTTGTGGATGCCCTCGATGCGAAGCGCATCGACGGTGGCGGGATCAGAACTCACCGATGATGTCCGTTTTCGATGGGACCGGCGCTGCGTCCCTGCCAGGCACCGACCGCGGCCCCGGACAGGCCCGAGCCATTCCGCCTGTCCACGAATGCGCCGGATCGAGCGGTCCTCGCAGGGGCCGCTCGAATCCGGCGAGTCATTCCGGCGTCGCGCGCCGACGCCGCACACTGCGCGTCATGGCCACATCGCGACGCCCGGAATAACCCTACTTCGGCGCGGCCTTCGACTCGTACCGCTTGCTCCACTCGGCGAGGATCGCATCGCGGTTCTTCGCCGCCCACGCGAAGTCGTTCTTCGCGAGGAGCGCACCGTAGTTGGCGGGCACGTTCGGCAGCGGTTGCGACAGGCTGGGCACCGCGACGATCGCGAAGTTCTTCGCGTAGAGCGCCATCGCGGCGTCGGAGGCGGCCCAGTCCATCAGCTTCTGCGCGGCGGCAGCGTTCTTCGTGCCCTTGTGGATGCCGATCGCCTCCAGGTCCCAGCCCAGTCCTTCCTTCGGGAACACGAGCTCGATCGGCTTGCCCTGCGCCTTCTCGCGGTTCGCGCGGTACTCGAACGAGATGCCGACGACGTATTCGCCGTTCGCGGCGGCCGCGCACGGCCGCGAGCCCGAGTGCATGTACTGGGCGATGTTCTCGTGCAGGCCGTCCATGAACTTCCAGCCTTCGGCCTCGCCGAAGATCTGCAGCCACGCGGTCACGTCGAAGAAGCCGGTTCCCGACGACGCCGGATGCGGCATCACGATCTGGCCCTTGTAGATCGGCTTGGTCAGGTCCTTCCAGGTCTCGGGCTTCGGGATCCCGCGTTTGGCGGCTTCGACCGTATTGAAGCAGATCGTCGCGCCCCACACGTCCATGCCGACCCAGGCCGGCGGGTTCTTGGGATCGCGGTACTGCGAGGCGATGCGCGCCAGGCCCTGCGGCGCGTACGGCTGCAGCATCCCTTCGGCGTCGAAGACGCCCATGCTGGTCGCGGCGACGCCCATCACGACGTCCGCCTTCGGGTTGGCCTTCTCGGCGAGGAGCTTCGCGGTGATCACGCCGGTCGAGTCGCGCACCCAGGTAATCTCGATGTCGGGATGCGCCTTGTTGAAGCCCTCCTGGTAGGCCTTGAGCTGGTCGGTCTCGAGCGCCGTGTAGACGGTGAGCTGCGTCTTCTGGGCGAGCGCGACGCCGGACGAGGCGAAGGCCGCGGCGGCGAGCGCGGCGGCGAGCCGGCGGAAGGGTCGATCGACGTTCATCGGTGTGCTCCTAGCGTGGAGGGGAACGGAACGTCCCGCCGGTGCGGCGCGGGTCGAATGGCGCGGATGCTACGCGGAGGCGTGCGGGACGGCAACGCTCGTTCGTGTGTCCGGTGCAGCATCGCGTCTGCCCGGCAGTCTGCGCCGGCAGGATTGCAGATTGTTGACAATCTACACCCTGCGCAGTCCAATACGCAACATGGCCAAGTCCAGCGCTCCCGGGTCGCCCGATGCCGCGGGCGCGCGCACCGCGCGCCCTGCGGTGCCGCCGTCCGCTCCCGCCGTCGCCGACAGCATCGCACTCGTCCGCACCAGCTCGCTTCCCATGCTGGTGCAGCGCGAGCTCGAGCGGATGATCCTGGCGGGCGAGCTCGGCGTCGGCGCCAAGCTCAACGAGGACACGGTCGCGAAGATGCTCGGCGTGTCGCGCGGCCCGGTACGCGAGGCGTTTCGTGCGCTCGAAGTCGCCGGCCTCGTCCGGCTCGAGAAGAACCGCGGCGTATTCGTGCGCCAGATCGGCATCGCCGAGGCCGACGAGATCTACGAGCTCCGCGCCGTGCTCGACGAGTACGCCGGACGCCGCGCCACGCAGAACGCGGACGCCCTCGACGTCGCCGACCTCCGTTCGCGCCTCGACCGCATGGAGCGCGCGGTCGGCCGCGGCGACCTCGACACCTACCATGACGCCAACCTCGCGTTCCACGACCGGCTGGTCGAGCTCGCGGGCAACGCGAAGCTCCTCGCGCTCTACCGCCGGCTCGTCAACGAGCTGTCGCTCCACCGCCGCGCCACGCTCGACCAGTCGGGCATTCCGTCGGTGTCGCTCGAGGAGCACCGCGCCATCGTCGACTGCATCGCCTCCGGCCAGCCGGCGGCAGCCGGTCGCCTGCTTCACGACCACGTGGTGGCGAGCCGCGAGCGCATGCACCGCAAGACGGGCTCGCCGCTGACCGCCCCCAAGTCCCGGCGCACGCGCCGGTCCGCCTGACCCACGAAGCCCCCGATGAACTCCGTCTCCCTGCACGGCCGCACCTACCGCCCGCCCGCGGGCCCCGTCGTGATCGTCTGCGTCGACGGTTGCGAGCCCGACTACGTCAACCTCGCGATCGGCGCGGGCGCCGCACCGTGGTTCGCGAGCCTCGTGAAGCACGGCACCTGCCTCACCGCCGACTGCGTCGTCCCGTCGTTCACGAACCCCAACAACCTGTCGATCGTCACCGGCGCGCCGCCCTCGGTGCACGGGATCTGCGGCAACTACTTCTGGGACCGCGACGCGCAGGCCGAAGTGATGATGAACGACCCGCGCTACCTGCGCGGCGGCACCCTGCTCGCGGCGTTCGCGGACGCCGGCGCGAAGGTCGCGGTCGTCACGGCGAAGGACAAGCTCCGCGCGCTGCTCGGCCACAGGATGAAGGGAATCTGCTTCTCGTCGGAGAAGGCCGACAAGGTCACCGCGGTCGAGAACGGGATCGTCGACGCGATGGGCCTCACGGGCATGCCGCTCCCGTCGGTCTACAGTGCCGCCCTCTCCGAGTTCGTGTTCGCCGCGGGCGTGGCGCTCCTGGAGCGCGAGCGGCCCGACGTCATGTACCTGTCGACCACCGACTACGTCCAGCACAAGCACGCACCCGGCACGCCCGGCGCCAATGCGTTCGTCGCGATGATGGACGGCTACCTCGCGAAGCTCGACCGGCTCGGCGCGACGATCGTCGTGACGGCCGACCACGGGATGAACGCCAAGACCGACGCGTTCGGCCGCCCCAACATCGTGTTCCTGCAGGACCTCGCCGACCACTGGTACGGCCCCGGGACCGCGCGCGTGATCCTGCCGATCACCGACCCCTACGTCGTCCACCACGGCGCGCTGGGCTCGTTCGCGACGATCTACCTGCCGCAGGAGACCGTCGGCGACGCCGAAGTGCGGCTGCGCTCGGTGCCGGGCATCTGGCAGGTGCACGGCCGCGACGAGGCCTGCCGCCGCTACGAGCTGCCGCCCGACCGCGTCGGCGACGTCGTCGTCGTCGCCGAGCGGCTGTGGACGCTCGGTACGAGCCGCACGCGCCACGATCTCTCCGGCCTCGACGCGCCGCTGCGCTCGCACGGGGGCGTCTCCGAGCAGCAGGTCCCGCTGATCGCGAACCGCCCCGCGCCCGACCTCCCCGACCGCCGCTGGCGCAACTTCGACGCCTTCGACCTCGCGCTCAACCGCCTCGGATGACCCGACGATGAACATGATCACCGACCTCGCCGGGATCCGCGCCGGCCACGTGCTCCACGAGAAGATGCGCATAGGCGGCGAGCGCGTCGGCGGCAGCCGCGTGCTGGAGGTGCACAACCCCTACACGGGCGCCGTCGTCGGGACGGTGCCCAAGGCCGGCGCCGAGGAGATCCGCCGTGCCTTCGCGATCGCGAAGGCGTACAAGCCGACGCTCACGCGCTACGAGCGCTACGAGATCTGCCGGCGCACCGCCGAGATCGTCCGCTCCCGCGCCGAGGCGCTCTCCGACCTCATCACCGCCGAGTGCGGCATCGGAAAGAAGGACTCGCGCTACGAGGTCGGCCGCGCCTGCGACGTGTTCACGTTCGCCGGCAATGCCGCGCTGAACGACGACGGGCAGGTGTTCTCCTGCGACCTCACGCCGCACGGCAAGTCGCGCAAGGTCTACACGCTGCGCGAGCCGCTCCTGGGCGTCATCAGCGCCATCACGCCGTTCAACCACCCGCTGAACCAGGTCGCGCACAAGATCGCGCCCTCCGTCGCCACCGGCAACCGGATGGTGCTGAAGCCGACGGAGAAGACGCCGCTCTCGGCGATCGTGCTGGCCGACATTCTCTACGAGGCGGGCCTGCCGCCCGAGATGCTCCAGATCGTCACCGGCGACCCGCGCGAGATCGCCGACGAGATGCTCGTGAATCCGGACATCGACCTCGTCACGTTCACCGGCGGCGTGCCGGTCGGCAAGGTCATCGCCGCGAAGGCGGTCTACAAGAGGCAGGTGCTCGAGCTCGGCGGCAACGACCCGATCATCGTGATGGAGGACGCCGACCTCGACGAGGCGGCCGCGCTCGCGGCGGCCGGGTCGTACAAGAACTCGGGCCAGCGCTGCACGGCGGTCAAGCGGATGCTCGTGCACGAGAAGGTGGCCGACGCTTTCGTCGAACGCCTGGTCGCGAAGACGAAGGCGTGGACCTACGGCGACCCGATGGACGACTCGCTGGAGATGGGGACGGTGATCGACGAGGCGGCGGCGAAGAACTTCGAGGCGCGCGTGAACGACGCGGTCGCGCGCGGCGCGAAGCTCCTGGTCGGCAACGTCCGCCGCGGCGCCGTCTATTCCCCCACGGTCATCGACCACGTCGACCCGGAGATGAACGTCGTCAGGACCGAGACCTTCGGCCCGGTGTCGCCGGTGATCCGGTTCCGCGACATCGACCACGCGATCGCCATTTCCAACGGGACCGCCTACGGGCTGTCCTCGGCGGTCTGCACCAACCGGCTCGACTACGTCACGCGCTTCGTGCGCGAGCTCAACGTCGGGACGGTCAACGTGCGCGAGGTCCCCGGCTACCGGCTGGAGCTCACGCCGTTCGGCGGGATCAAGGACTCGGGGCTGGGCTACAAGGAGGGCGTCCAGGAAGCGATGAAGAGCTTCACCAACGTCAAGACCTACTCGCTGCCGTGGTGACGAAGGCCGGCGCCGCCCCAACGTCAACACCGGGGTCAGATTTGAATCTGACCCCGGTTTCGGCTTCCGGGGCGCGGTTCGACGCCGACGTCATGGAAGGCGACGTCAACCTGTCGCCGCTGCGCCGCGCGTGGGAGCGCGACCACGTGCACGGGCCCACGCGCGCCCTGCTCGACCGCGACGCCGGGGCCTACCTGCACCAGTCGCTGTCGACACCCTGCTTCGACGCGCTCGTCGAGGCCGAAGGCATCTGGCTCACCGACGTCGACGGGCGCCGGTTCATGGACTTCCACGGCAACAACGTCCACCAGGTCGGCTACCGGCACCCGCGCGTGATCGACGCGATCAGGCGCCAGCTCGACACGCTGCCGTTTTCGCCCCGGCGATTCACCAACGAGGCTGCCGTCCTCCTGGCGGAGCGCCTCGGGGCCCTCGCACCCGACCCGCTCGGCAAGGTGCTGCTCGCGCCCGGCGGGACGCTCGCGATCGGCATGGCGCTGAAGCTCGCCCGCGTCGCGACCGGCCGGCACAAGACGATCTCGATGTGGGACGCCTTCCACGGCGCTTCGCTCGACGCGATCTCGATCGGCGGCGAGGCCGTGTTCCGCCGCGACATGGGTCCGCTGATGCCGGGCGCCGAACACGTTCCGCCCTGCGATCCGCGCGATTGCCGCTTCGGCTGCCGCGGTACCTGCGACGCCCGCTGCGCCGAGTACGTCGACTACGTGCTGCGCAAGGAGGAGGACGTCGCGGCGGTGATCGTCGAGACCGTGCGCTGCACCGACGTGCAGATACCGCCGCCGTCGTACTACCGCGCGCTGCGCGCCGCATGCGACCGCCACGGCGCGCTCCTGATCCTCGACGAGGTGCCGATCGGGCTCGGCCGGACCGGCACGATGTTCGCGTTCGAGCGCTACGGCATCGTCCCGGACATGGTCGTGCTCGGCAAGGGCCTGGGCGGCGCCGTGTTCCCGATGGCCGCGCTGATCGCCCGCCGCGACCTCGACGTCGCCGGCGACCGGGCGCTCGGCCACTACACCCACGAGAAGAGCCCGGTCGGCTGCGCTGCGGCGCTCGCCACCCTCGACGTCATCGAGGACGAGCGGCTGCTCGACCGCGCGCGGACGCTCGGCGCCCGCGCGCTCGACCGGATGCGCGCGATCGCCGGCCGCCACCCGCTCGTCGGCGACGTGCGCGGCGCGGGCCTGCTGCTCGGGCTCGAACTCGTGAGGCCGGACGGATCGCCCGCCCGGGCCGAGGCCGAGCGCGTCATGTACGGATGCCTCGCGCGCGGCCTGTCCTTCAAGATCGGCCAGGGCAACGTGATCACGCTCTCGCCGCCGCTCGTCATCGCCGAGACCGACCTCGACCGCGCGTTCGACATCCTCGACGAGGCGATCGCCGAGGTCGGCCGCGGGGGAAGCGACTAGGACCGTGCAGACCCTCCTCAACCTTCTGGCCGGCGTGTCGCTCCTCGTATGGGGCACGCACATCGTGCGCACCGGCATCCTGCGGTTGTACGGCGGCGACCTGCGGCGCATCCTGCGCAGGAGCGTGGCGCGCAACCGCTTCGCCGCGTTCGCCGCGGGCATCGGCGTCACCGGGCTGATCCAGAGCTCGACCGCGACCGCGCTCATCGTCGCGGCCTTCGCCGGCCAGGGCATCATCACGACGGCGAGCGCGCTCGCGGTGATGCTGGGCGCCGACGTCGGGACGTCGATCGTCACCGTCGTGCTGTCGTTCGACCTCTCGTGGCTCGCGCCGCTCCTGATCTTCTGCGGAGTCGTGCTGTTCCTCGCTCGCCAGTCGACGCCGGTGGGCCGCTTCGGCCGCATCCTGATCGGGCTCGGCCTGATCCTCTTCGCCCTCCAGTGGATCCGGGTGGCGGCGCAGCCGATCGTCGGCGCGGCGGGCGTCAAGGTCCTGTTCGCGTCCCTGACCGGCGACGTGCTGCTCGACGTGCTCGTCGCCGCGCTCGTGACGATCCTCTGCTACTCCAGCCTCGCCGTCGTCCTGCTGGTCGCCGCGTTCGCGCAGCTCGGCGTGATCTCCCCGCCCGTCGCGCTGGGCCTCGTGCTCGGCGCGAACCTCGGCAGCGGCACGCTCGGCATGCTCTCGACGCTGCGCTCGCCGCCGGAAGCGCGGCGCGTCACGCTCGGCAACTTCCTGTTCAAGCTGATCGGCTGCGTCGTCGCGATCCCCCTGGTCGACCCGCTGCTGCGGCTGGTCGATTCGCTCCGCCTCGACGCGGGTCAGGAGGTCGTCGCGTTCCATCTGGTGTTCAATGCAGGCATCGCGCTGGCGTTTCTTTTCTGGACCGAGTCGATCGCCCGCGTCGCCGAGCGTCTGCTCCCGACACGCCCGATCGAGGACGATCCGGCGAAGCCCCGCCACCTCGATCCGTCCGCGCTCGACTCGCCGCCGCTCGCCATCTCGAACGCCGCACGCGAGGCGATTCGGATCGGCGACGCCGTCGAGCAGATGCTGACCGGCATGCTGACGGTGCTGAAGACCAACGACCGCGTGCTCTCGCGGCGCCTGCGCGAAATGGACGACACCGTCGACTCGCTCTACACGGCGGTGAAGCTCTACCTGACGCAGATATCGCGCGAGGCGCTCGAGGAGAACGAGGGCCGCCGCTGGGCCGACATCGTGTCGTTCACGATCAACCTCGAGCAGGTCGGCGACATCGTCGAGCGCATCCTGTCGGACGTCGAGGACAAGAAGATCGAGAAGGGGCGCAACTTCTCCGAGGCGGGCATGGCCGAGATCTGCGACCTGCACGCGCGCCTTGTCGCGAACCTGCGCCTCGGCATGAGCGTGTTCCTGAACGGCGACCTGAAGAGCGCGCAGGAGCTGCTCGCGCAGAAGGTCCTGTTCCGCGACCTCGAGCGCGCGTATGCGGACTCGCACCTCGGCCGCCTCGCAGGCAACACGGTCGAGAGCATCGAGACTTCGTCGTTGCACCTCGACCTCATCTCGGACATGAAGCGCATCAACTCGCACGTCTGCTCGATCGCCTACCCGATCCTCGAGCAGGCAGGCGTGCTCGCGCACACGCGTCTCAAGCCCCCCGAGGCCGAGGGCGCGCGCGGTCGCCGCTGGTCCAAGTCGAAGCCGAAGACCGCCTAGGCGGCGCCGGATGGTACGCGCCGACATCCCGTCCCCGCGCGCATCCGCGCGCGCACGGCGCGCGCGCTGAACGAAGATGCCCGCCGCGGAGATCACGCTGCCGGTGACGCTCGCCGTGCTCGGCGCGGGCTTCCTGCACGCGCTGTGGAACGCGATGCTCAAGTCGGCGGCCGGCGAGCCGCTGCTCGACACGGCGCTGATCGTCGCGGGGTCGTCGGTCGTCGCCCTGGCGCTGCTGCCGTTCGTCGCGTTCCCGGACCGCGCGGCGTGGCCGTTCATGGCGGTCTCGGCGGCGATTCACTTCGCCTACTACGTCACGCTCGCCGGCGCCTATCGCCGCGGCGACCTGTCGTTCGCCTATCCGCTGATGCGCGGCGTGGCGCCGCTCATCGTCACGCTGCTGGGCGTCGTGTTCCTGGGCGAGAGGCCGACCGCGACGACGCTCGCCGGAATCGCGCTCATCTCGCTCGGCATCCTGGTGATCGCCTGGTACGCGGGCGGGCGCCACACGCCGGCCGCAGCGGGCTGGGCGCTCGGCAATGCGGCGATCATCGCCGTCTACACGCTCGTCGACGGTGCGGGCGCCCGGGCGTCGGGCAACGCCGCGAGCTACGTCGTCTGGCTCATCTTCCTCGAAGGTCTGCCCTACGTCGCCTGGATCGGCGCCACGCGCGGTCGCCCGGCCTTCGCGTACATCGCGTCGCGCTGGCGGCGCGGCATCGCCGGAGGGGCGGCGAGCCTCGCCGCCTACGGCATCGCGCTCTGGGCGATGACGCGCGCGCCGGTCGCGGTCGTGGCTGCGCTCCGCGAGGTATCGGTGCTGTTCGCCGCGGGCATCGGAGCGCTCGTCCTGAAGGAAGGCTTCGGCTGGCGCCGGATGGCAGGAGCGGCGGCGGTCGTCGCCGGCGTCGCCGCGCTCCGATTCTGAGACAACCCACTTCGTTCCACGATCCCATGTCCGCTCCGCTGCCCTCCCACGCGCGCGTCGTCGTCGTCGGCGGCGGGATCGCCGGTTGCTCGACCGCCTACCACCTGACGAAGCTCGGCTGGCGCGACGTCGTGCTGCTCGAGCAGGGCAAGCTCACCTGCGGCACGACGTGGCACGCGGCGGGGCTCGTGGGGCAGTATCGCCCGACGCGCAACGCAACCCGCATGAGCCGCTACGGCATCGAGCTCTACTCGACGCTGGAGCAGGAGACCGGCCTCGCCACGGGCTGGAAGCAGTGCGGTTCGCTGAACGTCGCGAAGACGCCGGAGCGGCTCAAGCTCTTCCGCCGCCAGATGGCGCGCGCGAAGAGCTTCGGCATCGAGTTCGAGTTCGTGTCGCCCGCCGAGGCCGGCCGCATCTCCCCGATCCTGCGCACCGACGACCTCGCCGGCGCGGTCTGGATTCCCGGCGACGGCAAGGCGAACCCGACCGACCTGACGCAGTCGCTCGCGCGAGGCGCGCGCACGGGTGGCGCGCGCGTCGTCGAAGGTGCGCGCGTGATCGCGGTGCGCATCCGCCGGGGACGCGTGACCGGCGTCGACGTCGTCGTCGAAGGCGAGACGCACGCGATCGACTGCGACGCCGTCGTGAACTGCGCCGGCCAGTGGGCGCGCGCGTTCGGCCGTCTCGCCGGCGTCGACGTTCCGCTCTATGCCGCCGAGCACTTCTACGTCGTCACCGGGCCGATCGCCGGCGTCGCGAGCGACCATCCGGTGATGCGCGACCCGGACGGCTGCATCTACTACAAGGAGGAGGTCGGCGGCCTCCTGATGGGCGGCTTCGAGCCCGTGGCGAAGCCGTGGAACGTCGAGCCGATCCCGGATCGCTTCGAGTTCCAGCTGCTGCCCGAGGACTGGGACCAGTTCGAGCCCCTGATGAGGAACGCGATGCACCGGACGCCGTGTCTGGAGACCGCGCAGGTGAAGATGCTGCTGAACGGCCCCGAGAGCTTCACCGGCGACGGCAACTTCATCCTGGGCGAAGCGCCGTCGCTCGCCGGCTACTTCGTGTGCGCCGGCTTCAACTCGGCCGGCATCGCGAACTCCGGAGGCGCCGGCAAGCTCGTCGCGCAGTGGATCGTCGACGGCGAGGCCCCGCTCGACCTGTGGGACGTCGACATCCGCCGTTTCGCTCCGTTCCACGCGAACCGGCGCCATCTCGCCGACCGCACCGTCGAGTCGCTGGGCCTGCACTACGCGATGCGCTGGCCGCGCGAGGAACTCGCGACGGTTCGTCCGTTGCGCCGCTCGCCGCTCTACGACCGCCTCGCCGCCAGGGGCGCCGTGTTCGGGAGCAGGCTCGGATGGGAGCGCGCGAACTACTTCCTGCCGCGCGGCGAGCGCGAGAGCGCGCCGACGCTCGACACGCCCGCCTGGCTGGCCTGGGTGCTCGAGGAGCAGCGCGCCTGCCGCGAGGACGCGGTCGTCTTCGACCAGACGTCGTTCTCGAAATTCGTTCTGAAGGGGCGCGACGCGCTCGCAGTACTGCAGCGGCTGTGCGCCAACGAGATCGACGTGGTGCCGGGCCGGATGGTCTACACGGCGATGCTCAACGCGCGCGGCGGGTTCGAGAGCGACCTCACTGTGCTGCGCGTCGCCGAGCGCGAGTTCTTCATCCTGACCGGCTCGGCGCAGGCCACGCGCGACTTCTCGTGGATCGAGCGCCACATCGGCCCCGACGAGCACGCCTCGCTCGTCGACGTGACCGGCGCGTTCTCGGTGATCTCGGTGATGGGGCCGAAGGCGCAGGCGCTCCTCGAATCGCTGTCGCCCGATCCGATCGGGCGCGGGGCGCTGCCGTTCTCGCACGTCGCGACGATCGACGTCGGCTACGCGCGCGTGCGCGCGGCCCGCATGAGTTACGTCGGCGGTCCGGGCTACGAGCTCTACGTGCCGGTCGAGCAGTGCGTCACGCTCTACGACGCGCTGGCCGAGGCGGGGCCGCGGTTCGGGTTGAAGGACGCCGGCTACTACACGATCGACGCGCTGCGCATCGAGGCCGGGCGCCGCGCGTGGGGCGCCGAGCTCTCGCCCGACGAGACGCCGTGGGAGGCGGGACTCGGGTACGCCGTCAAGCTGGACAAGCCCGCGGCGTTCATCGGCCGGGAGGCGCTCGCCAGGGCGCGCGAGTCGGGTCCCCGCAAGCGCCTCGTCGTGTTCACGTTCGACGACCCGAGCGCGTTCCCGTGGGGCGGCGAGCCGGTGCTGATGGACGGCCGCACCGTCGGCGAGATCACGAGCGCCGGCTACAGCCGCAAGCTCGGGCGCGCAGTCGCGATGGCCTACGCGCGCGCCGACGTGCCGCTCGCCGACGACGCGATCCTCGCGGCGCGCTACGCGGTCGACATCGCGGGGGAGCGTTTCGACGTCACGCCGCACCTCGTGCCGCCGCCATAGCGCCCCCGCACCCTAACGCTGCACCAATTCGACCGCGCCCGTGTTCGCGTCGAGGATCACGGTCGGCGGCGTCGTCCTGCCGTCGGCCTTGCTGTAGCTCAGGTACCAGTTCGCGTGCCGGTTCGACGGCCTCGCCGCCGTGGCGATCATCACGAAGTAGCCGTCCGCGATCGGCTTCTCGCCGTGCTTCTTCGCGATCTCGTATAGTTTCGCGCCGTCGAGGACGAACCCGGGCTTCAGGTCGGGCATGCGGCCGGCGGATCCCGCCTGTGCCCAGCAGGTGAGCTTCCCGCGGAACGTGTTGACGGCGACGTGCGCGTTGGCCGACGGCGAGAAGAACGCGATGTTCCACGCATCGGACGATCCATCGGGCTTGAGCGGGCCCAGGATCGTGTTCGAGATGCGCGCGGGCGCGACGTCGGGCTTCCACGCCTTCGCGCGTTCCTCGGCCATCCTGTACGCTTCGTCGAGCTTCAGCGCCGGGGTCTTCAGTTCGAGCGGCCTGCATGCTTCCTGGGCGGCCGCGGCGAGCGGCAGCGCCGCGGCGCACGCGAGCGCGGCCGCGATGGCCAGTCGACGCGCGACGCCGCGCGGGATGGGGCTCGTGTTCATGCGTGTCCTCGTTCCTCGTCGATGTGCGCGTGCCTGGCAGGCACGCGGACCGGCGACACTTTACACCGCAGGGTGCGATCAAGTCGTTGACCCGCCTGCCGTCTGGCGGAATCTGATGCCGTCTGGCGGAATCGATGTCGGAGCGTCTAGAATGCGCGGAGGTCCCCGACATGCCGAACACGCACCGCCCCCCACCCGCGTCGCCGCCCCGGCGCGGCCGCACGCGGTCCGAGTCCTCGACCGGGGCGGCACAGGTGCAGAGCCTCACGCGCGGGCTGTCGATCCTCGACTGCCTCGCGCGCGCCGAAGGCGGGCTCACGCTTACCGACATCGCTCATCGCGTCACGCTTCCGCCATCGACGACGCACCGGCTGCTCGCGACGCTCGAGCGCGGCGGCTACGTCTACCAGGCGGGCGACCTCGGCCTCTGGTACGTCGGCCTCCATGCGTTCACCGTCGGCTCGAGCTTCCTCGCGTCGCGAGACTGGGTCGCGCAGAGCCATCCGTACATGCGGCGGCTGATGGAGCAGGCGGGCGAGACGGCGAATCTCGCGATCCTCGACGGCACCGAGGCGGTGTTCATCGACCAGGTCCAGTGCCGCGAGACGATGCGCACGATCGTGCGGCTGGGCAGCCGCGTGCCGCTGCACGCGTCGGGCGTCGGCAAGGCGATCTTCGCGGCGCTGCCCGACGAGCAGATCGAGGCGATCCTCAAGGTCAAGGGCCTCCCGCGCATCACGGAGAACACGATCACCGCGCCCGAGACGATGTGGGCGAGCGTGCGCGTGATCCGACAGCGCGGCTACTCGTTCGACGACGAGGAACACCTGATCGGCACCCGCTGCGTCGCCTCGCCGATCTACGACGAGCACGCCGAAGTGCTGGGCGCGATCTCGCTCGCGGGGCCGGTCTCGCGCCTGCCGGATGCGCGCATCAGGCTGCTGGGGCCCCTGGTCGCGCACATCGCCGAGGACATCACGAAGAAGCTCGGCGGAAGGTGGCCGCATCCGCATTGACGTTGAACGGGGAAACGATCGGGACTTCCAATGATGCGCGACCTCCGCCGAGCCTCCCTCGCCCTTGCCGTCCTGGCCCTCGCCGTGCCGGTCGCGCGCGCCGACACCGGTCCGCTATCGCGCTACGCGCCGCCGTCCGATCCGGGGTTGCTCGAGCGGATTGCCCGCGCCGACCCGGAGGCCGGAGCGAAGGCGTTCGACCGTCGGTGCTCGACCTGCCATGACGTCGAGAAGGGAGGCAAGCCCTCGAAGGGTCCGCCGCTCTGGAACGTGGTGGGCCGCAAGGCCGGAACGGTCGCCGGATTCGCCTACTCGGACGCGATGCGCAAGTCGGGGCACACGTGGACGCTGGCGACGCTCGACTACTACCTCTCCGACACCGAGCGCGCGGTGCCGGGACGCTCGATGGACTTCACCGGCATCGCCGACGCCAATGCCCGGGCGGACCTCGTCGCCTACCTGCGGACGATGAGCGACATGCCTGCGCCGATGCGCTGAGGGTCGGACCGCGGACTCCGGACAACGGACGCATCGGGGTCCGGCCCCGCATTTCGAGTCTTGCACGTCAAATTGGGTCAGACCCTATTTCCGCGCATTAAGTAGGGTCAGACCCTATTCCCACGATAAGTAGGGTCAGACCCTATTTCCCGATAGGAGGGTCAGCGCCTACCTCCCCGCCATTCGCGCCCAGCGGCGCACCGGCTCCGGCTGGGACGCAGGCGTCTAGCGCGACAGCGTGTCGTCCGCGGCCGCGAAGCCGTTGCATTTGCCGGCTAAGTAGGGTCAGACCCCATTTCCGCGATAAGTCGGGTCAGACCCTATTTCCCGGGGTCGGACCCTCATTCTCGAAAGCAGGGTTGGCGCCTACCTCCCCGCCATCCGCGCCCAGCGGCGCGCGAGACTGGCCTGCGGCGCCGGCGTCCATCGCGATAGCAGGTCGTCCGCGGCGGCCGGATCGTTGCAGACGAGCACGACGTCGCACCCGGCCTCGACCGCCGCTTCCGCGCGCGCCACGATATCGCCCGCTGTGTGCGCGCCGGCCATGCCGAGGTCGTCGGAGAAGATCATCCCGTCGAACTTGAGGCGCCCGCGCAGGATCTCCTGCAGCCACACGCGCGAATAGCCCGCGGGCTTCGCGTCGACTTCCGGGTAGATCACGTGCGCGGGCATGATCGCCTCGAGGCCGCCGTGCACGAGCGCGCCGAACGGCACGAGGTCGCCCGCCGCGATCGCGGCCATCGGCCGGTCGTCGACCGGCACGTCGGTGTGCGAATCGGCTGCGACGAACCCGTGTCCGGGGAAGTGCTTGCCCACGGCCGCCATGCCTCCCGCGTTCAGCCCGCGGCGCAGCGCCGTGGCGAGGTGTGCGACCGCGTTGGGATTGCGGTGGAACGCGCGGTCGCCGATCACCGCCGAGCTGCCGTAGTCGAGGTCGAGCACCGGCGTGAAGCTGAAGTCGATCGCGAGCGGCCGCAGCTCGCCGGCGATCGTGCGGCCGAGAGCCTCGGCTTCGCGCGCTGCCTGCGCGACGTCGCGGTCCCAGGATTCGCCAAGCAGGCGCATCGGCGGGATCGCGGTGAAGGCGGCGCGAAACCGCTGCACGCGCCCTCCTTCGTGGTCCACGGCGACGATCGGCGGCGGTTCGCGCACGGCGCGGATCGACGCGATCAGCGCCGCGAGCTGCGCCGGATCCGCGTAGTTGCGCGAGAACAGGATGACGCCGCCGACGAGCGGGTGGGCAACGCGCTCGCGGTCGGCGGCGGTGAGCTCGAGTCCCTCGACGTCGAGCATCACCGGCCCGCGCGCGGTCGGCGTCACGGCGAGCGCCCCTGCCCCGTCGCCGCGCCCTCGCGGATCAGCCGCTTCATCTCGCGCACCGCCTCGCGCATGCCGGCGAACACGGCGCGCGACACGATCGCATGCCCGATGTGCAGTTCGCGGACGCCGGGCAGCCGGGCGACGGGCTGCACGTTGAAGTAGTTGAGGGCGTGGCCCGCGTTGAAGCGCATGCCCGCCGCGCGGATCGCCTCGCCGGCGGCGCGGATCTTCGCGAGCTCGGCCACGACGGCCGCGCTCTCCGCGTCGCGGCCCTTCGCGTGGAACGCGTGCGCGTACGGACCCGTGTGGATTTCGCAGACGCGCGCACCGATGCCGGCGGCGGCGTCGATCTGCGATGGATCCGCGTCGATGAACACGCTCGTGACGATGCCGGCGTCCGCGAGGCGCTTCACCACGCCCGCGAGCGCCTTGCGCTGTCCCGCCACGTCGAGCCCGCCTTCGGTCGTGACCTCCTGCCGGCCCTCGGGCACCAGCATCGCCATCTCGGGCCCGAGGCTGCACGCGAGGTCGACCATCGCGGGCGTGGCCGCCATCTCGAGGTTGAGCTTGATGTGAGTGAGCTCGCGCAGCCGCCGCACGTCCTCGTCCTGGATGTGCCGGCGGTCCTCGCGCAGGTGCACGGTGATCCCGTCCGCTCCGCCCAGGTGCGCCTCGACGGCCGCCCACACGGGGTCGGGCTCGTAGGTGCGGCGCGCCTGGCGGATCGTCGCGACGTGGTCGATGTTGACGCCGAGCTCGATCATTCGTTGCCTTCCTCGTCGAGAGCCATCAGGTCGCGCACCACCTTGCGGCTCATGATCGTCCGGGCCTCGAGATGGTGGTCGATGATCTCGCGCATCAGCCGCTTGGCCTCGGCAGCCGTCGCCGCCTCGTCGTAGCGTCCCTCCGCCAGCGCGATCAGCGTCGCGCCGCGCACCAGCGGCCAGCGCACGCCGGGCGGAGGCGCGCGGCGCTGCGCGCCGCGGTCGAAGGCGTAATGGTAGCGCGCGTCCGGCGCGATCGGTTCGCCGGTGTCGGCGTCCGTCGCGAGCTGCAGCGCGTAGCCCAGCTCCGCCATCAGCGCGAGCTCGAACCGGCGCAGCACCGGCGCCTGCGCGGCGCCGGCGGCGAGCTCGGCGAGCGCATCGCGATACGCCGCGTAGAGTCGCGGATGCGGGTCCTCGCGCGGAAGGAGCTTCAGCAGCAGCTCGTTCAGGTAGAAGCCGCAAAGGAGCGCCGAGCCCGAGGGCAGCGGCATGCCGCCGCGCCATTCGGCGCGCACCAGCGTCTTGAGCTCCCCTGCGCCGGACCACGACAGCGTGACCGGCTGGAACGCCTGCAGCACGCCGTGGAGCTCGGAACGCGGACGCTTGGCACCGCGCGCAACCATCGCGACGCGCCCCTCGCCCTCGGCGAACGCCTCGACGATCAGGCTCGTCTCCTTGTAGGGCCAGGCGTGGAGCACGAACGCGGGGCGGTCGACGCGCCGCTCGACCTCGCGACGCGCCATCAGGCCCCCCCGACGGGAATGAGACGTGCGGACGGACGGGTCATCGCGCTGGCCGGCGCTAGTAGCCCAGCCTCGCGAGCGACGCGTCGTCGTCGGCCCAGCCCTTCTTGACGCGCACCCAGACCTCGAGGTGCACGCGGCCGCCGAACAGGCGCAGCATCGACTTGCGCGCCTCCGTCGCGATCGTCTTCATCGTCTCGCCGCCCTGCCCCAGCAGGATCGCGCGCTGACCGGGCTTGTCCACCCAGACGACGGCGTGAATGAGGCGCGCGTCGCCCTCGTGCTCGAACGATTCGATGCCGACGGTCGTCGCGTAGGGGACCTCGTCGCCCAGTCGCCGGAAGATCTGCTCGCGCACGTACTCGGCGGCGAGGAAGCGCTCGTCCCGGTCGGTCAGGTCCTCGGGCCCGTAGACCGGCGGCCCGGCCGGAAGCAGTCTGGCGATCTCGCCCTTGAGCGCATCGAGCTGCGTGCCGCGCTCCGCCGACACCGGCACGACGGCCGCGAACTCGCGCAGCGTCGCGATCTCGGCGATCCGCGGCAGCAACGCGTCCTTGTCGTCGACGAGGTCGACCTTGTTCAGCGCCACGATGACCGGCTTGCCCGCGGGAACGAGCGCGAGCACGCGCCGGTCCGCCTCGTTGACGCGCGACGCGTCGATCGTCCATACGACCACGTCGACGTCGGCCAGCGCCTCGCGCACGGCGCGATTGAGTCGCGCGTTGAGCGGGGACCCGTGGCGCGTCTGAAACCCGGGGGTGTCGACGAACACGTACTGGATGCCGGGTTCGGTCAGGACGCCGACGATCCGGTGGCGCGTCGTCTGCGCCTTGCGCGACGTGATGCTGATGCGCTCTCCGACGAGCGCGTTGACCAGCGTCGACTTGCCGACCGAGGGCCGGCCGACGATCGCCACGTGTCCGCAGCGGTGGACGGCTTCGTCGCTCACGGCCCGCGCCCCGCGCTCCGCCCCGTCGCCGGCGAGACGACCTCGCCCCACGCGCGCTCGGCCGCGTCCTGCTCCGCCGCCCGACGGCTCGCGCCGACGCCCGGCGCGGCCACGCCGAGCGCGGGAATCCGGCACTCGACGGCGAACTGCTGGGCGTGCGCCTCGCCGTGGGTGCCGACGACCGCGTACTCGGGAACGGAAATCCTGCGCGCCTGCAGCCATTCCTGGAGTCGCGTCTTGGGATCCTTGCCGAGCGTCGCCGGGTCCGCGAGCGCGAGCTCGTCCCCGTAGGCTGCGACGATCACGCGGCGCGCCGCCTCGAAGCCGCCGTCGAGGAACACCGCGCCGAACACCGCCTCGAGGGCATCCGCCAGGATCGAGCCGCGGTCGGCGCCGCCGCTGCGCTGCTCGCCCTCGCCGAGTCGGATCGCATCGCCCAGGTCGAGCAGGCGCGCGATCCGCGCGAGCGTGTCGCGGTTGACGAGGCTGGCGCGCGCCCGCGACAGGTCGCCCTCGTCGGTGGCGGGAAATCGCTCGTAGAGCGCGAGCGCGACGACGCAGTTCAGCACCGCGTCGCCTACGAATTCGAGCCGCTCGTTGTGGCGCGCGCCGTGGCTGCGGTGCGTCAGCGCCTGCGTGAGGAGTTCGGGCTTGCCGAAGACGTGGCCCAGCCGCCCGCGGAGCGCGTCCGGCATGCGCGGGACGCGGGCTACCTGCTCGCCGACACGTCGAAGTCCAGCAGCAGGCTGACGTTCCCGACCATGTGCAGCTGCTTCTGCCAGGAAAGCGACGCCGTGATCGTGTTGCCGACCTTCTCCACGTTGAGGTCGGCCGCGGTGACCGAGTCGATGTAGTCGGCCGCGATGTACTTCTCGAAGGACTTCTTGATGACCGCCGTCGTCGGGTCGGGCGCGTCGCGCAGCGACTTCTCGATCGCGGACCGGATCGTGAAGTACTCGACGTAGGACGGCACCATCCGGAATCCGACGATCGCGACGACGACGATGACGGCCGCCACGAAGAGGAATCCGATCATCGAAAGACCGCGCTGTGAGACCTTCGATGCCGTCATCATCCCTCCCCTCACCGGATCCCGCTCCCGACGCGCTTGAACGCGAGGCTCGAGATGTCGTCCCAGTTGAACCAGATGAAGAACGCCTTGCCGCGGATGTGATCGTCGGGAACGAAGCCCCAGTACCGGCTGTCGTCCGAGAAATCGCGGTTGTCGCCCATCATGAAGTAGTGCCCGGGCGGCACGCGGCAGGCAAAGCCTTCGTTATTGTAGTCGCAGAGTTCCCGTCCCGGGAACGACCGGACGTTCTGCGGGTAGACGGTCGGCGCCTGGGCGCTGACGGCCACCGCGTAGTCGCGGGGGACGGGACCCGCGTCCGCGCGCTCGACGTAGCGATCGGTGGTCTCGAAGCGCAGCCCTTCGAGCCAGCTGTAGTTGCCGTCGGGGGTGCGCGGGACCGGCTTGCCGTTCACCGTGAGCTTCTTGTCGCGGTACTCGACGGTGTCGCCCGGGAGGCCCACGACCCGCTTGATGAAGTCCTGCGACGGGTTCACCGGGTAGCGGAACACGATGACGTCGCCCCGCTTCGGGTCGCCGGTCGGCACGACCTTCTTCTCCAGGATCGGCAGCCGCAGGCCGTAGGCGAACTTGTTGACGAGGATGAAGTCGCCGACCTCGAGGGTCGGCCGCATCGACGACGACGGGATCTTGAACGGCTCCGCGACGAAGCTCCGCAGCAGGAACACGACCAGCAGCACCGGGAAGAAGCTCACCGGGTACTCGATCCACGCCGGCACCGGCTCGTCCGCCGCGCGCCGACGCGCGAGCACGAAGCGGTCGAGCGCCCAGACGAGGCCGGTCGCGACCGTGAGGAGGAACAGGATCAGCGCGAAATTCATCGAGGGTGTCGGAGTCCGGAGGTCCCGGGCCGCCGCATTCTCTCACGGCCGGCCGCCGGGACGCCGCCGCTCGCGCCCCCGATGCCGCAGTCCGTCGCTCCCGGGGCGGTCATTTCTCGCCGACCTTGAGGATGGCGAGGAACGCCTCCTGCGGGATCTCGACGCTGCCGACGGCCTTCATGCGCTTCTTGCCGGCCTTCTGCT
>CALDKM010000154.1:0-4593 GCA_937898875.1 uncultured Pseudomonadota bacterium | reverse complement strand
CACCAAGACGCTGGCCAACGGCGACGTGCTCGACGGCAGCAAGCACAAGTACACGTTGACCTTCGCCAAGGACCAGTTCCCGCCGGTCAACGCCTTCTGGTCGGTAACCATGTACGACGGCAAGACGCAGCTGCTGATCAAGAACCCGATCAATCGCTATCTCCTCAACTCGCCGATGCTGCCGTCGATGAAGAAGAACAAGGATGGCTCGCTGACGCTCTACATCCAGAAGGACTCGCCCGGCATGGACAAGGAGTCGAACTGGCTGCCGGCGCCGGATGGCCCCATCTACCTGGTGATGCGCCTGTATTGGCCGAAGACCGAGGCGCCGTCGATTCTGCCCCCGGGTGAGGGCACCTGGAACCCGCCGGCGCTCGCCAAGGCGAACTAGCGCGTAACTGCGATGAACAAAGCTGTCGAAAAGGTGAAGGAAGAGTTTCTGGCCGTATTGCCGCCAACCCTCTTCTTCTTCATCGCTCTGCACATCGTCGGGTGGGTCAGAGTCCTCATGACGGAGGGAACGGGGCTGCCGGTCACTTCGTCGGCACAGATCGCGCTTGCCGCGCTGATCATCGGCAAGGCTGTCCTGCTCGCCGACCTTTGGCCGCTGATCAATCGATTCCCGGAGAAGCCGCTGGTCTATAACATCGTATGGAAGACCGCCATCTACTATGTGGTCGCGAGCTTCATCCACTATCTCGAGAGACTCTATGATTTCGCCAAGGAGGCCGGCGGAATCGTCGCTGGCAACGAAAGGCTGCTTTCCGAGATCGTGTGGCCGCATTTCTGGGCGCTCCAGATCGTCCTGCTTGTCGTTATTCTCAATTACTGCGTGATCCGGGAACTTGGGCGGGTGCTAGGTGAAAAGCGAATGATTCGAATGTTCTTTCAGCAATCCGTCGTAGCGAGTGACGAAGCGCGTGAAGCCTCGCGTGCACCGACCTCCGCGACTCCGAAAAGATGAGCAATCGCGCGGGGAAACGCGGAGAACGCGGTGCGGCCCATGGAGGAGGCGTGCCAACGTCCGGTTTCTTCGCGTGCGAAAGGCTGCAACGGGTCGAAAGTGGTCGTCGACGTCGGGACGCAGCAAAGACCCGGCAGCGACCCGAACGGGTCGGCGTTTCCAGGAGCAGGGGAAGCGGAAACGAAGCGCGGTAGTCAGGGCGCCCGCGCCGAGCCGCCGGGAGCGGCAGCGGAACTGGCGGCCGCCCCCCTGCGAAACAGGATGTCGAACACCTCGTGGCCGAGCTTGAGACCCCGCGTCTCGAACTTCGTCTGCGGACGCCAGTCGGGCCGGGGCGCGTAGCGCTGCGCGGTGTTCGCGAGCAGCGGCTCGGAGGAGAGCGTCGCGAGAATCTCCTCGGCGTACGGCGCCCAGTCGGTCGCCGCGTGCAGGTAGCCGCCCGGTGCGAGGCGCGTCGCGAGCGCGCGCACGAACGCCGGCTGGAGCAGCCGGCGCTTGTGGTGGCGCTTCTTGGGCCAGGGATCGGGGAAGTAGACGTGGATGCCCGCGAGCGAGCCGTGCGAGATCATCGCCTCGACGACTTCGACTGCGTCGTGCTGGATCATGCGCAAGTTCGCGAGCGACGACTGCTCGATGCGATTGAGGACCGATCCGACGCCCGGCCCGTGCACCTCGATGCCGACGAAGTCGGTATCCGGATGCGCCAGCGCGATCGCGGCGGTCGTCTCGCCCATGCCGCAGCCGATCTCGAGCACGGCAGGCGCGCGCCGGCCGAAAACCGCCGCGAAATCGATCGGCGCGCGGGCGAAGGGCAGGCAGTACCTCGGGGCTAGCGTCTCGAGTGCGCGCGCCTGGGCGGGCGACAGGCGCCCCTGCCGCAGCACGTAGCTCCTCACCGGACGGCGGACGATCTCCGGCGCCTCGTCGGCCATCGGGGTCAGCGCGGCGGCAGCCAGCCGGCCTGCGAGAGCTTGCGCTCGAGCGTGCGGAGTGTCCCGTCGTTCGCGGTCGTGTACTCGACCACGACGGTGTCGGCGTCCTTCCAGCGCGGCGTCGCATCGGCCCAGTCCTCGGTCGACCGCCACGAAAGCTCCTTGACGACGCCCTCGCGCGTGACGCGCCAGACGACGAGCTCGTTCGTGCAGCCGGTCGAGCAGAAGTCGGCGGTCGCGAGGCGCTGCCGGTCGGGGGAGAGCGCGGGCTCGGAGGGAAGCTCGGTCGTCCGGTTTCCAACTCGCTGCAGCAGCACGAACGTCGCCCGGTCGCCCTGCGTCTTGAACAGCAGCACCGCGTTGATCGAATCGATCGAGTCGAACAGGCTGATCGAGACCGGGTGGAGCGGATTCTCGACGTCGGCGAACGTCGCGGTCCCGGTCGGATAGAGCGCGACCCTGAGATTGACGCCCTCGCGCTTCGCGAGCCCCGGGAGGCGCTTCATCTGCTGCTCCTCGACGAGGCGGCCGCAGTGCCCCATGTCCTCGGCGCCGGCGCACCACTGCGCGAGCTCGTCGCGCGTCGGAGGCACCGCCTGCGCGACGGAAACGATCGCCGACAGCGCGAATGCGGCGGCGGAAAGGATCGCGGCGCGCATCAGCCGATGAGGCCGGAGGTCGGCGAGCTGGGGCTCGCCGCGTACAGCTTGCGCGGCATGCGTCCCGCGAGAAATGCCTCGCGACCCGCCTCGACCGCGAGCTTCATCGCGCGCGCCATGCGCACCGGCTCGCGCGCCTGCGCGATCGCCGTGTTCATCAGCACGCCCGCGCATCCCAGCTCCATCGCGATCGCGGCGTCCGACGCGGTGCCGACGCCGGCGTCGACGATCACCGGCACCTTCGCCTGCTCGAGGATGAGCTTCAGGTTCCACGGGTTCAGGATCCCCATGCCCGAGCCGATCAGCGAGGCGAGCGGCATGATCGCGACGCAGCCGATCGCCTCCAGCTCGCGCGCGACGATCGGGTCGTCGGACGTGTACACCATCACGTCGAAGCCGTCGCGCACGAGCGTCTCGGCCGCCGCGAGCGTCTGGCGCACGTCGGGGAACAGCGTGTCCTTGTCGCCCAGCACCTCGAGCTTGACGAGCTTGTGGCCGTCGAGCAGCTCGCGCGCGAGCCTGAGCGTGCGCACCGCGTCGTCGGCCGTGTAGCAGCCGGCGGTGTTGGGGAGATACGTGAACTCGGAAGGCGGCAGCGCGTCGAGCAGCGACGGCGCGCTCGCATCCTGGCCGATGTTCGTGCGGCGGATCGCGACGGTGACGATCCGGGCGCCGGACGCGACGACCGCCTCGCGGGTTTGCGCGAAATCACGGTACTTGCCGGTGCCGACGAGGAGCCGCGACCGGTAGGCCCGGCCCGCGATCACCAGCGGGTCGTCCGGTGGGGCGGGATGGGGTGCGTTCATGCGCGAATTGTACGCCCGCGCCGGGGGCGGGCCTGTCAGCCGCCGCCGACGGCGCCGACGATCTCGAGACGGTCGCCGGCAACGAGCCGCGTCTCGGCGTAGCGGCTGCGCGGGACGATCTCGCCGTTCACCTCGACGGCGATGCGCTTGCCTTCGAGCGCGAGATCGCGGACGAGATCGGCGACCGACATCTCGCCGGCGAGCATGCGTTCGGCCCCGTTGACGCTGATGGTGGTCACCGAAGTCCCGCCCTCTTCCGACGCGGCGCGCCGGCGCGATGCCCGGCCGGGTCCGACGACGTTCGCATCACGACTTGTACCGCCGCGCCGCCTCGCGCAGGAAGCGCACCTGCGCCTCGAACCGCGCGCACGCCGCGCAGACCGAGAGGTGCAGGCGCACCTTGAGCCGCTGCAGCCACGGCAGCCGCACGTCCTGCGACATCGACACCAGGCGCGTGACGTCCTTGCACTGGTGCTTCACGTCGAGCCAGCTCATGGCCATCGAATCCGGTCCTCCGAATCACGCCGGGGTCGAGCGGCGGGCGCCGCCGGCGAACCAGTGCTGCTCCAGACAGACGCGCAGCGCCATCCTGGCGCGGTACAGGATCACCCAGAGGTTGTTCGCGGTGATCGCCAGTTCCTTACAGATCTCCTCGGTTTCCAGCTCCATCACCTCGCGCATCATGAACACGCGGCCGGCCTGGGGCGGGAGCTTCTCGAGACAGAACTCCATCACGTCGAAGAACTGGCGCTGGTTGAGCGCGGCCTCCGGATCGCCCCAGTCGGCCGGCGGGGCGTCCCAGCGCCCGTCGGACCGGAACATCGCGTCGAAGTCGTCGATCGTGCCCTCGTCGTCGAGCACCGAAAGGGGCACCGGCGCCTTCGCCTTGCGCCGGATCGCGTCGACGATCTTGTGCTTGAGGATCCCGGTGAGCCAGGTCTTGAGACTGGACCGGCCGTCGAACCCGCCCGCGCCCGACAGCGCGGCGACGAGCGTGTCCTGCACCACGTCCTGCGCCGCGTCGCGGTCGCGCAGCTGCAGTTGCGCGACGCGCATCAGGTAGCGGCGGTGCGTCTCGATCTCGGCGGCGAACGTGGTTGCGTCCATGGAGCGGCGGGCGCGGTCGGGGTTGAGATGGTAGTCCAGCGGCCCCCCGGGCGTCCACGTTGTAGACTGCGCGGCCGCGAGGCGACGCCGAACGCTCGCGCGACCGGAGACACCGGTCCGACGTC